>JBDHSJ010000023.1:0-30023 GCA_039808065.1 Burkholderiaceae bacterium | reverse complement strand
AGGTGCCCGCCCGCCACCAGGCAGGCCAGGCAGTCGGCCACCTGGGTCGGCTTGCCCTTGATCACCGTGCTAATCTGGTTTTGCACCTGCTGCAGCAGGGCCGTATCCAATGAGGGTGAGTGCATCGCCCGCACCTTAGCAAAATCTTGAGCACCGCGTTCTTCACCCATCCGTCCTTCCTTCTGCATCAGATGGGTTCAGGGCATCCCGAGTGTCCGGAGCGTCTTGAAGCGATTGCCGAGGCGCTCGAAACCACCGGACTGATCGCGCACCTGGCCGTGCAGCAGGCCCGCGCCGCCAGCTGGGACGAACTGGCGCTGGCGCACGACCGCGCCTACCTGGCCGGGCTGCGCGAACGTCTGGGCGCCGTCACCCAGGTGGTGCAGCTGGACCCCGACACCGCCGCCAACCCGCACACGCTCACCGCCGCGCTGCATGCCGCCGGCGCGGCGCTGCAGGCCACCGAGCAGGTCATCAGCGGCCAGGTGCGCAATGCCTTTTGCGCGGTGCGCCCACCCGGCCACCATGCCATGCGGGCGCGCGCGATGGGGTTCTGCTTCTTCTCGAACCTGGCCGTGGCGGTGCGGGCGGCCCTGCGTCGCCATGGCCTGAAGCGCGTGGCGGTGATCGACTTCGACGTCCATCACGGCAATGGCACCGAAGACGTGCTGGCCGACGACCCCGGCGTGCTGATGGTCGGCCTGTTCGAGCACCCGCTCTACCCCTTCAGCGGCGTGCCGCCCCAGGGCGGCAACATGCTGAACCTGCCCTTTCCGGCGCATACCGGCTCGCAGGAGATCCGTGAGGCCATCCGCGCCCACTGGCTGCCGGCCCTGGAGCGCTTCAAGCCCGAAATGCTCTTCATCTCGGCCGGCTTCGACGCCCACCAGCTCGACCCCCTGGGCCTGCTGCGCCTTACCGAGGTGGACTACGCCTGGATCACTGAGCAGCTGGTGGACGTGGCCGCGCGCCACGCGCAGGGCCGCATCGTGTCCTGCCTGGAAGGCGGCTACCACCTCAACGCCCTGGCCCGCAGCGTGTGTGCCCATCTGCGCGTGCTGGTGCAGGCCGGCGGCGGATCGATTTGACTGAGAGCTTATGAACGATTGGATGAACCAGCTGGACCACCGCGGCGTGGGGCTGGAAGCGCTGGCCCTGGCCCTGCTCCTGGCGGCCGTCGGCTTGCTCGTGTGGCTGCTGGCGCGCCGCTACCGCGAGAGCTCGCAGGTGCTGGTGGGCCAGCATGGCTTTGACGGGGCCCTGTTCCCGGTGCTGGCCCTGGGTGGCGCCTACGCGCTGAACAAGCTCTGGCCACTGCTGGGGGCCAAGCCGGTGCTGCTGAAGCTGGCCCTGCCGGTGCTGATCAGCCTGCTCGTCATTCGCGTGGTGGTGCGCATCCTGCGCGCCGCCTTTCCGACGTCGCGCTGGGTGCATGTGGGCGAGCGCTGGGTCAGCTGGCTCGCCTGGGGTGGCTCGATCCTCTGGATCACCGGCCTGTGGCCCGCAGCCATGGAAGAGCTGGAGGCGATCAGCTGGAAGCTGGGCGGCAGCACGGTGAGCCTGCGCAGCCTGCTGGAAGCCTGCGTGTCGGTCGCCTTCGTGCTGGTCGGCACCTTGTGGCTTTCGGCCGTCATCGAGGCGCGGCTGCTCAAAGCCGCCACCGAAGACCTGAGCGCGCGCAAGATCATCGCCAACCTGGTCAAGGCGGCGCTGCTCTTCGTGGGGCTGCTGCTGGCCCTGTCCAGTGCCGGCATCGATCTCACCGCGCTGGGCGTGCTGGGCGGTGCGCTGGGCGTGGGCCTGGGCTTTGGTCTGCAGAAGCTGGCCAGCAACTACGTCAGCGGTTTCGTCATCCTGGCCGAGCGCTCGCTGCGCATCGGTGACATGGTCAAAGTGGACGGCTTCGAGGGCCGCATCACCGATATCAAGACCCGCTACACCATCGTGCGCGCGCTCAACGGGCGGGAATCGGTGGTGCCCAACGAGCTGCTGATCACGCAGCGCGTCGAGAACAGCTCCTTGGCCGACCCCAAGGTGGCGCTGACGACCCAGCTCAGCATCGGCTACGACTCGGACGTGGACCGGCTGCTGCCCCTGCTGCAGGCCACCGTACAGGATGTACCCCGGGTGCTTGCGGATCCGCCCCCTGCCGTGCAGCTCAACAACTTCGGCGCCGATGGCCTGGACCTGCAGGTGGTGTTCTGGATCGGCGATCCGCAGAACGGCAGCGGCAGCGTGCGCAGCGACGTCAACCTGGCCCTGCTGCGATTGCTGCGCGAGCAGGGCATCGAGATTCCCTTCCCGCAGCGCGTGGTGCACCAGCGCTGAAGGATGCGATGGGCCGACCGCAGCGCATGGCTCGCATAAACCCGGAGTCCCTTGCCCGGCCGCTTGTGGTCGGATGCGACATGGTTTTGGGACCCTTCCTGTGCTGCGCCGGTACCTGCTGATCCTGCTCCTGCTGTTTGTTTCGACGGCCCAGGCGGACACCATTGCCTGGGCGGTGGCCGATGGCCCCCCCTTCCATCTGCCAGGCAGCGTGCCCAAACCGGCTCGTCCGGTGGAACTGGGCGACGGGGTGAACGACCTGCTGATCGCCTACCTGGCCGAGGAGCTGCCAGGCTTTCATCACCGGCTGGAGCATCTGTCGCGCCCCAAGATGTGGCGCCTGATGCAGGCCGGCGAGCCGATCTGCTACGTCGATGCCTTCAAGACGCCTGAGCGCCTGGGCTTTGCCTACTTCTCGGCGGTGACCGTCGGTGTGCCCCAGGTGGTGGTGACGCGGGCCGGGACGCCCGGGTTGGAAGGCGAGCAGAGTTTGAAGGAGCTGCTGCAGCGCAAGGATCTGCGCGGCGTGTTCGAGATGGGGCGCAGCTACGGCGCGCACCTGGACCCGATGCTCGAAGCGGCCAAGGTCTCGCGGCAGCCCTTGCCCAGCTCGCCCCAGGTGTTGCGCATGCTGGAGGCCGGCCGCATGGACTACCTGGTCGAGTACCCGATGGCGCTGCAGTACTACGTGGAACGCCTGAGTCCGCCGCCGGAGCTGGCCTTCTTTGACCTGTTCGAGGAGCGTGACCCACCCCCCGCCTACGTGGCCTGCACGCGTTCTGCCTGGGGCAAGGGCGTGATCGAGGCCGTGGATGGCGCCATTCGCCGGCTGGCCGTGCGGCCGGAGAGCCGGCGCGCCTTCCTGCGCTGGCTGCCGGCGGATGTCCGCCAGACCCATGGCGCGCGCATCGAGCGCTTCTACCGCGAACGGGCGTTGCAGCGTGATGTCGAGTAGTGCGGCGCCGGCGGCCGTACCGCTGGTGCGGCCTGGCAGCCCGAAGGTCACCGTCTTTCACATCCCCGTCTGCCCGTTCTCGCAGCGACTGGAAATCCTGCTGCAGCTCAAGGGGCGGCCCGACGCGGTGCGCTTTGAGCGCGTCGACATCACGCGTCCGCGCGCTCCCGAACTGCTGGCGCTCAGTGGCGGGCGCACTGCGCTGCCGCTGATGCAGCTGGAGGATGGCACCGTGCTGCGCGAGAGTTTGGTGATCCTGCGCTACCTCGACATGGCGCTGCCTGAGCCTCCGGTGGCGCGGCGGGACGCCCGCGAGCACGCACTGGAGAACCTGCTGGTGAGTGAAGAGGGGCGCCTGGGTGATGCCGGCTACCGCTATGTGATGAACCAGGACCCGGCGCGGCGTGAGGAGCTGCGGCTGGCGCTGCTGGCGGTCTACGCCCGGCTGGACGAGCTGCTGCGCCAGCACCACCCGGACGGGGTGTGGTTGTTCGATGCCTTCGGCTGGGCCGAGGCCGTCTTCACGCCGCTGCTGCAGCGCTTCTGGTTTTTGGCCTACTACGAGGGCTTCGAGTTGCCGGCCGACCCTGCCTTGGCCCGTGTGCGCCGCTGGCAGGACGCCTGCCGGGCCCACCCTGCGGCCCAGCAGGTCTGCGAGGAAGAGATCGTGAAGCTCTACCACGACTACGCCCGTGGCGCGGGCAATGGCGCCCTGCTGCCCGGCCGTCAGCGCTCATCCTTCGTCTTCGAGCCGGACTGGCGCTGCCGCCCCTGGCCGCCCCGCGACAAGTGGGGCCCCGCGCCCACGGACGCCGCGCTCGGCCTGTTGGCCTGAGCCGTCGGTCAGCCTGCAGCGGGCACGATCAGTACCACCCGCCGGTTCTGGGCGCGGCCCGCGTCGGTCTGGTTGCTGGCGATCGGGCGACGCTTGCCGAAGCCCTGCACCTGCAGGCGTTCCGGCGGCAAGCCGGCTGCCTGCAACACCCGGGCCACGGCCTGGGCGCGGCGTTCCGAGAGTTGCTGGTTGTAGGCCTCCGAGCCGATCTCGTCGGCATGGCCCTCGATGCGGCAATGCGCGAACTGCAGCCGCACCAGCGCGCGGCCGATGCGGTGGAGCTTGATCATGGCCTCGGAGCCCAGGCTGTCAGAGCCGAACTCGAACTGCGATTGGGCGCCCAAGTCCAGCAGCCAACCTTCTTCCGTGCGTTGAAAACCGAGCTGGCGCAGCGGCTCGTAGACCTCGACCGGTGCGAGCGGCAGGCCGGCGCCCGTGGGCTCGGTTGGCAGCGGCGTGCTGCAGGCGGCCAGGGCCAGCAGCAAGGGGGTGGGCAGCAGTTGGAGAGCGCGCAGGCGCAGTTCAGGCCGTGGCTTCATCGGTCAATTCCCTGGGCGGGGCCCGGCGGGCCCGCTTGTTGGCATACATGGCTTCGTCGGCGCGCGCCAGCAGAGCGTCCACATCCGCGCCATCGCTGGGGTAGATGGCCCAGCCGACGCTGACGCTCGGCTGCAGGCTGAGCTGCGTGTCCACCGGCAGCGGTGCCTGCATGGCGGCCTGGATCTTGGCCACCAGCAGTGGCAGATGCTCGCGCTGCAACAGGGGTTCGAGCAGCACCGCGTACTCGTCGCCGCCCAGCCGGGCCACGCAGTCGCTGTCGCGCAGCGCCCCGCGCAAGCGTGCGGCCACCTCCTGCAGCAGGCGGTCGCCGATCGCATGGCCGTGCAGGTCGTTGACACGCTTGAGGCCGTCCGCGTCGATGAAGAGCACGGCCAGCTCGTGTTCGCCGGCAGCGCGCTCCAGCGCGGTCGCCACCTCCTGGCGGAAGCGGGCGCGGTTGGCCAAGCCGGTCAGGGTGTCGCTGAAGGCCTCGCGGCGCAGCAGCTGGTTGTGCTGCGCCAGCAGCTCTTGGTTGCGCAGCAGCGCCGCCTCGTGGGCCTGCACCATGCCGAGCAGGGCGTTGAAGTCCTCGGCCAACGCATGGAACTCTTCGATATCGGCGCCCGGCGCGCGGCGGTCGAAGGCGCGGTCGGCGCGGATGCTGCGTGTCAGCCGGCGCATGGTGTCCAGCGGTGTGGTGATCTGCCGCTCGACGCGGCGCGCCAGCGCCAGTACCAGGCCGGCGGTGCCCGCCACGGTGGCCAGGGCCACGCCCAGGTAGGCGGCCAGCAGCCAGAGCAGGGGGGCGGCGCTGGTCTGCACATGCACCTGGCCGCGTGCCGGGTCTTCGGGCAGCACCGGGGCCTGGGCCTGCAGCGGCAGCCATTGCGCCAGGCCGGCTTCCCAGCTGCTGGACCAGCCGCTGGCGCGCTCGACCTTGGCGAACAGACTGCCATCGGCCAGCTCAATGCGGATGGCCGCCAGTTCCTCACGGTTCAGTACCGCCTGCATGGCCTCGCGTGCGGCCTCGGCATCACGGAAGGTCACGGCCGCCTCGACGCTGTAGGCCACGGTACGGGCCAGCAGATCGAGATGGCGCTTGGCCTGCGCCTGCAGCACCGCCAGCGAGCCCAGCGCCCCCAGACCGCCCACGCACAGGGCGGTCCATAGCGCGGCGCTGCGCAGGCCGCGGTGCAAGGTCTGTTCGAGCGTGCGCCTCATGCCGTTCTCATGCGGCCGGCTTGCGCGCGCGCGTCAGCAGCAGCACGCGCGGATTGACCCGCAGGCCGCTGCGCGCCAGTGCGTCGGTGTTGATCTCGAAGGCCGGCTGGCCGCGTCCTTCGCCGAAGCACACGGCGCCGCCCAGGGTGCAAAAGCCCGCGCCCAATCCCAGGGTCAGTACGGGGCGTTCGGCGTTTTCGCGCAGGGCCTGGGCTTGGCGCTCCTCGGTCCAACCCTCGAAGAGCATGGCGTCGCAGCCGGCCGGCAGCTCGGCGTCGACCGGCACTTCGCGCAGGCTCAGGCGACTGCTGAGCGGATGCTCGGGCAGGGCCGCCGCCAACGCCTTGGCCTGCGGGCCGCCGGCGCTGACGCACAGCAGGTCCGGCGGTCGTGGCCAGCGGGTGAATTCGAGCAGGCCGAGCGCCAGCGCGGCCACACCAGGACGATCGGACGCACCCGCCTCGGCGGCTCGCGCCGGGCCGAGGGCCAGCGGCCCCAGCAGCAATCCGATCTGCAGGCCGAGCAGGAGCGTGATGCGCCGCATCACCAAGGGGCGGAGCCGAGCCCTCAGGCGCTGGCGATGGGGATGCCGGCGAACTCGCCCTTGGCGATGCGTTCCTTCCACAGCGCCGGTGCGGTGTTGTGGACGGATTCGCCCGTGGCGTCCACGGCCACGGTGACGGGCATGTCCTGCACGTCGAACTCGTAAATGGCTTCCATGCCCAGGTCGGAAAAGCCCACCACCTTGGCCTGCTTGATGGCCTTGGCCACCAGGTAGGCGGCACCGCCCACAGCCATCAGGTAGGCGCTCTTGTGCTTCCTGATGGCGTCGATGCCGGCCGGGCCGCGCTCGGCCTTGCCCACCATGCCGATCAGGCCGGTCTTGGCCAGCATCATCTCGGTGAACTTGTCCATGCGCGTGGCGGTGGTCGGGCCGGCCGGGCCGACCACCTCGTCGCGCACCGGGTCGACCGGGCCGACGTAGTAGATGACACGGTTGGTGAAGTCCACCGGCAGACTCTCGCCTTTGGCCAGCATGTCCTGGATGCGCTTGTGCGCGGCGTCGCGGCCGGTGAGCATCTTGCCGTTCAGCAGCAAGGTCTCGCCGGGCTTCCAGCTGGCCACCTCAGCCGGCGTCAGCGTGTCGAGATTGACCTTGCGGCTCTTGTTGTAGTCGGGCGCCCAATGCACGTCGGGCCAGAGGTCCAGGCTGGGCGCGTCAAGGAAGGCCGGGCCCGAGCCGTCCATCGTCACGTGGGCGTGGCGGGTGGCGGCGCAGTTCGGAATCATCGCCACCGGCTTGCTGGCCGCGTGCGTGGGGTAGGTGGCGATCTTGATGTCCAGCACCGTGGTCAGGCCACCCAGGCCTTGCGCACCGATGCCCAGTGCGTTGACTTTCTCGTACAGCTCGATGCGCAGCTCTTCGAGCTTGTTCTGCGGGCCGCGGGCCAGCAACTCGAACATGTCGATCGGTTCCATCAGGCTCTGCTTGGCCAGCAGCATGGCCTTCTCGGCCGTGCCGCCCACGCCGATACCCAGCATGCCCGGCGGGCACCAACCCGCACCCATCTCGGGCACGGTCTTCAGCACCCAGTCGACCAGGTCGTCGCTGGGGTTCATCATCTTGAACTTGCTCTTGTTCTCGCTGCCACCGCCCTTGGCCGCGACGTCAATGCTGAGCTTGTCGCCCGGCACCAGGGTCATGTGGATGACGGCAGGCGTGTTGTCCTTGGTGTTCTTGCGGGCGAAGAGGGGGTCGTCCAGCACCGAGGCACGCAACTTGTTGTCGGGATTCAGGTAGCCCTTGCGCACGCCTTCGTTGACGGCGGCCTCGATGCCAGCGTCAAAGCCTTCGAAGCGGCACTCCATGCCGATCTCCAGGAAGACGTTGACGATGCCGGTGTCCTGACAGATCGGGCGGCGCCCCTCGGCGCACATGCGGCTGTTGGTCAGGATCTGCGCGATCGCGTCCTTGGCGGCCGGCGAGGCCTCGCGCTCGTAGGCGCGCGCCAAGTGGGCGATGTAGTCGGCCGGG
The DNA here is from genome assembly GCA_039808065.1 of Burkholderiaceae bacterium. Taxonomy (GTDB): domain Bacteria; phylum Pseudomonadota; class Gammaproteobacteria; order Burkholderiales; family Burkholderiaceae_C; genus Inhella. Next base: position 22,109 of record JBDHSJ010000023.1, on the reverse strand, counting down.
TGGTAGTAGCTGATGTACTGCAGGGCGGCAGCGACGGTCTCGATCAGGTCGTCGCGGCGGATCACGGTGGGCATGCGAGGGCTCCTGGCGGGGGCATGACTGGGGTAACCCCGGGAGTTTAGGTGGCGCCACTTGCGCCTCTCTTTGAAACCCCTCGTTCAGAGGCCCACACAAAGGCGCACGCCGAAGATCGCCATCAAGCGGCCGCCGCGGAACCGGCATTGCCGGGCCGCCAGCGGCGCCCCCTTTGAGGGGGGGCGGCGCCGAAGGCGCATCGAGGGGTGGGCTTAGACCCCCGCGCCGGCTTCTTCGTGTTCGCTGCGTTCGGGCGCCGACTTGGGCAGGCGCAGGCGCATCAGCGCGCCCTGGTTGGGCTCGCTCACCACGTCGATGAAGCCGCCCAGCAACTGCGTGACGATGTTGTGCACGATGTGCATGCCCAGGCCGGTGCCGCCGCGGCCCAGCTTGGTGGTGAAGAAGGGATCGAAAATGCGCTTGCGCGTGTTCTCGTCCATGCCCCAGCCGTCATCGCGTACGGTCAGCTCCACCCACTCGGGGTTGTCGGCGGCGTGCACGCAAGTCACATGCACCTGGCCTTCGGCGCGGTCATGCAGGCCGTGCACGCGGGCGTTGATGAGCAGATTGGTCAGCACCTGGCCCAGCGAGCCGGGGAAGCTGTTCATCTTCAGCCCATCCTCCAGCTCGGTGTGGATGACGAAGGGGGTGTGCTTGAAGCTGGGCTCGACCATCACCAGCACGTCCTTGACCATGCCGGCGAGGTCGAACTCGCGGCGTGCGTCCTGGGTCTGGTCAATCGCGACCTGCTTGAAGTCACGCACCAGCTCCGCGGCCTTGCGCACATTGCGTTGCAGGATGTCCTGGCCGCGACGGGTGTCGGCCACCAGGTTCTCCAGCTGGCTGCGGCGCAGAGGCTGGCCGGATTTCATGGCCGAGTCCAGTTCGCCCCAGCGGTCTTCGAGCGAGGTCACCACCGTCATGGCATTGCCAAGGGGTGTGTTCAGCTCATGCGCCACTCCGGCCACCAGGCGGCCCAGAGACGCAAGCTTTTCTGACTCGACCAGCTCCTTCTGCGCCGTCTTCAGCTGCAGCATGGCGCGCGTCAGTTCCTGGTTGGTTTTGGTCAGCTCGGCGGTGCGCTGCGATACCTGGTCTTCCAGCGTGTTGGCGTGCTGGCGCAGGCGGTCGAAGGCTTCGATCAGCGCCAGGCGCATGCGCTCCATGGCCTGGCCCACGCGGGCGATCTCGTCGTTGCCCTCCACCGTGACCGGCGTGCCCATCTGGCCCGAGCCGAGTTCGAAGGCGGCCTTGGAAAGGCGTTCCATCGGCCCGAGCACGCGGCGGCGCAGCAGCCACAGGATCATGGCCATGGAAAGTGCGGCCACCAGCAAGGTGCGGCCGGCAGCCTCGTAGAGCTCGCGCTGGGCGCGCTCCAGCAGGGGCGCCGCACTCATCGTCACGCTGAGCTGGCCGATCTGGCGGCCCTCGCGGTCGATCGGCTTGGTCAGCGTGCGGGCCAGCTCGGGCTGCGGGTTGGGGCGGTCCCGTTGCACGAAGGCTTTGGTGTTGTTGGCCTCGGTGACGATGACGGCAATGAAGCGCGGGTCGTCGAACTGGGCCTCGACCATCGGCGTGGCGAGGTCGGGCGAGACCTGCCAGATCGGCTCAGCCAGCGAGAGCGAAAGCACCTGGGTGCTGCGCTCCAGGTCGCGCTTCAGGTCTTCCATTACCGTGCGGCGCGTGACCTGGAAGTCGTAGAACAGCACCAGCGCGCTGGGCGCCAGCAGACCCAGCAGGAGGGTCAGGATCACGGCCCAGCGGAGTGAATTGGAAAAGGGCATGCGGCTTGACGGGTGGCTGCGTGCGATGTTGCCAGCATTTAGCGTCGCGACGACACCAGGATACCCGCAGCGATCAGGGCAAACGCCAGGGCATGAAAGGCGCGCGGCGTGCTGCCGATCAAGGCGGCGCTGAGCAGGGCGGCGAACAGCGGGGTCAGGTTGATGAAGAAACCGGTCAGGGCCGGGCCGGCCTCGCGCACGCCCAGGCCCCAGCAGCGGTAGGCGATCAGACTCGGTCCGATGGCGATGTACACAAGGCCCAGCAGCAGGGTTCCGCTCCACTGCACTGGCGGTGCGCCGGCGACCTGCTCGGCCAGGCTGCTGAGCAGCGCGAAGCCCAGGCCGAAGAGGGCCTGGGCGGCCAGCAGATCGGCCCAGGACCAATGGGCCAGTTCTTTCGGCGCGCGTGCCAGCAACCAGGAATACAGCGCCCAGGCCAGATTGGCCAGCAGCATCAGGAGGTCACCCTGCACAAAGGCAATCTGGCGCAGGCGCTGCCACTCGCCCTGGCTGATGACCACCGCCACGCCCAGCAGGGAGAGCACGGCACCCAGGGCCTGGCGGCCGGTGGGCCGCACACCAAAGGCCAGCAGGCCCACCAACAGCATGGACAAGGGCAGGCTGGCGGCCAGCAGGGTCACGTTCAGCGGCCCCGAGCTGTGCAGCGACTGGTAGAGCAGGGCGTTGTAGAGGCCCATGCCGAGCAAGCCGGTACCAGCCAGCCAACGCCAGTGCCGCAACAGCAGGCCACGCTCACGCCACAGGCTCCGGGTCATCGGCAGCAGCAGGGCCAGGGCGAGCGACCAGCGCAGGGTGTTCAGCAGCACCGGGGGCACCGCCGGCACCAGCAACTTGCCGACCACCGCGTTGCCGGCCCACAGCAGCGGCGGCAGGCTGAGCAGCAGGGTCAGTCGAGGCGTCAGGGCGTGCGGGGCCGTCATGGCCCGCACTGTGCCTCTATTCGGCGGGCTCCAGCAGCCAGACCTGCGCACCCCAGGCCGGGAGCACGCCGGCCGGCAGGCTGGGGGACGCTTCGGGCCAGACGCGCACGGCACGGGCGTCGCGTTCCGGCCGGTTCAGGCTTTGCGGCTGGGCGCTGTAGTTCAGCGCCACCAGCAGGGTTTCACCGCCGCTGCGTCGCAGGAAGCTGAGCACGGGTCCTTCCACCTGCACGCCCTCGTAGCTGCCTGAGCGTAGCGCGCGCTGTTGCTGGCGCAGGGCCAGCAGGCCGCGGTAATGGTGGAACAGCGAGTTCAGGTCGGTCCGCTGTGCGCTGGCGTGGTGCGTGGCTGCATTGGGGGCCGTGGGGCGGAAAGGTGCGGCGGCGCGGGTGAAGCCCGCGTGGGCGCTGGCGTCCCAGCTCATCGGGCCGCGAATCGGGCCATCGCCGGGCAACTGGGTCACGCCGCCCAGGCCGATCTCCTCGCCGTAGTAGATGAAGGGGATGCCGGGCTGCAGCAGGTAGCTGGCGGCGGCCAACTTGTAGCGCGCCTCGTCGCCCTGCAGCTGGTCCCAGATGCGCGCGCCGGCAAAGATGTCATGGTTGGCCAGCATGGTGGCCATGCGGTGCGGGCGCGTCTGGAAAAAGCGGCCGATCTCGGCCACGGCTTCGGTCTTGCCCTGCACGGCGTGCAGGATGGCGCGCTCCAGCCCGAAGGCGAAGGCCGAACCGCAGACCTCCGGCCGGCTGTAGGCCTGAGGTTCGGCCGTGGCTTCGCACACCGTGTAGCGACCCGGGTAGGCGCTGATGGCGTCGAACAGGCGCTTGGTCAGGCGGCGGCTTTCGGGCTGGTCGTTCCAGTCCTTGGCGTTGGTCTCCACCAGGTGCGGCACGGCGTCGAGGCGAAAGCCGTCCAGGCCGCGGTTGAGCCAGAAGCGCAGATTGCTAAGGTGCCAGTTGAAGACTTCCGGCTTCTTCAGATTGAAGTCCGGCATGTGCGGGCCGAAGGTGCCGAAGTAATGACCCTTGGCGTCGGGCGGCGGTTTGGGCAGGTCCTTCAACTCACCCTGCCACTCCCAAGGTTTGGCCTGCGCCCAGTACCAGGGGTTCTTGCCCCAGATGTCCCAGCCCTGCGGCGCCGTCTCGCTCCAGACGAACCAATCCCGCAGCGGGCTTTGCGGGTCGGCCAGCGCGGCCTGGAACAGCGGATGTTGGTGCGCGCTGTGGTTGACGACGTAGTCAATGATGACGCCGATGCCGCGCGCATGGGCCTGGCGCAGCAGCTCGTCGAAGTCTTCGAGCGTGCCGTAGTCGCGTTCGATGGCGCGGAAGTCGGTGGTCGCGTAGCCATGGTCGCGGTCGGCGCTGGCAGTCACCGGCATCAGCCACAGACCGGTCACGCCCAGCTCCTTCAGGTAGTCGAGCCGGCTGATCAGGCCGCGCAGATCGCCCACGCCGTCGCCGTCGCTGTCCTGGTAGGCGCGCACGAAGATCTCCATGAAGGCGCCCTGGTGCCAGTCGGTGGCCAGGCCGCTGTGGCGCGGCTGCGGAGTCACGGCACTGAGATCCACTGCCCGGGCCGGCGCGGCGGGCGGCTGCGGCGCCTGGGCGCAGGCGGCCAGCAGGGCCAGGGCAATCAGTGTGAGGCGCGGTTTCATGGTTGCTCCTTCAGAACCAGCAGGCCCTGTGGCGGCAGGCTGGGGCTGACGCGGCCACTGGCGTCGGCCAGCAGATCGGCCCCGCCGGCGGGCCACAGGCTGCGCAGTGTGGCGCCGGCGCGCGCACCGCTCCAGCTGGGGTTGACGGCGCTGCGGCCGAAGTTCAGCAGCACCAGCACGCGTTCGCTGCCCTGCACGCGCCAGTAGGCCAACGCAGCGCCCTGCGCCTGGGCCTGCTCCTGGCGTCCCATCAGCAGCGCGCCTTCGCTGCGGCGCAGGGCGAGCAGGGCCTTGTAGTGGCTGAGCAGAGAGGCCGGGTCGCCTTGCTGCAGCGCCACGTTGTGTGTGCCGGCATTGTTGGCCAGCGCGCGGTAGGGGCTGCGGGTCGAAAAGCCCGCCGCCACCGGGTCGTTGCTCCAACTCATCGGGCTGCGCAGTCGCGGGTCGCCGCTGAGCCCGGCGCCACCGGACATGCCGACTTCCTCGCCGTAGTAGATGAAGGGCGTGCCCTCACGCAGCAGGTGGCTGCTGGCGGCGAGCTTGAGGGCAGGCAACTGGCCACCCAACTGGTCGTAAGCGCGCTGGCCGGCGAACTCGTCGTGGTTGGAAAGAAAGGAGGCGACCTGCGTGCCGCTCGGGTAGGCCGCCAGACGCGCCACCGCGGCCGGGTCGGACTGGCTGACGGCGCGCATCAGGTCGGCGCTCAGGTCAAAGGCAAAGGCCCGGCCGCAGGAGTCGGCAAAGGCGCGTGGGGCAGCGGGCGCCTCGCAAACCATGAAGCGGCGCTGGTAGCCGCCCACCAGGGTGGCCACATCGCGCATCAGCGCATGGTTCTCCGGCTGGTTCTCCCAGGCGCTGGCGCCGTTCTCCACCAGCAGGCCCACGGCATCGAAGCGGAAGCCGTCGACGCCGCGGTTCAGCCAGAAGCGCAGGTTGTTGCGGTGGAAGCTCAGCACGTCGGGGTTGCGTAGGTTCCAGTCGGGCATCTGGTCCCAGAACGGGGCGTAGTAGGCGCCATTGCCAGTCAGCCGCCAGGGGTTGGCGCCGAACACCTGCCAGCCGGCAGGCGCCGGGTTTTGCCAGACGTACCAGCTGCGCGCGCCGGCGGCCGGGTCGGCGCGCGCCTGCAGGAACAGGGGGTGCTGTGCGGCGCTGTGGTTCAGCACATAGTCCAGCACGACGCCGATGCCGCGCGCATGGGCCTGGCGCAGCAACTCGTCCAGGTCGGCCAGGCTGCCGTAGGCGGCTTCGATGTCGCGGTAGTTTGTGACGGCATAGCCATGATCGCCGTCCTGGCTGCGGGTGATCGGCATCAACCACAGGCCGCTGATGCCGAGCGCCTTCAGGTAATCCAGCCGGCTGATCAAGCCGCGTAGGTCGCCGATGCCGTCACCGTCGCTGTCCTGGTAGCTGCGCACGAACACCTGCATGAAGCCTCCCTGGGTCCAGCCGGCGGGCAGTGGGCTGCCGGGGTCGGCGGCGGCCACCTCGCCCAAGTCCGGTGCCTGCGGGGGTGCGGGCGGCGGGGATGGAGCTGGGCTGGGAGCCGGTGCCGGCGGGGGCGACGGTGGGGGTGTTGGGGGCGTGCTGCCGCCACCCCCGCCCCCGCAAGCAACGAGCAGTTGAAGCGCAGCCAGCCAGGCCGGAAGGGTTCGGCGAAGGCGCCAGTGCGACGTTTTGGATGGGCTCATAAGTAGCAAAACTACATTGTTTGGCTGGAGTATGTCGATCCATTGATGGATGGCAAGCGGGCAATCGCCAACACAGTTTGGGTGTCGATCGATGGCAAGATGTAGTGCAAATACATTCGCTTGGGGCGATCATGAGAGTGAATTGGCTTGTGGGTGGCGCTTCGCTGCTGGCCAGCGCCGCCGCGCTGGCGCAGCCTGACTTGCAGGCCTGCGAAGACTCGGCGCCCTGGGCGCACACCCTGGAAGCGGCAGCGCGCCCGGTCGGAGATGCGCGCGCGCACTGGTTGGACGCCCAGCGCCTGTGGTGGCCGGGCGGCAGCACAGCGGCCCGCTACGAGCTGGAGCACCAGGGCCGCGCGGTGCTGGAACTGCAGCGGGATGCCGAGGCCTGGCCGGCCGAGCTGCAGGCGCGCACCCGGTACCTGGGCGTCGGGCAGGCCCTGCGCCTGCCATCCGACTGGGGCGTCGGGCGCGCACGTGAGCTGCTGCGCGGCGAGCTGCAACTGGTGCTGCGCGACGCGCAGGGCCAGGAGCTGGCGCGCAGTCGCGTGCAGAACCCAGGGGCCATTGACGCCTTGTTCCCGGCGGCCAGCGCCCTCAGCTATGGCGTGAGCGTGAGCGCCCGAGCCACCCGCGGTCGCCTGTGGGCGCCGAGCGCGCGCCAGGTTGAGGTGTGCCTCTACCCCGGTGCCCAAGCGGCGGCCGCGCGGCGCCTGGCGGCGCGATGGGAGGCCGAGTCCGGCAGCTGGCAGTGGCAGTTGCCCGAGCGCCTGGGGCCGGACTGGACTTACCGCTACCTGGTCGAGGTCTGGGTGCCCGGGCAGGGCTGGGTGCGCCAGCGCGTCACCGACCCGTACAGCGTCAGCCTGACGGCAGACTCGGCCCGCTCTGCCGTGTTGGATCTGGATGACCCCGTCACCCAGCCGCCGGGCTGGTCGGCGGCGCAGCGCCAGCCCCGCCCGGTAAAGGCACTACATGACCTGGTGATCTACGAGCTCCATGTGCGGGATTTTTCGCTGCAGGACACCCGCGTGCCGCCGGCTCAGCGCGGCCGGTACCTTGGCTTCACCCATCCGCGCAGTCATGGCATGCAGCATCTGCGCCAACTGGCCCGCGCCGGGGTGACGGACGTGCACCTGCTGCCGGTGTTCGACCTGGCCACCGTGCCGGAGCAGGGCTGCGTGCAGCCCGTGGTGCCGGCCGCCGCACCCGACAGCCCTGCACAGCAGGCGGCGGTGATGGCCGTGAGCGCCCAGGATTGCTTCAACTGGGGCTACGACCCCTTTCACTTCAATGCCCCGGAAGGCAGCTTTGCCAGCAATGCCATGGACCCGGCTGCGCGCGTGCGCGAATTCCGCGCCATGGTGCTGGCGCTGCAGCGCGCCGGCCTGCGCGTGGGCATGGACATGGTCTACAACCACACGGCCGCCAGCGGCCAGCACCCCAAGTCCGTGCTCGATCGCATCGTGCCCGGCTACTACCAGCGCCTGAACGCCGTCGGCGAGGTGGAGCGCAGCACCTGCTGTGACAACACCGCCACCGAGCACCGCATGATGGCCAAGTTGATGAGTGATTCGGTGCTGCTGTGGGCGCGTGCCTACCGGCTCGATTCCTTCCGCTTCGATCTGATGGGGCACCAGCCGCGAGCCGAGATGGTGTCGATTCAGCAGCGCCTGCGCCGCGAACTGGGGCGCGAAATCCACTTCATCGGTGAAGGCTGGAACTTCGGCGAGGTGGCCAACGGGGCGCGCTTCGTGCAGGCCAGCCAGCTCAGCCTGACGGGCGACGGCATTGGCACCTTCAGCGACCGCGCCCGCGACGCTGCCCGCGGCGGCAGCTTCGGCGCCGTGGCCGAGATCATGCGCAGCCGCGGCTGGGTGCACGGCCTGCAGGGCGAGGCGGCGCAGCGGGCCGCAACCCTGCTGCGGCTGGGCCTGGGCGGCACGCTCAAGGACCTGCAGGTACCCGACGCGGCCGGGGTGTTGCGCCGCGGCGCCGAGATCGACTACGGCGGCCAACCGGCCGGCTACGCCGCCCGCCCCGGCGAGGCCGTGGCCTATGTGGAGAACCACGACAACCACACCCTCTTCGACGCCAATGTGCTGAAGCTGCCGCGCGGCACGCCGATGGCCGAGCGCGTGCAGGTGCAGACCCTGGCCAGCGCATTGGCGCTGTGGAGCCAGGGCGTGGCCTATGTGCACGCCGGGCTGGAGCTGCTGCGATCCAAATCCCTGGACCGCAACAGCTACGACAGTGGCGACTGGTTCAACCGCTTGGACTACAGCCTGCAGGACAACGGCTTTGCCGCGGGCCTGCCGCCCCAGCCGGACAACGGTGCCGATTGGGAAGCGCTGGTGCCGCTGCTGGCCGACTCCAGCGCGAAGCCCGCACCGGCCGATATTCGCCGGGCGCGCGACCAATTTCTCGACCTGCTTCGCATCCGCGCCAGCTCCAGCCTGTTTCGCATCGGCACCGCCGCCGAGGTGCAGCGGCGGCTGCGCTTCCCGGTCGTTCCGGCAGGGCAGGCGGGCGATCTGATCGTGGTCGACCTCGAGGGGCGTGGTTTGGCGGGGGCGCGCTTTGCGGGCCTGCGCCTGGTCTTCAATGCAGGAGAGCAAGCCGCCGAGCTTGCCGATGGCGCCGGCTGGCGCCTGCACCCGGTGCACCGCCGGCCCGATGCGGGCGATCGCCGCATCGCGCTTGAAGCGAGCCGCGCCCCCGCCGCCCGTCTGCGCGTGCCGCCGCGCAGCGCCGTCGCCTTCGTGCGTTGAGGGTGGATGCCGGCCTGCGCTGATGCCTTCCGCCACTCGGCAGGGCGAAGGTGACGGCCTATGCTGGCTTGATGGCCTCGAACACGCTGACCCTGACGCGCCGCCAGGTGCCCCTGCTGCTGCTGGCTGCCTGCAGCAGCGCCCCGCAGGCGCCGGAGACGGCGCTCTTCGATGACGCGCGCTTTCAGCCCGCCACGCTGCGCACCGATCGCGCACAGGTCTTCGAACTCAGTCCAGCCATGCGCAGCTTCCTGCAGCGCGACATGGCCAGCTCCCTGCGGCTCAACGGCCCGCGCCGCGGCCTGTTTCTGGCCTTGCGCGATCACGGCTACCTGCAGCTCGACTACGACGCCAGCGTGACCCGCAACGCGGCCGAGGCCTTCGAGGCGCGGGCCGGCAACTGCTTGTCCCTGGTGGTGATGACCGCAGCCTTTGCGCGTGAGCTGGACATCAGGGTGGGCTATCAGTCGGTGCAGATCGACGAAATCTGGAGTCGCAGCAACAACTTCGTGTTGCTCAGCGGGCATGTGAACCTGACCCTGGCGCCGGGGCTGCGCGAGATCGGCAGCAGTTACTCGACTGGCGGCACCATGGTCATCGACTTCGTGCCCATCGACGAGGACGCCAGGGTGCGCGCACTCGGCCTGAGCGAGGACACCATCGTGGCCATGTTCATGAACAACCGCGCGGTTGAGCGGATGGAGCGCGGGGACCACGACAACGCCTATCACCTGCTCAAGAGTGCCATCCGTGCCGATCCAGGCTACCTGAATGCCTACAACACCCTGGCCGTCTTGTACCGGCGCATGGGCGTGAACGAGTTGGCCGAGCGCAGCCTGCGCTTCGTCATGCGGCACGATCCGCGCAATGTCCAGTCACTTTCCAACCTGGTGTTGGTACTCAAGGCCCAGCAGCGGCTGGCCGAGGCGCAGGCCGCGGAAGCCGAGCTGCACCGGCTGCAGCCCCGCACCCCCTTTGCGGACTACGAGCGCGGTCTGACCGCCGCCAAGCGCGGTGACTGGCTGGCTGCGCGCCGCTACTTCGAGCGCGAGCTCATCCAGGTGCCGCACTTCCACGAGCTGCACTTCTGGCTGGCACGGACCTACTACGAGCTGGGCGAGCGCGAACTCGCCGCCAAGCACATGAAGGAGGCACATGACCAAGCCCTGACCTTGGAGAGCCGCCAGCGCTATGCGTACAAGCTCGAAGTGTTGCGGCGGCCGCGGCCCCAGCCCACGCTGCGCGGCGGGGAGTGACATCATGCGGGCCTCGCACAGGAGGCCCCATGTTGAAAGCATTGCTGAGCACCCCCCTGCTGTCGTTGGCCTTCTCGGCCATGGCAGCGGATCTCCAAGTGATGGTGCTGGACCGCGAGGGCAAGCCCTTGAAGGATGCCGTGGTCGTACTCGAGAGCTCGGCGCCAGGGGCCCGGCCGCCGGCCAAGGCCGAGATCACGATCAATCAGGAAAAGATGAAGTTCGTGCCGGCGGTCAGCGTGGCCCAGGTCGGCACCAAGGTGAACTTTTCCAACCTGGACCGCTGGGATCACCATGTGCGCGGGGGGCTGGCTGGCCCGGGTGGCGTGTACCTGGATCCCACGCAGGGCTACGCCTTCCGGCTGGCAGGGCAGAAGGCCGGACAGCCACCCGCATCGCACCAGCGCAGCTACACCCAGACGGGGCCGCAACTGCTGGGCTGCCATCTGCACGGTTCGATGCGCGGCCACCTCTACATCACCGATTCGCCCTGGGCGGCCGTCAGTGATGAAGCTGGCAAAGCCCAGCTGAGCCAGCTGCCGGCGGGGCCGGCACGCCTGCGCGTCTGGCATGGCGACGAGCTGGTCGAGACGCCGCCGCAGACGCTCACCGTTGCCGACGGCATGGCCCCCATCAAGGTGGCGACGCAGGTGCAGCCCAAGCGGGCCAAGGCGATCGAGAAGAGCCCCTACGACTATTGACGGGCCGGCCAGCCCGCGTCCGGTTGGCAGGGCGGCCCAGCGGGTCGCCCTGACGCCCGACTCAGCCGATGCGTCCGATCAAGAGCCACTCCATGAGTGCCTTCTGCACATGCATGCGGTTCTCGGCTTCGTCCCAGACCACGGACTGAGGCCCGTCGATCACCTCGGCGCTGACCTCTTCGCCGCGGTGCGCTGGCAGGCAGTGCATGAACAGCGCATCCGGCTTGGCCGCCGCCATCATCTCGGTCGAGACGCACCAGCGCGCAAAAGCGGCCCGGCGGGCTTCGTTCTCGGCCTCGTAGCCCATGCTGGTCCAGACATCGGTGGTGACCAGGTCCGCGCCGCGGCAGGCTTCCAGCGGGTCGTCGAAGACCTTGTAGCAGTCGTCGCGGCTGATGCCGGCCACCTCGCGGTTGACCTCGTAGCCGCTGGGCGTGCTGACGTGCACGGTGAAGCCGAGCAGCTCCGCCGCCTGCAACCAGGTGTTGGCCATGTTGTTGCCATCGCCCACCCAGGCCACCACGCGGCCTTTGAGCGCGTCCATGTCCACATTGCCGCGCGCATCCATGCCGCGCGCTTCCAGCAGCGTGAACAGGTCGGCCATGATCTGGCAGGGGTGGTACTCGTTGGTCAGGCCGTTGATGACCGGCACGCGCGAGTGCGCCGCGAAGCGCTCGATCTTGCTCTGCTCGAAAGTGCGGATCATCACCAGGTCGACCATGCGACTGATGACGCGCGCGCTGTCCTCGATCGGTTCGGCGCGGCCAAGTTGGCTGTCGCCAGTGGTCAGGTGCACCACCGAGCCGCCCATCTGGTACATGCCGGCTTCGAAGCTGACGCGGGTGCGCGTGCTGGCCTTCTCGAAGATCAGCGCCAGGGTGCGGTCCTGCAGCGGCTGGTACTTCTCATAGTTCTTGAAGCGGCGCTTGATGATGGCGGCGCGCTGGAACAGGTAGCCGTAGTCCTCGGCCGTCAGGTCCTTGAACTGCAGGTAATGGCGCAGGGCGGTCTTGATCATTGCGGGGCCTCGGCGCAGAAGGCTTTGATCAACGGGATCAGGCGGGCGGCGATGTCGTCCACCTCGGCGGCGCTGACGATCAGCGGGGGCAGTAGCCGCACGACGCGCTCGGCGGTCACCGAGATGAGCAGACGGCTTTCCAGCGCCCGTGTGAGCAGCACCCCGCAAGGGCGCTCCATTTCGATGCCCAGCATCAGGCCCTGACCGCGAATCTCCCTCACGCCCGCCACGCCGGCCAGGCCCTCGCGCAATGCGGTCCGGAGGCGTTCACCCATCGCACCGGCATGGGCACACAGGCCGTCAGCTTCCATGATCGCCAGCGTTTCCACACCGGCGCGCATGGCCAGCGGATTGCCGCCAAAGGTGGTGCCATGGTTGCCGGCCGTGAGTACGCCGGCGGCGCGCGGGCCGCAAACGATGGCGCCCACCGGCACGCCCGAACCCAGGCCCTTGGCCAGCGGCATCACGTCGGGCTGGATGCCGGCCCATTGGTGCGCGAACCATCGCCCGGTGCGCCCGATGCCGCACTGCACTTCGTCCAGCATCAGCAGCAGGTTGCGCGCGTCGCACAGGCGGCGCAGGCCTTGCAGGAACTCGATGCGGGCCGGGTTGATGCCGCCCTCGCCCTGGATCGTTTCCAAGAAGATGGCGCTGATCTGCGGGTGCGCGTCCAGCAGGGCCTCGACCTTGACCAGATCATTCAGCGGTGCGCGCACGAAGCCCGGCACCAGGGGCGCGAACCCTTCCTGGATCTTTGGGTTGGCGGTGGCCGAAAGCGTGGCCAGCGAGCGGCCATGGAAGGCGCCTTCGAACACCATCGTTTCCGGGTTGTCGAAGCCGCGCTGATGGCCGAACTTGCGCGCAATCTTCAGCGCGCCTTCGTTGGCCTCCAAGCCGGAGTTGCAGAAGAACACGTTGGTCAGGCCCGACAGCTCCACCAGCTTGGCGGCCAGCTTTTCCTGTAGCGGCGCCTGGTAGTAGTTGCTGGTGTGGATCAGCTTGGCGATCTGGTCTTGCAGCGCCGGCACCAGGCGCGGGTGGCCGTGCCCCAGCGTGTTCACCGCAATGCCTGCCAGTGCATCCAGGTACTCCCGGCCCTCGGTGTCCCACACTCGGCAGCCCAGCCCATGCGACAGGGCGATGGGCAGGCGACCGTAGGTCGGCATGACGGGGGAAGGCGCGGCAGACATGGCAACTCCTGTGAGGGAAAGCAAAAGAGGGGCGCCGATTATGGAGTGCTGCACCGCAGCAACAAGATGCGGGAAGGCACAATCCCGCCCTTTGTGCGACCGCGCAGCAGTACGCCCCCATGAGCGCCAAACCCCGAGAAATCTTCATCCAGGGCATCACTCTGGATGGCCGAACCTTCCGACCCAGTGACTGGGCGGAGCGTCTGGCCGGGGTCATGTCCTGCTTCCGTCCGCCCGGCAGCCGGGCGGCGCTGGGCTCGCACATCCGCTACTCGCCGTACTGCGTGCCGCGGGTCATCAACGGCATCAAGTGCGTGATCGTCAACGAGGCCCTGAAGGACGTGGAGCCCAAAGCCTGGGAATTCGTGCTCAGCTTTGCGCGCGACAACGGCTTGAATGTGGTGGATGCCTGTCTGTTGCCGGAAGATCGCGACAGCACCACCTGATCCACTCGCCATGGCCGAGAGCTTGTCCGTACCCCAGGAAACGCCGGACAGCCGGTTTGATCGCTTGTCGCCCGCGCTGCCGCGCAACTGGGTGCTGCTGGGCGGCGTGGGGCGCGAATGCGCGCGCTGGCCCGAGGCGCCACAGTTGCTGCTGCAGCAATTGCGGCGCTTGGAGCCCGCCAGCCAATTGCGCTTGCTGGACCTGCCGGGTACCGGCCGGCGCTGGCAGGAGCGCAGCCCCTCGCATGTGGCCGAACTGGTGGAAGGTCTGCGTGAGCGGGTGCAGAACCTGGAGGGACCGATCGGGCTGGTGACGAGCTCGGTCGGTGCGGCGCTGGCCACCGAGTGGGCGCGCCGGCATCCGCAGGACTTGGCGGCGCTGGTGCTGGTCAGCCCGGTGTTGCGCCCGTTCACTCCGCTGCTGCGCGCGGTGCGCCCGAGCCTCTGGCCCACCCTGGCGGCCCTGCTGATGGGGCGCCGCTCCCCTTGGGCGCTGGATGAGCGCCTCTTCGCCAGCACCACGAATCTGCGTGCCGACGTCATTGGCCTGGACAGCGAGTGGCGCCGCCTGCGCGATGAGCACCCCGTCAAGCTGCGCAACGTCTGGGCGCAGGGGCTGGCGGTGTGGCGCTATGAAGCCAGCCGCCGCCGGCCGCATGGCCGCGTGTTGTTGTTGGCGGGTTATGCCGACCAATGGTTTGACTGGCGCATTTCGCAAGCCATCAGCCGCGCTTGGGGGGCGGCCCTGCGTGTGCACCCGGAAGCCGGGCATGACTTGCTGCTGGACGATCCGGACTGGGTGGCGCGTTCGCTTACGGAGTGGCTGCAGCCCGTGGGGCAGGTCAGCTGAGCGGATGCCGGAAACGAAAAAGCCCGCCAGAGGCGGGCTTTTTGCTTGCACCCGGTCGGGACCGTGTGGTCAGGCGCCGAGCGCCTTGATCTTGGCCGACAGGCGGCTCTTATGGCGGGCAGCCTTGTTCTTGTGGAAGATGCCCTTGTCAGCGATCGAATCGATCACGCTCTGGGCCAGCTTGAACAGCTCGGCAGCCTTCGGCTTGTCGCCGGCAACCACGGCCTTCTGAACGTTCTTGATGACAGTGCGGAAGTGCGAGCGCAGCGAGGTGTTCTCGGCATTGCGCTTGACGTCCTGGCGGGCGCGCTTGCGGCCAGAGGCCAGGCGGACGGTCTTTTTCTTGGCTTTGGACGAAGTGGCCATTGCTGTATTTCCGGTTGATCCGTAGGGTGCAAAGCACGCGAGTATAGCAAGAACTCGGGTAAGGGCCAGGTTTTCCACGACGCCCAGACATAATCCGCGGCCCCATCGGTTCGATTTGAAACCTTTTGCGCGGTTTTCCGTCTCTTCAATGAATTTGTTGCGCGCTGCCGGCTCGGTGTCGGCGCTGACCCTGGTTTCCCGCGTCACTGGTCTGATGCGCGAGCAGATGGTCTCGATCCTGTTCGGGGCAAATGCACTGACGGACGCCTTCCTAGTGGCCTTCCGCATTCCGAACATGCTGCGGCGCCTGTTTGCGGAAGGGGCCTTCTCGCAAGCCTTCGTGCCGGCCCTGGCGGCCGAGCGTGCGGCCCAGGGCGATGAGGCCACCGGTCAGCTGGTCAACGCCACCGCCACGGTGCTGGTCTGGGCCCTCTTGGGCGTCTGCCTGCTGGGCGTGCTGGGAGCTCCGCTGCTGGTCTGGATGATGGGTGGCGGCTTGAAGGGGGAGGCGCGCCTGGCCGCGATCGACATGACGCGCTGGATGTTCCCGTACATCGGCTGCATGTCGTTGGTGGCGCTTTCGGCGGGCATTCTGAACACATGGAAGCGCTTTGCCTTGCCGGCTTTCACGCCGGTCTTGCTGAATGTGGCAGTGATCGCCTGCGGTCTGGCACTTTCCGGCCCGCTCGAGGCGCGCGGCTGGCCGGGCATCTATGCAATGGCGCTGGGCGTGATGCTGGGCGGTCTGCTTCAGTTGGGTGTTCAGCTGCCCGCGCTCAAGCGTCTGGGCATGCTGCCGCGCATTGCGCTGCGCCCCGCGGGCCTGCGCGCCGCCTGGGTACATGCCGGTGTGCGAAAGATCCTCGGGCTGATGGCGCCGGCTCTGGTGGGTGTGGGCGTGGCGCAGCTTTCATTGATCATCAACACCCAGATCGCCACCCATATCGGCCCGGGCGCCGCCACATGGGTCAGCCTGGCGGATCGCTTGATGGAGTTCCCGATCGCGCTGGCCGGTGTGGCGCTGGGCGTGGTGCTGACGCCGCTGCTGTCCGCCGCCAAGACCAATGGGGAGGGCGCGGAGTTTTCCGGCCTGATCGACTGGGGTTTGCGCCTGGTGCTGCTGCTGGGCTTGCCCTGCGCGGTGGCCATGGGCTTGTTTGCCGAACCCTTGGTGGCGGTGCTGTACCACTATGGGGACAAATTCAGCGCTGCCGATGTCGCGCAGACCGCTCACGCGGTGCAGGGCTATGGCATCGGTCTGCTCGGTTTGCTGGCCATCAAGATCCTCGCGCCGGGCTTCTTTGCGCGTCAGGACACCCGCACGCCGGTGCGCATCGCCGTGGTGGTGCTGGTGTTCACCCAGCTGATGAATGCGGTCTGGGTTCCCATCCTGGGCGCTTCGGGCCTGGCTTTGTCCATCGGTCTGGGGGCTTTGCTGAACGCTGTCTGGCTGCTGATCGGGCTGCGCCGCGCTGGCGCCTACCAGCCCGGGCCGGGCTGGCTGGGCTTTGGCCTGCGTCTGCTGCTGGCCACGGCCGGCATGGGCCTGCTGCTCGGAGTGCTGGCTTGGCAACTGGATTGGATTGGCATGAGCAAATGGCTGCGGGTGGGCTGGATGGCACTCAGCCTCACGGGCGCGGCCCTGCTGTACTTCGTTCTTCTCTGGGTGCTGCGCCTCAATCTGCGCGAGTTGATGGCGCGGCGCGCTTCCTAGAATCCGCCGCCTTTTCCTGGAGCCCCGATGAGCACCATGCCCCTCAAGCTGTCCCCCGCGCAGCGCCGTGTGCTGGCTTGGCTGGGCTTGGGAGCCCTGCTCATCCTGCTCCTGTGGTTGCTGGCGCCCGTGCTGTCGCCCTTTGTGGCGGCGGCCGTGCTGGCCTACGCCCTGGATCCGCTCGTTGATCGCCTGGCCAAGCGCATGCCACGCGTGCTGGCGGTGCTGCTGGTGGAGGTGGTGGCGATCCTGTTGCTGTTGGCGGTGGTTCTGCTAATCGTGCCGATTCTCTCGAAGGAGCTGCCGCTGCTGAAGGCGCAGATCCCCGCGCTGGCGGCGCGCCTGAACGAACAGCTGGCGCCCCTGCTGCAGCGCTGGGGGGTCTCTGCCAGCCTGGACGTGGCGGCGATCAAAGAGTTCGTCATCAAACACCTGGGCGCCAACGCGGACGACATCGCCGGCGCGCTGCTGGGCTCGGTGCGCATCGGCGGCTCGCTGCTGCTGGCCCTGATCGGCAATCTGGTGCTGATCCCGGTGGTCCTGTTCTATTTGCTGCTGGATTGGCCGCAGCTGCGCGAGCGCGTTTGGGCTCTGGTGCCACCGCGTGCGCGCGAGTCCGCCGCCTCCTTCATGGGTGAAGCCGACGAAATGCTCGGCCATTACCTGCGCGGCCAGCTGCTGGTGATGGGAGCGCTGGCGCTGTACTACACCGTGGCCCTGGCCATTGCGGGCTTTGATCTGGCCCTGCCGCTCGGGGTGTTCACCGGCCTGGCGGTCTTCGTGCCCTATGTGGGATTTGGCCTGGGATTGGTGCTGACCCTGCTGGCGGCCGCCCTGCAGTTCGCCAACTGGTACGGCCTGCTGGCCGTGGCGGCCGTGTTCGGTGTCGGCCAACTGCTGGAGAGCTTTGTGCTGACGCCGCGTCTGGTGGGTGAACGCATCGGCCTCTCGCCGCTGATGGTGATCTTCGTGCTGCTGGCTTTTGGGCACTTGCTGGGCTTTGTTGGCATCCTGGTGGCCTTGCCGCTCAGCGCGATCGGGCTGGTGGCCTTGAAGCGCGCCCACCAGAGTTACCTGGCCAGCGGCCTCTATCGCGGATGAAACAGCTGCCGCTGGACCTTGGCCCCGAACCCGACCAGCGCCTGGCGCGCTTCGTGGTCGGCGCCAATGCCGAGCTGCTGGCGCATCTGCGAGGGCTGAGCCCGGGTGAGCCACCCACCTTGATCTGGGGCGCGGCGGGCAGTGGCAAGACCCATCTCTTGCATGGCCTCGCGCGCCATTGGCGCGAGCAGGGCCAGGCGGTGGCTGCCTTTGATGCCGAAGCGCGCGGGCGCTGGGAGCTCGCCCCGGCCGTGCGCCTGGTCCTGATCGACGACGTCGACAAGCTGGACGAGGCCCAGCAGCACCAGGCCTTCGCGCTCTTCATCGAGGCCGTGGGGCAGGGCGCCACCGTGGTGGCCACCAGCCGCGCTCCGGCAGTGGATCTGCCCTTGCGTGAAGATCTGCGCACCCGCTTGGGTTGGGGCCCGAGCTTCGCGCTGCAGCCCCTCGACGAGGGAGCGCTGCGCGAGCTGTTGCTGCAGGACGGCCTGCGCCGCGGCCTGCAGCTGCCGGCCGAGCTGCTGGACTACCTGCTGCTGCGCTTCGCACGCGACCCCGCCCACCTGATCCCGCTGCTGGACCGCCTGGACCAGTACGCGCTGCGCCTCAAGCGCGCCCCCACCGTGCCGCTGCTGCGGCAGATGCTGAATGAACCTGACTCTGTTTGACCTCGACGGCACCCTGCTGCCGATCGACTCCGACCATGCCTTCGGCGAATTCCTGGCCGACCAAGGCTGGGTCGACGGCGCCCACTGGCGCGCCCGCAATGACGGCTTCTATCGCGACTACTGCGAGGGTCGGTTGGACCTGCATGCCTACGTCGAGTTCACCACCGGTGGTTGGCGCCATCGGCCGTTGCATGAGGCCCTGGCCCTGCGCGCTCGATTCATGGCCGAGGTGCTGGAGCCGGCCTTGCACGACAATGCACGCTCTCTGGTCGAGCGCCACCGCGCGGCCGGCGACCTGATGGCCCTGGTCACGGCCACCAATGTGTTCGTGACCGAGCCGATTGCGCGCGCCTTCGGGCTGGAGCACCTGATCGGGGTTGAGCTGGCCCGCGACGCCCAGGGCCGCTACACCGGCGCGGTGGCGGGCGTGCCCTCTTTCCAGGCCGGCAAGATCACTCGTGTACAGCAATGGTTAGCGGGTCTGGGCCACCGCTTCGAGGATTTCGCCGTGACCACCTGCTACAGCGACTCGACCAATGACCTGCCGCTGCTGGAGGCTGTCAGCCACCCGGTGGCCACCAACCCCAGCGCCACGCTGGAAGCCCTGGCGCGCGAGCGCGGCTGGCCTGTTTTGAAGCTATTCGAATGATCAAGAAGTTCATCAACAAGCTGCTCGGCAAGAGCGATATCAAGACCACGCCGCTGGGGCGTCGGGTCGAGGTGCCGGTGGCCGAGCATGGCATTGACCGAAACCTGCTTGACGAGCGCGCCGTCAAGGTCGTCCAGACCCTGACCGAGGCCGGCTTTGAGGCTTATGTGGTGGGCGGCGCGGTGCGCGACCTGCTGTTGGGCCGCCGGCCCAAGGACTTCGACGTGGCCACCAACGCCACACCCGAACAGGTCAAGCAGCTGTTCCGCCGCGCCTTCATCATCGGCCGGCGCTTCCGCATCGTGCACGTGGTCTATGGGCGCGGGCGCGAACATGAAGTGATCGAGGTCTCGACCTTCCGCGCCCTGCTGGCCGAGGCCAGCGCCGAGCGCGTCAGCGGCAACGAGAAGAGCAGCAAGCACGAACTGGCCGGCAAGTCCCATGTGGTGGATGCCGAAGGGCGGGTGCTGCGCGACAACGTCTGGGGCCCGCAGGTCGAGGATGCCGCGCGGCGCGACTTCACCGTCAATGCCATGTACTACCAGCCGCAGACCGAGATGCTGGTGGATTACCACGGCGGCCTGAAAGATTTGCGCGCCCAGCAGCTGCGCATGATCGGCGACCCCGAGACCCGCTACCGCGAAGACCCGGTGCGCATCCTGCGTGCCATTCGTTTCGCGGCCAAGCTGGGCTTTGCGGTGGAGCCGGCTTCGAAGGCGCCGCTTCGCACCATGGCGGCCTTGCTGCCCAATGTGCCGGCCTCGCGCTTGTTCGATGAGATGGTCAAGCTGCTGCAGACCGGCCATGGCCTGGCCAGTCTGGAGCAGCTGCGTGTTCAGGGGCTGGGCCGGGGCGTGTTCCCGATCCTGGATGCGGTGCTGAACCCTGACGGCAGCCTGCCCGAGGGCCCGCGCGGCGAGTTCGTGCGTCAGGCTCTGCAGGACACCGACGCCCGCGTTGCCGATGGCCGTAGCGTCGCGCCGAGCTTCCTGCTCGCTTGCCTGTTATGGCACGAAGTCAAGCAGCGCTGGCAAGCCCTGCGCAACGCCGGCGAGCCGACCGTGCCAGCCCTGCAGCAGGCCATCGACCAGGTGTTCGACGCCCGGGTGGGCGACATCTCCGGCCGCGGCAAGCTGGCCGCCGACATGCGCGAGATCTGGCTGATGCAGCCGCGCTTCGAGCGCCGTGGCGGCTCGGGGCCCTACAGCCTGGTGGAGCAGCCGCGCTATCGGGCCGGCTTCGATTTCCTGCGCCTGCGCGCCGACGTGGGCGATGCCGACCCCACCCTGGCCGACTGGTGGGAAGACTTCGCGCTGGGTGACGAAGAAGAGCGCCGTGCGCTGATCGAAGACGCGCGCCAGCACGAGCGCCGCAACCCCCGCCCAGCCAAGCCGGAAGCCGAAGGTGCGGAGCCGCTGATCGACGCCCCGGCCAAGAAGCGCCGCCGCCGCCGGCGTAAGCCCGGCGCGCGCAGCGAAGGCGAAGCACCCGCCGCGGCCGAGTGAGCGTCACGGCCTTCATCGGCCTGGGCGCCAATCTGGGCGACGCCCCGGTCACCCTGGGCTGGGCCTGGCAGGCCCTGCAAGGCCTGGGAGCGGCGCGGGTGTCGTCGCTGTATCGCAGCGCGCCCTTCGAGGCCCAGGGGCCGGACTTCCTCAATGCCGTGGTGGCTTTGCAGACGGCGGAGCCGGCCGAGGCCCTGCTGGAGCGTCTGCTGGCCTTGGAACTGCGGCAGGGGCGCGAGCGCCCCTACCGCAACGCCCCGCGCACGCTGGACCTGGACTTGCTGGCCTTGGGCGTCGAACAGCGGAACAGCGAGCGCTTGCAACTGCCCCACCCGCGCCTGCATGAGCGTGCCTTCGTGCTGCTGCCCCTGCTGGAGCTGGCGCCCGAGCTGGTGCTGCCCGGCCTGGGCGCGCTGCAGGCTTATCTGCCGGCCGTGGCCGGGCAGGGCATCGAGCGGCTGGGCGATTTCGAGGCGCTCACGCGCCCGCAGACTCGGCGCTGAGCTCGAAGTAGCGTTGGGCGCTGAAGGCGATCGTGGCCATCAAGGCCGTACCGCCCAGCAACAGCGCTGCCACGGCGGCCAGCACGGGCAGCCAGCGCGTCGGTGCGGAGGGTTGGCCGGGGTTGTGACGCGCATTCCAGCGCTCGTCGCTCGTCAGCCCGTAGACGATCGCGCAGAGCGCGCCTTGCGCCAGCATCAGCCCGAGCAGAGGCAGAGTCCAGGCGGCCATGGCGTCGTGCTGGCCGATGGCCTGGAAGCGGTTCAGCCCCAGCAGGCCGATCAAGGTGGGCAGCGGGTGCAGCCACAGCCAGCGGTCGCGCAGGCCGTACAGGTAGGCGCGGTGCACCCCCAGGCTGCCCAACAGCAGGGCCAGCCAGGCGGCTACGCCCTTGTGCCTGATGCTCATGGCGCCGCACTCCCGGCGCCGGGGCCGAGTTCGCGCTGCATCAGCACCACGTCCAGCCAGCGGCCGAACTTCCAGCCCGAGGCCTTGAGAACGCCCGCGTCCGCGAAGCCCAGCGCGCGGTGCAGACCGATCGAGCCGGCGTTGGCACTGTCACCAATTACCGCCAGCATCTGCCGGGCACCGGCCTGCGTGCAGCGCGCGATCAGCTCGGCCAGCAGCAGGCGGCCCACGCCCCGGCCCTGGGCGTCGGGCGCCAGGTAGATCGAGTCTTCGATGCAGAAGCGGTAGGCCAGGCGCGGGCGGAAGTAGTTGCCATAGGCGTAGCCGAGAATCCGCCCCCCTTGCTCTGCCACCAAGAAGGGCAGGCCGCGCTCCAGCACCTCGGCGCGCCGGCGTGCCATCTCGGAGAGTTCCGGGGGCTCAAGTTCGAAGGTGCCGGTGCCGTGCAGCACGGCATGGGCGTAGATGGCGGTGATGGCTTCGAGATCGGCTTCCGTGCTGGATCTCACGCACACACCGGGTAGGGCAGGGGCCACGCTGGCTTCCTCAGGGCTGGTTGAGTGAACGCAAAAGTTTATAATCGCCGGCTTTTCGCGCTGGTCGCTTGGGAACAAGTGGCGTATCTACGGCGCGAACATCGGGTGGAGCGGCTTGTCACGTTGTTGGTTGGCTGCCCGCCGTCCGGTTCAAACGCCCCTGACGTGTCCCTCGGAGCGGTGGAACCTACAACTGATTGAACCGAAGGAATTCCCATGGTCGTGATCCGTCTTGCTCGCGGTGGCTCCAAGAAGCGCCCGTTCTACAACATCGTCGTCGC
>JBDHSJ010000022.1:0-30185 GCA_039808065.1 Burkholderiaceae bacterium | reverse complement strand
TTTCAACCATATTGCGGCGGCCGACTCAACTCTTCAAACAGCTCCAGATAGATCCGATACCGGCTCTCCACGATCCGCCCCTCCTTCAGCGCCGCCTGCACCGCGCAGCCGGGCTCCTGCCGGTGCGTGCAGTTGGCAAAACGGCAGCCGGCCTGCATGGCGGCGGCGAAGTCCGGCATCAGGCCGGCCAGCTGCATCGGTTCGATGTGCTGGATGCCGAAGGTCTGGAAGCCAGGCGAATCCATCCAGCCGGATTGGCGTTCGGCGTCCAGCCAGTACCACTGGGTGTGCGTGGTGGTGTGGCGGCCGCTGTTCAGGGCCACCGAGATCTCGCCGACCTGGGCCTGGGCGTCGGGGATCAACAGATTGGTCAGCGTGCTCTTGCCCGTGCCGCTGGGGCCCAGCACCAGGGTGGTCTTGCCAGTCAGCCAGGGCTTCAGCAGGGCCAGCGCGCCGGCCGGGTCCTGGTTCAGCGACCACTCGAACATCGGCACGCCCATGGCCAGGTAGGGCGCCAGGCGGCTGCGGGCCTGGGCCACGCCGGGCAGATCGGTCTTGTTCAGGCCGATGCGGGCCTCGATGCCGGCCGCTGTCGCGGCCACCAGGGCGCGCGTCAGCAGGGATTCGCTGAACACCGGCTCCACGGCCACCAGCACCAGCAGCTGGTCGACGTTGGCGGCAAAGCTCTTGCTGCGCCATTCGTCCTGGCGGTAGAGCAGGTTGCGGCGCGGCTCCAGCGCTTCGATGACGCCTTCGTCGCTGCCGGTCATCTGCCAGCGCACGCGGTCGCCCACCACAGCCTCGCTCTTCTTGCCGCGCGGGTGGCAGAGGATGCGTTCGCCCTCGGCCGTTTCCACCAGGTAATGCCGGCCATGGCCGCGCACCACCAGGCCCAGATCGAGATGGTCGCGCGGCGCCTGCTGCAAGCGGCGCTCGCGTGAACCCGGACGGCTCAAGGAGAAACCTCAGGCAGGGCGCTCACCTGCGCCGCGCAGATCACATCGTTCAGCGTCACCCTGCCGCCGGCGCTGTGGGTGCTCCAGCGCAGCGTGGCCATGCCGTAGCTCAGCGCCATGTCGGGGTGGTGGTCCTGCGCGTGGGCCAGGTCGGCCACCGCATTGGCGAAGGCCATCACCTGGTAGAAGTTGTCGAACTCGAAGCGGCCGCGCAGGCCGCCGTTCTCATGCTCCCAGCCGGGCAGCTGGGGCAGCCATTCGGCCAGGGCGGCGTCATCCAGGGCCTCGGCCTTGGGCTGGCATTGGGCAGTCAGCAGGTTCATGCGGGCCTCGCTTGCGAAAGGATGGCCGGCAGGCGCTCGGACGCCGGCGGGTGGGAGTAGGTCCAGCGCGCCACCAGGGGGTCGGGCGTAAGGGTGCTGGCGTTGTCTTCGTGCAGCTTCAGCAGTGCCGAGGCCAGGGCGCGGCCGTCGGCATGCTGGCAGGCGTAGGCGTCGGCTTCGAATTCATGCTTGCGCGAGCCACGCGCCATCAGCGGGCCGAGTGGGAAGCTGAACACCGGCAGCACCAGGCCGAACAGCAGCAGGGCCAGGGCCTCGTTGTCGCCCAGCAGGTTGGGCTGTACGCCCAGGCCGGCGTAGAAGGCGGGCTGCTGCGAAAGCCAGCCCAGCAGGGCAAAGCCCGCCAGCGTCAGGCCGGCCATCAGCACCAGGCGCTTGGGCACATGGCGCAGCTTGTAGTGGCCCAGTTCATGGGCCAGCACGGCCTCGACCTCGGGCGGGTCCAGGCGCTCCAGCAGGGTGTCGAACAGCACCACGCGCTTGGCCGCACCCAGGCCCGTGAAGTAGGCATTGCCATGGGCCGAACGGCGCCCGGCGTCCATCACAAAAAGCCCTTGACTTGCGAAGCCGGTGCGGGCGAATAGCTGCTCGACGCGTTCCTTCAGCGTCGCATCACTCAGCGGCGTGAACTTGTTGAACAACGGTGCAATCAGCAGCGGGTAGAGCAGCATCAGCGTGAGCGAGAAGCCGAACCACAGCGCCCAGGCCCAGATCCACCAGGCGCTGCCGGCGCCGCGCATCACCGCCAGCAGGCCCCAAGCCAGCGGGCCGCCCAGGATCACCAGCACCAGCAGACCCTTGATCTGATCGAGCACAAAGGTCTTCAGATCGGTGCGGTTGAAGCCGAAGCGCGCTTCGAGCTTGAAGGTGCTGTAGAGCTCGAAGGGCAGGTCGATCAGGCCGTTGATCAGCGTGAAGGCGGCCAGCAGGGCGAGCGGGTAGGCATAGCCGCCCCAGGCCTGCGGGCCCACCTGGCCGAACAGCCAGAGGTTGAGCAGGTTCAGCCCGCCCAGCAGGGTCCAGGCCACCAGCACGGCCGCGCCCACCAGCTGGGAGAGCAGCTGCATCCGGCCCTTGGCGAGGGTGTAGTCGGCCGCTTTCTGGTGGGCGGCCAGCGGCACCTTGGCCGCGAAGGCCTCCGGCACCTGGCCGCGATGCAGGGCCACATGGCGCAGCTGGCGGCCGTTCAGCCAGAGCTTGAGCAGGGTGGTGGCCAGCAGCGCGGCCACGAAGAGCAGGGTGACGGACGAGGGGGCGAGCAAGGGCGGAACCGGGGCGAACGAGGCGGATCGGCCAGTGTAGGTGGGCACAATCCCGGCCATTCACCCCAAGGAATTGCCATGAGCCTGGAGCGCAACGACAACAACCTGATCTGGATCGACTGTGAAATGACCGGTCTCGAGCCCAACAAGGACCGCATCATCGAAGTGGCGGTCGTCGTCACCAGCCCCGATCTGGCCGTGCGCGTCGAAGGCCCGGTGTTCGCCATCCACCAAAGCGACGAAACCTTGGACGGCATGGACGCCTGGAACAAGGGCACGCATGGCAAGAGCGGGCTGATCGATCGCGTCAAAGCCAGCACGGTGGACGAAGCCGCTGCCGCCAAAGCCACCATCGAATTCCTGCAGCAGTACGTGGGCAAGGGCAAGAGCCCCATGTGCGGCAACTCGGTCTGCCAGGACCGCCGCTTCCTGGTGAACTACATGCCCGATCTGGAAGCCTTCTTCCATTACCGCAACCTCGATGTCTCCACGCTCAAAGAGCTGGCGCGGCGCTGGAAGCCCACCGTGCTGGAGGGCGTGAAGAAGGCCCAGGCGCACACCGCGCTGGCGGATATCCACGAATCCATCGACGAGCTGGTGCATTACCGGGCCACGTTCCTGAATCTGGCTTGAGCGAGTCCTTCTTCGCCGCCTTCGACTTCCCGCGCCACCCGCTGGCGCGTGAGGACGGCGAGCGCCTGCGCGGTGCCTGGATGACGCCGCCCGATGAGTGGCTGCTGGCGCGCCGGCCGGCTGAACTTGCAGGCGTCATCGACGCCGCCCACGCCGCGGCTCGTGCCGGTGCCTGGGTGTTGGGCGGCCTGCGCTACGAGGCTGCCCCTGCCTTGAACCCGGTGCTGGACTGTGAGCCGGTCGAGGGTCTGCTGGCCGCCTTTGCCGTCTACCGCAGCGCCCCGCAGGATTGGCCCGCACCCGGACTCGAGCGCCCCCGCTGCCAGGCCTGGGTGCAGGGCCTGCATGAGCCCGAGCGGGACGCCGAACACATCGAGGCGGTGCGCGATGCGATTCGCTCCGGCGACTGCTACCAGATCAATCTGACCACCCGGCTGCTGAGCGCGCTGGCAGAGGGCGTGGGCCTGGACGAGCTGTTCCGTGCGCTGCACCAGGCCCAGCCGGGCGGTTTCTCGCTGTACTTGAAACAACTCGGCGACGAACCGGGCGTGGCCTCGGTCTCGCCCGAGCTCTTCTTCGACTGGCGGCCCTTGCCCGACCACGGCAAGACCTGGATCCTGGCCGCCCAGCCGATGAAGGGCACCGCCCCGCGCGGCGCCGACCGCGCCAGCGACGAAGCGGCCCAGGCCTATCTGCGCACCAGCGAGAAGGAGCGCGCCGAGAACCTGATGATCGTGGACCTGCTGCGCAATGACCTGGGCCAGATCGCCCAAGTGGGCAGCGTGCGCGTGCCGCGGCTCTTTGAGCTGCATGAGCTGCCCACGGTCTGGCAGATGACCAGCACGGTCACCGCCATCACCCGCCCCGGCGCTGGGCTGGCCCAGCTGTTTGCGGCGCTCTTCCCCTGCGGTTCGGTGACGGGTGCGCCCAAGCGCCGCGCCATGCAGCTGATCCGCGAGCTGGAGGCCGCGCCGCGCGGCTGGTACTGCGGTGCGCTGGGCCTGATCCAGCCCGGTGGGGCCACGACCTTCAATGTGCCGATCCGCACCGTCGAGCAGCAGCCCGATGGCGGCCTGCGCGCCGGCGTGGGCAGCGGCATCACGCTGGATTCCGAACCCGCCGCCGAGCTGGCGGAGTGGCGCGCCAAGACCCGCTTTCTGGAGCGCGCCCGCGCGCCCATCGCCGGCATCGAGACCCTGCGCCTGCAGGACGGCCAGTTCCCGCAGCGCGCCGCCCACCTGGCGCGCTTGGCCCGCTGCGCCCGCCACTTCGGCCTGCCCTGGGACGCCGCCCGGCCGCAGCAGGCCCTGCAAGCTTGCGCCGAAGCGCTGCCGCAGGGTGCCTGGCGCGTGCGCCTGCAGTTGGACGCCAACGGGGCGGCGCACACCCAGGCCGAGCCCCTGCTGCCCACGCCCGAGCCGGTGCGCCTGGCACTGGCGCCCCAACCCATGGCCACGCGCGGCCCGGGTGCCGAGTTCATCACCCACAAGACCACCCGCCGCGAAGCTTACGAAGCGCTTCAGATGCGCAAGCCTGCCGCGGCCTTCGACCTCATCCTCTTCAACGAAGACGGCGAGCTGACCGAATGTGGCCGCGGCAACCTGGCGCTCTGCATTGCCGGTGAATGGCTGACCCCACGTCACGAGGCCGGCCTGCTGCCCGGTGTGGGGCGCGAGCAGTGGCTGGCGCTGGGGCGCATCCGCGAGGCCCGGCTGCAGGTGGCTGACCTGGCGCGCGCCGAGCAACTGGCCTGGTTCAACGCCCTGCGCGGCTGGCTGCGCGCGGAGCTGCTGTGAATCTCTCGCCCTGGCTCACGGGCATCGAGGCCCTGGCGACCCTGGCTTTTGCGCTTTCCGGCCTGCTGGAGGCGGCGCGCAAGCGCCTGGACGTGGTGGGCGTCTGCGTGGTCTCGGGCCTGGCGGCCTTTGGTGGCGGCACCCTGCGTGACGTGCTGCTGGACCGCCGGCCCTTCTTCTGGGTGCAGCACTCCGATTGGCTCTGGGCCCTGTTGGGCCTGTGCCTGGCGGCCATGGCCCTGCTCAAAGTCCGGCATCTGGCGGTGACGAACCGCGCGATGCAATGGCCCGATGCGCTGGGCCTGGGCCTGTTCACCGCCGGCGGCACCCAACTGGCGCTGGACCAGGGCCTGCCAGCCCTGGTGGCGGTGCTGATGGGGGTCATCACCGCGGTGTGCGGCGGCGTGCTGCGCGACATCGTGTGCAACGAGATTCCCAAGGCCTTCCACGATCACCGGCCCTACGCCGTGTGCGCCTTTGCCGGCGGCTGGGTGCTGGTAGGCGCCCAGGCCCTGGGCTGGGGCGAAGGCGCCAGCTTGCTGGCTGCGGCTGGCACGGCCACGCTGCTGCGTGTGGTCGCCATGCTGACCGGCGTGCGCCTGCCGGGTTGGCGGGAGCATCCGTAGTTCCCCTGTCGGAATTTGTCTGACAGCGGGTAGCGCGCTCGCCTGACTACGCAGCCCTGTTACCGATTCCTACAGTCCGCCGACCCCCTGAATGAGGGGGTTCCCACGGAGAGGCGCTCGATGACTGGCTCGGTTTCGGAATTGCGTGTGTCCCCCTCGCTGGCAGCCTGCTCGGCCGCCAGCACGGAGCTGGTGCAGGAATGGCTCCCCTTCACGGTGACGGTGGCGCGCAGTGAGCAGGACCTGCGCGATGCCGTGCGCGTGCGCCAGAACGCCTACGCCCGCCACCTGCCCAGCTTTGCCGAGACCCTCGGCGAGCCCGAACCCGCCGACCGCGAGCCGGGCAACTGGGTGCTGCTGGCGCGCAGCAAGCTGGATGGCAGCCCACTGGGCAGCCTGCGCATCCAGACCAACACCCAGCGCCCGTTGGATCTGGAGGCCTCGATGAGCCTGCCGCCTGAACTGGCCAATGCCCGGCTGGCCGAGGCCACGCGCCTGGGTCTGGCCCAGGGCGAAAGCGGCCGGTTGGTGAAGGCGGCGCTGTTCAAGGCCTTCTACCTGATCTGCCGCAGCCAGGGCGTGGACCACATGGTCATCACCGGCCGCACGCCTGTCGACCGTCAGTACCAGCGGCTGTTGTTCGAGGACGTCTGGGCGCCGCATCAGACCTATGCGATGGCCCATGTGCACCAGCTCCCGCACCGGGTGATGCATCTGCATGTGCCCGGCGCCCAGGCGCGCTGGCAGGCGGCGCGGCACCCTTTGCTGAACTTCATGTGCGGCACCGAACACCCGGATCTGCAACTACCCGCCGATAGCCCGGCGGCGGTCAGATCCCTGCACTGATCACTGGCGCAGCAGGCCCGGGCTGGAGCCGACAAACATGCCGGTGACGGCGCCGCCGGTTTCCACCCGCTCGATGAACTGGTTCAGCTCGGCGTCGTCGATCAGATCGGCGGCGGAGCGCAGCTTAAGCAGCTCCTGCGGCGACTGCGGGCGCGCGACGGCGAAGCCCTGCACGTAGTCCACACCGATCTCGGCCAGGGTCTCGACGGTTTCAGCGTCTTCGGCCCACTCGGCCACCGTTTTCATGCCCAGGTTGCGCGCCAAGCTGACGATGGCCTCGACGATGGCGATATTGGCCGGGTGCTGGTTCATGCTGACGATGAAGCTGCCGTCGATCTTCAGCAGATCGCCCGGCAGCTCCTTCAGGTAGCTGAATGAGGTGTAGCCGGCGCCGAAGTCGTCCAGCGCCACCTTGGCGCCGATCTGCCGCACCTGGCTGATGAAGCGCCGGGTGTTGGCCAAATCGTGGAGGGCCACCGACTCGGTGATCTCCAGGCACAGATAGGGCGCGGCCTCGATGTGCGTTTCGAGCATGTCGAACACGTCCTCGACGAAATGCTCGTCATTCAGCGAGGCGCCGCTGAGGTTCATGCACACGAACTTCAGCTGCGGCAGTTCGGCACGGTGGTGAATGATCCAGAGCAGGGTCTGCTGCAGCACCCAGCGGTCGATCACGCTCATGCGGCCGCTCAGTTCGGCGGCGGCAATCAGGCGGTGGGTGGGCACCGGGCGGCCGGCGCCGTCATGCATGCGCAGCAGCACCTCGAAGTTCAGCGATCCGCGCGGTTGCAGCAGGCTCATGATGGGCTGCATGGCCAGGTGCAGGCCCTGGATCTCTTCGCCGGCGGAGAGCAGGGCGACCAGCTTCATCTCGGCCTCGTGTTCCTGCTGGGCGGGGGAGTCGCGCTCGAACACCACCAGTCCCTCGGACTGGGGCTTGCCCTTGGCCTCGCGGCAGGCACGGTCGGCACGGGCAATGGCGTCCTTGATCGAGGTGCCCGAGGGCACTTCCACCAGGCCCACCGACCCACGCACATGGAAGGCGCGCTCGTCGATGCGGTACGGGCTGTTGCCAATGCAACCGACGACGCCCTGGGCGATCAGCCGCGCCAGCGGCGTGCGGATACCGGCCATGACGATCAGGAACTCATCGCCGCCGACGCGACCGAACTGCATGGGCTCCACCAGCACGCCTTGCACGCGCGCGCAGACCTGCTGCAGCACGGCGTCGCCGGCGCTGTGACCATAGAGGTCATTGATCAGTTTGAAGCGGTCCAGGTCCAGATAGGCCAGGCAGAGCGTGTCGCCGGGCAGCAGGCCCTTCAAGGCCTCGTCCAGCCGGGCCTCGATGCCGCGGCGGTTCAGCACGCGAGTCAGCGTGTCGCTGTGCGCCAGGAAGTGCAGGTTCTCGGCGGCACGCGAGCGCTCGGTCACATCCTGCAGGGAGCCCTCGATGCGGTCCTGGCTGAGCGCGGCGCGCACCAGGAAGCGGCGCTCGCCCTGGTTGCTGAGCTCCATCTCCACTTGGGGGCTGGCGAACAGGCGCTCGTGCAGCCGCACCCAGCTGCCGGGTTCGAAGTGGCGCTGGAAATCGTTCGCACCGGGTTCCAGCACCTGGCTACCCAGCATCTGCTGCAGCGCCGGGTTGGCGGCCAGGAACTGGCCACGCAGGTTCAGCGTGAACAGGCCGATGGGCAGGGCGGAAAAGGTCTGCTCCAGCTTGCCCTGGGCGGCTCGGCGGGCGTCCTGCGCCTGCTTCATCTGGGCCGCCACCGAGAGCGAAGCCAGCAGGCTGCTGGAAAGGGCGGCGGTGACGCTGTTGCCGATGCCGCTGAAGGCGCGCAGCCCGAAGGCAGCGGCCAGCACCTCGGCCAGGCCGGCCCCAAGCGTGATGGCCAGCGAGGCGGCGTACCACAGGGCCACCTGCGAGCGCGTGACCCAAAGGATGCGTGCCAGGTAATGCACCAGCACACCCACACCGGTTGCCGTACAGATCCACATCAAGGGCAGGAACTGCGAATAGGGCAGGGTGATGGCGGCCAGCAGCAGCGGCACGCAACTCCACTGGGCCAGTTGCAGCAGCGGCCCGGCGCCCACGCGCTGGAGTTCCTCGCGAAAGAAGCTGCGGAACAGCGCGTAGGTGCTCAGGTAATACAGCGCCATCGTGGCCTGGCGCAGTGGGTACAGCCATTCCAGCGGCACCTGGTGGCCGAACCATTGGGCATCCCAGCCGGCCGACAGCGCGGCCATGCGCAGATTCAGCACCAACCAGACCGCGAACACCGAATAACTGGTGTTGCGGTTGATCAGGGCGCTGATGAACAGGAAGGCCGCCAGCAGGGTCAGGCCGCCATCCAACAGGCCGGCGGCATGGTGGAACTGCAGCACCGAGTCCTGCAGCGCAGCCTCTTGCCAGGCCAGCACTTGCAGACGCGCAGGGCCGGCTGCCTGGGCTTGGCACATCAGTTCACGCCCTGCCTGGCTGGCTTGCAGACGCAGCGCAAAGCCGGCCTTCAGCGCCTCCAGGGCGCCCTGTTGGCTGCGCCGGTCGGCCTGGCCGAGCAGGGCGCCGGTTTCAGCGTCCCAGCACCGCAGGGCCTGGAGGTGGCGCGAGGGGAATTCCAGCCAGGGCGTGGCCGTGGGGACCACCAGCTGCAGCCATTGCGGCTGCTCGGACAGCCGGGTGTCGTGCGCCTTGGCTGTGGCTTGCTGGCTCAGCAGCGCCCGCAGGCCCGGACTGGGTTGGCTGCTCAGGTGTTCGAGCCGACGCAGATCCAAGGCTACGGGGCTGGATTCAGAAAATTCGCGCGGCCACTGGCTCAGAGCCAGCAGGGTCAGAAGGCCCAGCAGCAGCGGCAGCAAGTAGGCGGAAAAGCCCAACAGCAGCTGATCCAGACGACCCGGCAACGCACCCCAGGGCGAGGGGATGAGGGTGCGCAGTGCCGTCATCGGTGCGGGCTCCTGAAGGCCAAAATGGCCAAAGTTCCAATCGGTATGCGAATTTACGCGCGAAAGTTACAGTTTTTTCCTAGGACTCGCCCTCGGTGACTTGATGTAAGCAGTTGTGTTGCTGCTGTGCAGCATGTCACGCGCGCATCATGAACACGGTGCATCCGGGTTAGCACCAGTGTTACAGTGCACGCTTCGCGCAAACAGCCTGACTGGCTGCGCGGTTCGTTCATCTCCTCTGACTCCTCCTTGGGCCGCTCATCGGTCCGACCTGCTGCGGCAGGCTCAGGTCGGCGGCGATGCCGTCGCACCGATCGGGCCCGACTGAATGGCCCGCGGAGTACCTAGCGACCCCACGGGCCCTGGAGGCCCTGTGTCCACCGACCGAGGAGGCCGGTGCGGCGCCTTGTTGTCAGAAGAGAGTTCGAGATGTCGTTTGATTCCCTGGGTTTGCCCGAGCAGCTGCTGTCCGCCGTCCGTGAGGCCGGTTACGAGAACGCCACCGAGGTGCAGACCCAAGCCATTCCGCAGGGCCTGGCCGGCGCCGACCTGATGGTCAGCAGCCGCACCGGCAGCGGCAAGACGGCAGCCTTCCTGCTGCCCATCCTCACCCAAGTGCTGGCGCGCCGTGCCAGCAACCCCGAGCTGGTGCCGGCCTTCCTGCCGCGCTTTGGTGGCCGTCCGCAGCGCGGCGGTCCGCGTGCGCCGCGCGCCCCGCGCCTCAACGGCCCGGTGGTCAATCCCATCGGCCTGGTGCTGGCCCCCACGCGTGAACTGGCCCAGCAGGTGGCGCAGGCTGCCATCCAACTGGGCCGTGGCATCCCGGGCTTCTCGGTCTGCACCATCGTCGGCGGCATGCCCTACCAAGCCCAGCTGGCGCGCCTGCGCGCGGGCGCCGACATCGTGATCGCCACCCCGGGCCGCCTGCTGGACGTGGCCAACACGCAGACCGGCATGCTGAGCGAGATCAAGACCCTGGTGCTGGACGAAGCCGACCGCATGCTGGATCTGGGCTTCATCGAGGACATCGAGGCCATTGCCGCCATGCTCCCGCAGCCGCGCCAGACCCTGATGTTCAGCGCCACGTTTGACGGCCGCGTTGGCGGCCTGGCCCGCGAACTACTGAACCAGCCGCAGCGCATCGATGTGGCGTCCGCCCCCGAGCAGAAGGCGCAGATCGAGCAGCGCCTGCACTGGGCCGACCACCCCCACCACCGCGCCGCCCTGCTGGAGCATGTGCTGGCCGACGCCACCGTCGACCAGGCCGTGGTGTTTGCCGGCACGCAGATCGAGGCCGAGCAACTGGCCGGCCAGCTGGCCGAGCTGGGCCATGCCGTGGCGGCGCTGCACGGCGGCATGCCGCAGGGCAAGCGCAACCGCACCCTGATGGGCCTGCGCCGCCGCGAGCTGCGCGTGCTGGTGGCCACCGATGTGGCTGCCCGCGGCATCGACGTGCCGACCATCAGCCATGTCATCAACCTGGGCCTGCCGATGAAGGCCGAGGACTATGTGCACCGCATCGGCCGTACCGGTCGCGCCGGCCGCTCCGGCCTGGCCGTGACCCTGGCCATGCGTGAAGACCTGCCGCGCCTGCGCCGCCTGCAGGCCTATACCAAGGAAGCCCTGGCGCCCAGCCGGATCGAGGGTCTGGAGCCGAAGAAGCCGGATCCGGTGGTGTTCAGCGAGCGTCCGCGTACCGAGTTCGGTGGCGGCGGCAGCGGCCGTCCTTTTGATCGCAAGCCCTGGGGAGAGCGCAAGCCTTTCGAGCGCGATGGCGAGCGCAAGCCTTTCGGGGAGCGCCAGGCCTGGGGCGAGCGTCCTGCCTTCGGTGACCGCAAGCCCCATG
Source organism: Burkholderiaceae bacterium (assembly GCA_039808065.1). Taxonomy (GTDB): domain Bacteria; phylum Pseudomonadota; class Gammaproteobacteria; order Burkholderiales; family Burkholderiaceae_C; genus Inhella. The sequence continues at coordinate 18,930 of JBDHSJ010000022.1, read as the reverse complement.
GTGATCGTCCGAGCTTCGGCGACCGCAAACCCTATGGCGAACGTCCCGCTTTCGGTGACCGCCCCTCCTTTGGCGACCGCAAGCCCTACGGCGAGCGTCCCGCCTTTGGCGACCGCAAGCCCTACGGTGACCGCCCGGCTTTCGGCGACCGCAAGCCCCACGGCGAGCGTCCCCAGTTTGGCGACCGCAAGCCCTGCGGCGATCGCCCGCAGTTTGCGGACCGCAAGCCCTACGGCGAGCGTCCCGCCTTCGGTGGCCAGGGCGATCGTCCGCAGGCCGAGCGTTCGTGGGACGAGCGCAAGTCCGAGCGCCCGGCGGGCTTCGGCAAGCCGCGCCGCAACTACGAGTAAGTAGATGGCAGGCCCGCGCGACGAGCGCGGCCGCGTCCTGCAATGGGACGCGGTCAAGGGCCTGGGCTTCATTGCGCCCGACCAGGGCGGCGAGCGCTTGCTGCTGCGGCGCGCCGATCTGGCCGGGCGTTTGCGTTTCCGGGCGCCGGCCCTGGGTGAGGCGGTGCGCTTTCGTCGCGCCGCGTCCGGACCGGGCCGAGAGCGTGCGGTGCAGGTGCAGCCGCTGCAGGCCCCGACGCCGGCGCGGCAGCAGGCCGCGGCGCCCCGTTCACCGCGCCAGTTGGCCTCCACGCGCCTGCTGGTGATTCCGCTCTTCGCCCTGGTGCTGGGGGGCATTCATCTGGCCTGGCCGCTGCCGCGGCCGGTGCCGCTGCTCTACAGCAGCTTCTCGATGGCGCTGTTCGTGGTCTATGGCATCGACAAATGGTCGGCCCGGCGCGGCGCCGGCCGCGTGCCTGAGCTCACGCTGCATCTGCTCGCCCTGCTGGGCGGCTGGCCCGGCGCCTTGCTGGGCCAGCAGGTGTTTGCGCACAAGATCAGCAAGCCGGCCTTTCTGCGCTGGACCTGGGCCATGACCAGCCTGAATCTGTTGCTGCTCGTGGGGCTCTGCACCCCCGCTTGGCAGCCCTGGCTGAGCTGGCTGCGCGGCTGAACTGCGACAAATTGCATCGGCAGCGCGGGCCTCTGGGGTGCGCCATGCCGTGCCGCTTGTCCGCTGTGCATGACCGCTGGGGTCTGTGCCGGCGTGAAACACATCACGCGGCTCCGTGCAAATCCTGACTTGCGGCGCCAATGTGGTGCGCGGGCAGGCGCTGCACCGGGCGCATGGCGACACAAAGTGCTACCGGCTGCTGCGCCTGGGCATGCGCCAATCGCGCCGCCTCCAAAGCCGAGATTGCAGCCATGGCCGCCTCAACCCTCCCGCGTCTTGCATTTCTGCCCCTGCTGCTGGCCCTGAGCGCCGGCGCTGCGGCCGACACCCTGAACCTGCGTGCCTATGGCAGCTTGGTGCAGGGGGTGGGGCCCAGCGTGGAAGTCCGTGTCAACGGCACGCTGGTGCGTACCCTGCAAATCAACAACACCAGCGCCCAGACCTTCAGCCTGGATGTGCCCACGCTGAGCGCCGGCGCCCAGGTGGACGTCGTGTTCACCAACGACGCTGCCGGCAACGGCGAGGACCGCAATCTCTACGTGGACTACCTGAGCAGCGGCGCCACCACCGTGCTGCCCACGGCACCCACCGCCCTGATCGACCGCGGCAAGGGAGCCGCCGCCTTCGACGGCGTGGACACCCGCCCCGGTCAGAGCGGCATTTACTGGAACGCTGCCTTGCGGCTGCGCTGGCCGGCCGCCGCCACGCCGCCTTCACCCGCGGTGATGCAGGCCACGCGCTTCTTGCTGCAAGCGGGCTTTGGCCCGCGCCCGGGCGAGGCCGAGGCCCTGGCCAGCCAGAGCAGCCCCGCGCGCTGGCTGGCCGACCAGATGGCCATGCCGCCGAGCAACGACTTTGTGAACCACATCCAGGCCAAGTACGCGCTGGGGGTTGATTACCGGCCCAACGGCAGCAAGTACCAAACGCGCTGGTTGCCGCAGCGCTTCTGGGCCGGCGTGGCACAGGGGCCGGACCAGCTGCGCCGTCGCACCGCCTTCGCGCTGCACCACGTGCTGATGGTGTCCATGGCGGACTCGAACCTCTACCACCACCAGCGCGCCTACGCGAACTACCTCGACATCCTGAACCGTCACGCCTTCGGCAACTACCGGCAGCTGATCGAGGAGATCGCACTCAGCCCGGCCATGGGCATCTACCTCTCCCACATCCGCAACCGCAAGGAAGACCTGGCGACAGGCCGCATGCCGGACGAGAACTTCGCGCGCGAGTTGATGCAGCTCTTCACGATTGGCCTGTACGAGCTCAATCCCGATGGCAGCGTCAAGAAGGATGCCAACGGCCAACCGATCGAGACCTACACCAATGCCGACGTGATGGCCCTGGCCAAGGTGTTCACCGGTTGGTCCTGGGCCTTTCCGGACAACCAGCTGACCGAAAGCACCTTCCGTTGGAAGAGCCCGGACTACAGCCCTGCAGGCGATACGCAGATCGATCTGCTGCCCATGAAGGCCTACCCGGGCCAGGCCTCCACGGCGGACGTGGTGCTGTTCGCCGGCAAGTCGAATGCGGTGGCCATCCCCGGCAGTGCCGCGCCGGCCCAGCGCCTGAAGCTGGCGCTGGATGCGCTGTTCCAGCACCCCAACACCGGCCCCTTCCTGGCCAAGCAGCTGATCCAGCGCTTCACCCGCAGCAACCCCAGCGCGGGCTATGTGCAGCGTGTGGCGGCGGCCTTTGCCAACAACGGGCGTGGCGTGCGGGGTGACTTGGGCGCCACCGTGCGTGCCGTGCTGCTCGATCCCGAGGCCGGTTGGTCGCAGACCCCGAACATCGCCGCCACGGCGCCGGGCAAGCTGCGCGAGCCGGTGCTGCGCGTGGCGCATTGGCTGCGTGCCTTCAATGCCCGCTCGCCCAGCGGTGAGTTCCAGATGGTCTACGACTTCGAGCCGTTGGCGCAGATGGTGACCAACGCGCCCTCGGTGTTCGGCTATTTCCGGCCCGGCTACACGCCGCCGGGCACCACCATCGCCCGGCAGGGTGGGGTGGCGCCGGAGTTCCAGATCGTCAACGAGGGCAGCACCGCCACCTGGGTGAATCGCGCCGAATCCATGGCCGGCAGCGGCCTGGGTTGGAACGGCAGCAGTGCGGATGTGGTGGCCGACTATGCGCCGCTGGTGGCCTTGCTCGACGGTGGCAATGCCCAGGCCTTGGTGCAGCGCTTGAATCAGCAGCTGTATGCCGGACGCATGTCGACCGCGCTGCAGTCGGCGTTGATCGAGGCGATGGCCGGGGTGGGGGGCAGCGATGCCGCCAGCCAGCTCAACCGCGTCCGCATCGCGGTCTACGTCGCGCTCAGCGCCCCCGAATTCAACGTGCAGTGAGTCAAGCCATGAGCCCACACGCTTCCCGCCGCCAGTTCCTGCGCAGCGCCGCCGCGCTCTCGGCCGTCGGTCCGGCCACGCCCCTGGCGCTCAGCCTCGCCGGCCTGGGCACCCTGGCCAGCCAGAGCGCCCAGGCGGCCGATGTCTCCACCGGCTACCGCGCCCTGGTTTGCCTGTACCTGCATGGCGGCAGCGACATGCACAACTGGGTGGTGCCGACTGACAGCGCCAACTACGCCTCCTATGCCGCCGCCCGGCGCGAGCTGGCCGTGCCCCTGGCCAGCTTGCAGCCCATCAGCCAGAACCGCCAGGCCAGCGGCCGTAGCTTCGGCATGCCGGCCGAACTCGCACCGCTGCGCGCACTCTACGAAGGTGGCCGTGCCGCCGTGCTGGCCAATGTGGGCCCACTGGCGCGGCCGGTGAGCAAGCTCGATTTCCAGCAGGGTCGCAATCTGCCACCCAAGCTCTTTTCGCACAACGACCAGACCTCGGCCTGGCAGTCCCTCCAGGCCGAAGGGGCGCCCAGCGGCTGGGGCGGACGCATGGGCGACATCCTGATGTCCGCCAACGCCCAGCCGGTGTTCACCGCCATCTCGGTGAGTGGCAATGCGGTGTTCCTGAGCGGCGCCCAGGCGGTGCAGTACCAGGTGGGCACCGAAGGGCCGGTGGGCGTGCGGGGTCTGAGCAACAGCTGGACCCTGGGCTCCTCGCAGCTGGCGGGCGTGCTGCGTCGCACCCTGGTGGGCGCTGGCAGCGACCCCTACTCGGCCGAGTACGCGGCGGTGATGCGCCGCTCGCTGGACACCAGCGCCGCCCTGCAGGCCGCGCTGGCGCAGACCCAGACCGCCGCCCTGCCGACGACCCCCGTGCAGCTGGGCGCGGCCAATGCGGTCACCCTGGCCAATGACGGCCTGGCCAAGCAGCTGCGCATGGTGGCGCGCCTGGTGGAAAGCGGCCAGCGCCTGGGGCTGCGCCGCCAGGTTTTCATGGTGTCGCTGGGTGGCTTTGACACCCACAACAGCCAGCTGCGCGACCAACCCAATCACATGGCGCGCGTGGCGCTATCGGTCGACTGGTTCATGCAGGCCCTCACGGCATTGGGCCTGCAGAACCAGGTCACGCTGTTCACCGCCTCGGAATTCGGCCGCACCCTGGTCAGCAATGGTGACGGCAGCGACCATGGCTGGGGCTCGCACCACTTCGTGGTGGGTGGCGCCGTGCGCGGCCGCAACATCTATGGTCAGTTCCCGGTGACGGCACTGGGCACGGCCGATGAGGTCGGCTCCGGCCGCCTGCTGCCCAGCACCGCCGTCACCCAGCTGGGCGCCGAGCTGGGCCGCTGGATGGGCCTGAGCTCCACCGAGCTGCCCTATGTGCTGCCCAATCTGGGCAATTTCTCCAGCACGGCCTTAGGCATCCTGGGCTGAGCGCAAGCCTGAATCACGGCGCTGATTGATCAAGAGGCACCGTGGAACCGGCGTTGCCGGGCCACCGGTGCCGCCCCAGGGGGAGGCGGCCGCTTGGGCCGCTTCGGGGGGGCTACATCAAGCCTTCAGAAGGTCGACTTCGAAGCACAGGGTGGCGTTCGGCGGGATCACACCGCCGGCGCCGCGCGCGCCATAGCCCATCTCGGGCGGGATGATCAGCAGGCGGGTGCCACCTTCCTTCATGCCCTGGACGCCTTCGTCCCAGCCGCGGATCACTTCGCCACCGCCGAGGTGGAAGTGGAAGGGCTGGCCGCGGTCTTTGCTGCTGTCGAACTTGGCGCCCTTCTCGCCGTCCTTCCACAGCCAGCCGGTGTAGTGCACGCGCACGGTGCGGCCGGCTTGGGCTTCGGCGCCTTCGCCGACGGTGGTGTCTTCAAATTGCAGGCCGCTGGGCAGGGTGTTCATGGAATGGCTCCGGTCAAAAGGGCGCGATTGTCGCGGCCCAGGCCTGGGTGGCGGCGTGCAGCCAAGTTTCGAGTGAGCTGTGCAGGGGCAGGCCGCGCAGCCCGAGGGCCGCGGCGGCGGCCTGCAGCGCCTGCAGGGGCTGGCTGCTGTCGAAGGCCGCGGCGCCGTTCTGCTTGGAGAGCTTCTGGCCATCGGCGGCCAGCACCAGGGGCAGGTGCAGGTAGCGTGGGGTGGGCAGGCCCAGTGCCTTCTGCAGCAGGATCTGGCGGGGCGTGTTGTCGGCCAGGTCTTCGCCGCGCACCACGTCGCTGATGCCCTGCTCAGCGTCGTCCACCACCACCGCCAGCTGGTAGGCCCACAGCCCGTCGGCCCGCTTCAGCACGAAGTCGCCGACCGCCTGGGCCACGTCCTGCCGCTGCAGACCCAGCCGCCGGTCCTGCCAATTCACCACGCCCGGCGCCACGCGCAGGCGCCAGGCGCGTGCCGGGCGGCCGCGCAGGCCGCCGTTCTCGGGCCGGCAGGTGCCGGGGTAGACCAGCTCGCCATGCCGCTCACGCTGCGTTTGCGCGGCGGCGAGTTCCTTGCGTGTGCAGGCGCAGGGGTAGGCGAGGCCCGCCGCGATGAGCCGCTGCAGGGCCAGCTCGTACAAGGACTCGCGCTGCGATTGCCAACTTGGTGGCGCGTCGGGCCGCAGGCCCAGGGCGTCGAGCTGGCCCAGGATGAGTTGGTCGGTGCCGGGCGGGCAGCGCGGCTGGTCCACATCCTCGATGCGCACCAGCCAGCGCCCCTGATGGGCGCGGGCGTCCAGCCAGCTGCCCAACGCCGCCAGCACCGAGCCGGCGTGCAGGGGCCCCGTCGGCGACGGTGCGAAACGACCCACGTAGTTCATCAGAGCCGGTGGTGCTCGAGCAGGGCGCGCCGCGTGGCCTCGCTCTTGAGTTGCTGCAGCCACCAGCTCAGCGCCTTGGCCGGCGGCTGGGCACCGACGCGCCAGGCGTAGTGCAGGGTGATGCGGCGGTCGTCAAAGGTGGCTTTGCGCACCAGCAGGCCTCGCTCCAGGGGCTCGCGCACCATGGGCTCGGGCAGCCAGCCGCAGCCCAGGCCACGCAGCGTGGCTTCGAGCTTGCTTTGCAGGGTGGGCAGGGTCAGCACATCCTGGCCGGGCACGACACCGAGGGTCATCTGGGTGAGCTGACGGGCGGTGTCGGCCACGGCGATGATGCGGTGTTGGGCGATTTGCTGAGCCGTCAGCGGCTCGTCCAGTGCGGCCAGCGGGTGGCTGGGGGCGATGACGAACACGAAGCCCAGTTCGCCGATGACCTCGCAGCTGATGTGCGAGCCCGGCGGCGAGGAGTTGGTGCCGATGGCCAGATCGGCCTGGCCCGAGACCAGCGCCTCCCAGGTGCCCGAGAGCACCTCGGTGCGCACCCGCAATCGTGTGGGTGGATGCTCGGGGCCGCTGGCCGGCTTGCCCGGCGCATGGGGACAAGGCTCGATCTGCTGAGTCTGGAAGGACTGGATCAGATCGAACAGCGGTGCGCGAGCGATGACGTCATCGGCGGCGATGGTCAGCTCGGATTCCCAGCCGGTGGCGATGCGTTTGACGCGGTTGGCCACGGCATCGATCTCGATCAGCAGGCGCCTGCCTTCGAGCAGCAGTTCCTGGCCGGCAGCGGTGAGCTGGGCGTGACGGGCGCTGCGGTCGAACAGCAGCACGTCCATTGCGTCTTCGAGCTGGCGCACCGAGTAGGTCAGGGCCGAGGGCACCTTGCCGAGCTCGCGCGCGGCGCCAGCAAAACTGCCCGTGCGGGCGATCGCGTCCACCATGGCGAGCGCATCGGGGGTGAGGACGCTGCGCTTGTCGGCGATGTGCATGGCCAGCCTAGGTTTAAAGCATTTGAACGACCTCGTCATCCTGCCTCGCCCACCGGGCCGGAAACGCGGCCTAGAGTGAGGGCATTCCCTAGGAGGTGATCATGCAGACGGTGTTTCGTTCCGAGCAGCGCGGCGCGGCCAACCATGGCTGGCTGCAGGCCAAGCACAGCTTTTCCTTTGCCGATTGGTACGAGCCCAGCCGCATGGGCTTTGGCGTGCTGCGTGTCATCAACGAAGACCGCGTGGCGCCGCACAGCGGTTTCGGCACCCATGGTCATCGGGATATGGAGATCGTCACCTACATCCTGGACGGCGAGCTCTCGCACAAGGATTCGATGGGCAACGGGGAAGCCGGCGGCGCCCATGCCGGGGTGATCCGCCCGGGCGAGATCCAGCGCATGAGCGCCGGCAGCGGCGTGCTGCATAGCGAGATGAACCACAGCGCCGCACCCGTGCACCTGCTGCAGATCTGGCTGCTGCCGCGCAGCCGCGGCGGTGCGCCGGGTTATGAGCAGGCGGCGATCGAGCCGGCCAGCCTGCGTGGCCGCTTGGGGCTGCTGGCCGCACCCGAGGGTGGGCTGGTGGCCATCAATTCGGACGCACGCCTGTTCGCCGGTCGCTTCGATGGCGCCGAACAGGCCGAGCTGACGCTGGCCCCGGGCCGCCTGGCTTATGTGCATGTGGCGCGCGGCAGCCTGGTGGTGAACGGCGAGCGCCTGGCCGCGGGCGATGCGCTGCAACTGGAGCCGGGTGCCGGCGCCGCGCTGCGCCTGCAGTTCGAGCAGGGCGAGCAGGCCGAGGTGCTGGTGTTCGACCTCGGCCGCTGAAACACCCGCTTACCCGCACCCCGTGGTTCGCTCCACGGGGTGCGGGGGACACTCCTGCGCCGCGTCGAGCGGGAGTTCCCATGCCCAGCCCCATTTCCAGAAGCGCTTCGAACCCACGCCTGCCGCTGCTGGCCGGCCTGCTTTGTCTGCTGGCCGCCTGCGGTGGCGGCGGCTCCAACCCGGCACCCGTACCGGTACCGTTGCCGGCGCCGCAGAGCCTGACGCTGAGCGGCACCGCAGCGGTGGGTCTGGCGCTGGCGAATGCCAGCGTGCAGGCCAAGTGCGCAGGTATCGAGGGCACGGCCACCACGGCGGCCGATGGCAGCTTCCGCCTGCAGCTCAGCGGCGCTAGTCAGCCCTGCTTGCTGCGGGTGAGCGCGAGCGACGGCACCCGCCTGCACTCGCTCGCCCTGGGGGCGGGCGAGCAGGCGCTGGCCAATATCACCCCGCTGACCGAACTGCTGGTGCTGCGCGCCAGCCGCAAGGACGCCGCCAGCCTGTTTGACGGCTTCAACCCGGCCAGCGCGCCCAGCGCCGCCGAATGGCGCGCTGCCGAGAGCGACGTGCGCCGCCTGCTCAACGGCGTGGTGGACCTGAGCGCGCTGCCGGACCTGGTGGCCACGCCCCTGAAGGCCGCCACGCCCGGCCAGCCCTCGACCGACCCGCAGGACAAGCTGCTGGACGCCCTTAAGGAACGCGCCAGCGCCGAGCAATGGAGCGGCTGGGCGCGCCTGCTGGCCAGCGGTGGGCCCTTGCCTGAACCCGCCGCCTTCGTGCCCAGCCTGGCGCTGGCAGAAAACAAGCTCACGCTCGCAGCCGGGCAAAGCCATCGCTTCACGGCGACTACCAATTACCCGCCGAATGTGCGCTACCTGCGCCAGCCGCTGCGCTGGAGCGTGGTGGAGGCGGGGGGCGGCAGCATCGACGCCCTGAGCGGTGCCTACCAGGCCCCGGCCCAGCCCGGCACTTATCACGTCCAGGTGGTGCGGGACGACTTCGCCGGCATCGGGGCCACGGTGGAGGTGACCGTGCTGGTGCGTGACGCCTTCGTGCCGCGCCTGAGCGTGCCAGCGCCCGAGCTCAGCCTTCGCGTGGGCCAGAGCTGGCGTTTCAGTGCGGACACCAACTACCCGCCCAACGTCATGTACATCCGCCAGCCTGTGCGCTGGTCGGTGCTGGAGGCCGAGGGCGGCCGCATCGATGCACTGAGCGGCCAGTACACGGCGCCGCCGCAGGTGGGCCAGTACCACGTGCGGGTGGAGCGCGAGGACTTCCCCGGCGTGAGCGCGCAGATCAGTGTGCAGGTGCAGGCCTGGGAGGTGCTGAACCTGCACCGCGGCTTGGTTGAGGCCGCGCCGAGCGAGCAGCGGGTCGTCCGCAGTGCCGCCGAGTTCAAGGCCCTGGTGGACGCCTGGCAGCTGCAGAGCAGCCCCTACCGCCCGGTGCCGCAGGTGGACTTCGGCCAGGACATGGTGCTGGCCATTGCCGAGCAGGGCAGCAGCGGCTGTGCCTCGTTGGAGATCGTGGACGTGCGTGCCGAGGCTGGCAAGCTGCTGGTGGCTTACCGCGAGCGGCCCATCCCGCCCGGCATCGCCTGCACCGCGGTCATCACCTACCCGGTGCTGCTGCTCGCCTTGCCGCGCAGCGAGCTGCCGATTGAGTTCGCACGGCGCCCGTGAGCTGCCACGCCCCATGCTCCCCCGCCCAACGCCCGCGACAGCGGGCGTTTTCATTTCAGCGCCGAACTGGGGGCAACGCGGATGACTTCAGCCCGGCTCTCCCATACACTTGAAACGCCGTTTTAAGTAAATTGATGCCATAGGTTCAATATGAAGACCATCCGGGTTGCCGCCGTGGGCGAATGCATGCTGGAGCTGCAGGGGCCGGCCTTTGGCCAACTGCGCCAGCACTACGGCGGAGACACCTTCAATGCCGCCTGCTACCTGGCGCGTTGCGGCCCGGCGAAGGTCAGCTACGCCAGCGCGCTGGGTGATGACAGCCTGAGCGAGGCCCTGTTGCAGCGCTGGGGCGGCGAGGGCCTGGAGCTCTCGCTGGTGCGCCGGCTGCCTGGGCGCCGGCCGGGCCTGTACCAGATCGAGCTGGATGCACAGGGCGAGCGCCGCTTCCACTTCTGGCGCGGCCAAAGTGCCGCGCGCGATTACTTCGACTGCACCGAGCCGACCCCGCTGGAGCAGGCCGAGGCCGGGCTCGATGCGCTGCTGTTCTCGGGCATCAGCCTAGCCATCCTGCCGGACGCCGGGCGCGAGCGCCTGCTGCAGCTGGCGGCGCGCCTGCGGGCTGCCGGCCACTGGGTGGCCTTTGACAACAACTACCGCCCCATCCTGTGGCGCGATGCGGCCACGGCGCGGCATTGGTTCGAGCGCGCCTTCGCCGTGGCCTCGCTGGCGCTGATCACCACTGATGACCACCAGGCCCTGTTCGAACTGCCCAGCGCCGCGGCCGCGGTGGCGGCAGCGCAAGACCTGGCGGTGCCCGAGCTCGTGCTCAAGCGCGGCGCCGCGCCCACGCTGGTGCGCGGCGCGGGCGCGTGGACCGAGGTGCCCACCCAGCCCGTGGCGCGGGTGGTGGACACCACCGCCGCTGGGGACTCCTTTGCCGGCGGCTACCTCAGCCGCCGCCTGCGCGGTGAAGCGCCAGCGCAGGCGGCTGACTTCGGCAACCGCCTGGCCGCCCGTGTGATCCAGCACCCCGGTGCGGTGATTCCGCGCGAGGCGATGCAGGATTTGCTCTGACTCTGCTCTAGCGCGATCGCCAGAGCCGCCAGATCGTGTGTGCATTGGTGGCGGCGAGCACCGCCTCCAGTGCCGTGCCGCCAATCGAGCTCACGAGCAGGTTGTTCAGCAGCCAGAGCAGGGTGCCCACCAGCATCAGCGCGCGCATGCGCAGGCCATGCAGGAAGAACAGCGCAAAGGTACCGATGCAGCTGCCGGCGATCGGTAGCAGCGAGAGCCAGCCCTGCATCAGCCAGAGCCCCAGGCCGGCCGAGAGGGCCATGAAGCCCAGGCCCAGCGCCGCGCTGCGCGCCTTCAAAGACGCCAACGAGCGCAGCAGCGAGACCATGGTGCTGGCCACCGCGGTGGACTGGTCCAGCAGCCAGAAATGCCCGATGTAGGCCGCGCATTCGGCCGCCATGAAGAGCTTGAAGCGGCGGTCGTCGGTCTGCGCGAAACAGGCCACGCCGAAGACAAAAGCGGCGTAGCCCAGCAGCTGGGCGGGGCTCAGCAGCGCGTCCATCGGGGCTTCAAGCTCAGGGCCGCAGGGTGAGGCCCGCGGCCAGCTCGGGCCGCAGGCGCAGCAGGCCGTCGCGCACCTGGGCGGCGAACAGGGTGGCACCCTGGGGGCCGAGGTGGGTGCGGTCAAAGCGCGGTGGGGCCTCGGCCAGCGCGTCCGCCCCGGCCTGGCCCAGGGCCTGCACGGTGGCGTGGCTGCTGGCGTTCAGGTCCAGCACCGGCACCCCCAGCTCGGCGCCCACGCGCAGCGTGGCCTCGGCCCAGGGGCGCAAGTCGTTCGGCAGGGCGCCTTCCTTGAAGCTGCGGCGCGCCAGGGGGGTGATGAGCAGCACCTGGCCGCCCGCGGCCCGCACCTCCTGCACATAGGCGGCCAGATTGGGGCCGAACTCGGTGGCCAGATCGGTGCTGCGGCCGGGCTTGCCAGGTTGGTCGTTGTGGCCGAACTGGATCATCACCAGGTTCTGCTGCGGCGCGCCGGTCTCCTTCAGCAGCGCCAGCACGGTCTGCCAAAGGCCATCGGCGCGGTAGCTTTTGCTGCTGCGCCCGCCGCGCGCCAGGTTCAGGCAGGGCAGCTGCTGGAACTCAGCGCACATGGCGTTGCCGTAGCCGCTGCGCGGCGCCAGGGTGGAGTCGCCCACCAGGATCAGGCGCGGGCCAGCGGGCGGGCTGCCCTGGGCCGCAGCGGCGGCGCCGAACGCCAGCGCCGCCAGCAGCGCCGCGCACTTAGAACTTGTAGCGCGCCCCAAGCAGGAACTCCCGGCCGGTGACGTGATAGACCACCGAGCTGTTGCGCGCGCGGCTGATGAACTGGTCGTTGGCCTCGTTGGTGAGGTTCACGCCCTCCAGCGTCAGGTCCAGGTTCTTGTTGAGCTTGTAGGTCAGCGAGAGGTCCACATTGCTGCTGCCGTTCTTGCCCTCGACGTCGTTGTTGTTCTGGCCCGGCACGCGGGTCAGGAAGGCGGAGCGCTTGGAGAGCGAGACGCGGGCGCTGAACTGGCCGTCGTCGTAGTACAGCGTGGCGTTGCTGGACTTGGGGCTCATATTGAGCAGGTCGTCCACGATGGTGGCGTTGCTGCTGGGCGAGACCAGGTAGGTGATCTTGCTCTTCACCTGCGTGTAGTTCAGCAGCACGCCGAAGTGCTTGCCCCAACCGGGCAGGAAGCTCAGCGGCTGCTGGATGTTGATCTCGAATCCCTGCAACTTGCCGCCCTCGGTGTTGATGGGGGAGGTGAACTGGAACACCTCGTCGCCGGTGAAGTTGCTGGGCAGCAGGGAGAGCGGCAAGCCGGTCTCCTTGAAGGCCATGTTGGTGCGCAGGCTCTGGATGTAGGTGCTGATGTTCTTCTGGAACAGGCCCAGGCCGATGAAGGCGCTCTTGCCGTGGTACCACTCCAGGCTGGTGTCGAAGGTCTTGGCGCGGAAGGGCTTGAGGTAGGGGTTGCCGGCGGTGATGCTGAGCGTGCCGGTGGTGGCGATGGAGCCGCCCGGATTCAGATTCCCGAGTTGCGGGCGTGACATGGCCTTGGCGGCGGCCACGCGCAGCAGCAGGTCCGGCATGAGCGTGGCGCTGAGGTTGAGCGAGGGCAGAGTGTCGCTGTAGCGGTTGGTGGTGGTGACTTCCGTGCCGCCGCCGATCGACTGGTAGCCGGTGGCCACCTGTTCGGTGCGCACGTAGCGCACGCCCACATTGCCGTCGACGCGGATGCCGAAGGGGCGCTGCGTGAACTCGGCCATCAGGTAGGCGCCCTGGTCGGTTTCCTGCACCGCGCGGTTGTTGCCGCGCGCATTGCCATTGGTGGTGGAGCTGAGCGTGAAGTCGCCCGGGCCGCCGGCCGGACCGCTCTTCAGGCAGTTGCAGTAGATGTCGTAGGCGGCGGCGATGGCGCGCAGGTCGGGAATCAGCCAGGTGGTGGGCGTGCCGGCGGGCAGGTCCAGGCCCTTGCCGAAGCCGGTCAGCAGGGTGGTCAGCGCACTGCCGGCGGGCGGGGCGAACACGGTGTCGTTCTGGTTGATACGCCGGAATTCGTAGGTGTCGAAGCTGTACTTCTTGTACTGGGCGCCGGCCTTGAGCGTCAGCGCATTGGGCAAGGCGTCCCAGACCCCATCGACCTGGGCGATCTCGTTGACGTTGTTGGCACCTTGCGGGCGGATGCGGATCTCGCTGGTGGTGGTGTTGGCCACCGTGGTGGGCTGGGTGCCGCTGGCCACCTGGGGCACGCCGACGATCTTCAGTGCGCCGCCGTCCTGCGTGGGGTCGAAGGGGTAGGCGATGACGGGCAGGCGGTCGTTGGCGCGGAAGTCCAGCACATAGCCGTTGACGTTGAGCGCATCCAGCGTGGTGGTGGTCTGCACCGGGTTGCGGAACTTGCTGTCGGCGCGGCCGATCTTCACAGCGCCGCGCAGGGTGTCGGTGAACTCATGCTCGACCGTCAGGCTGGGCTGGGTGAAGGTGGTGGTGAGCTCGTCGAAGCGCGACTCGGAGCGCACATCCACGCCGTTGTAGCGGCCGTAGAGCAGGGCGCCGTTGGCGTCGTACTCGGCCTGCAGCACGCTGGTCTGCGGCTTGCCGCCTTGGGCGGCGCTGCGGCTGAAGCTGATGGCTTCGAGGAAGTCTTCCTGGCGCGTGGCGTCCAGCTTGGAGTACAGCAGGTCCAGGCTGACGAGGGTGGTGTCGGCCGGGCGCCATTGCGCCGAGGCGGTCAGGCCCAGGCGGTCCTGGTCGTGCGTCAGGCGGCCGTAGCGCGGCAGGCGGGGGTGGAAGTTGGCGGCGCTGCTGGCGAGGTTGTAGGCGGCGGTGTTCTCGGCGCTGGCGGGCAGGCGGCCCACGCCCTGGGCGGCCGGGCCGCAGCTGGTGGCGGTGCTGTTGGCCGGGTTGTTGGTTACGCCATTTGGGGCGCACCAGCCGCCGGAGGAAGCGCCGTTGTCCCAGCGCACGCTGGAGAAGCCCTCCTCGAACAGGCGGCGCTTGGAGTAGGCGCCGGAAACCAGGAGGCCCAGGGTTTCGTTGGCCCAGGTGTTGGAGACCAGGAAGGCCAGGCGCGGGTCGGTCTCGCCGCTGAGGTCGTTGTACTTGGCTTTTACCGAGCCGGTGGCCACGAAGCGCTTCAGGTCGAAGGGGCGCGCGGCCTGCAGGTCCACGGTGGCGCCCAGCGAGCCCTCGTCTACATCGGCCTGGTTGCTTTTGCGCACCGTCAGGCTGTTGAAGAGCTCGGCGGCGAAGACGTTGAAGTCGAAGCCGCGGCTGCGATTGGCGCCGCCGCTGCTGTCGGTACCGCCGGTGGTGGCCAGAGCCTCGATGCCATTGATGCGCACGCGGGTGAAGTCCGCCCCGAGGCCGCGCACGGTGATGTTGCGGCCCTCACCGGCGTCGCGGTCGATCACCACGCCGGGGATGCGCTGCAGGGATTCGGCCAGATTGGTGTCGGGGAACTTGGCGATGTCCTCGGACTTGATGACATCGACGATGCCCTTGTCCTGGCGCTTGGCGTTTAGGGCCGATTCGAGCGAGGCGCGGATGCCGGTGACGACGACGGCATCCAGCTGGGTCTTCTCGTCCTTAGCCGGCGTGCTCTGGGCGAAGGCGGCGGCGCTGGCCAGCAGGCTGGCGGCCAGGGCCACGGGGTGGGGCTTGAGGGTGGGCATCACGGGTCTCCAGGTGCGTGTGGCGCGGCGGCGAAGGGGCGGGGCCGGCGGGTTCGTTCTGGGGCGCACGCAGGGCACCCGGTGTTCAGGGTCGGGGCGGCTGCAGTGCCGGCCCGGCCATCCGGTTCAGAGGGTGAGAGGGGATCGGGCGTGGCCGAGCGGGCCGCCCAAAGTGCCGCAACCAAGGCGCAAAACGGAGCTGTAGCGTGGGCTACAGCGAGTATTTGCAACGCAGAGTGCGGTGCTTTGGGGGGGGCAGAGCGGACATGAACGATTCCTTCTCACCCTCTTAAAGGTAGTCGTCGCGGCGGGGCGAGAACTGGTCCAGCAGGGTGGCGCCGGCGTCCAGGGCCTTCACGCCATGCATCGTCGGTCGCGGCGCCACGAAGGCGTCGCCAGGCGTGAGTACGCGCTTCACGCCGGCCACTTCGCACTCGAAGCGACCGGCGATGACGTAGGCGATCTGGTCGTGCGCATCGTGGGCGTGTGGCGTGCCGATGGCGCCTTGGTCAAACTGCACCAGCACCGACATCAGCTCGGGCGTGTGGCCGACGATCTTGCGGCGGATGCCGTCGCCCAACTCGGTCCAGGGTGTGTCCGCGTCAATGAAATAGGGGCTCATGGAACGGTGTTTCGCTTTACGTTGTGGCGGACTATAGCGATCTCGTGCCAAAATGGAACAACGGTTCACTAAATGAAAACCATTATTCCGCAGTTCTGCTGCCGAGCTCTATGCTGCGACCCAGCGCGAGTTCGGAACTGCGTTTCAACTCATCCGATCCAGCCAAGGACACCCCATGGAAATCCGTCAGCCCCTACATAGCGAACACGCCCGCAGCCTGGACACCGCCGGCCTGCGCCGCCACTTTCTGGTCGAGACCCTGTTCCAGCCCGACCAGGCGACCCTGACCTACAGCCAGATCGACCGCATCATCGTGGGCGGCATCCAGCCGGTGACTCAGGCGGTGCGCTTCGCGGCTGAGCTGGGCCGCCACACCGGCACCGACTTC
The DNA here is from genome assembly GCA_039808065.1 of Burkholderiaceae bacterium. Taxonomy (GTDB): domain Bacteria; phylum Pseudomonadota; class Gammaproteobacteria; order Burkholderiales; family Burkholderiaceae_C; genus Inhella. The sequence continues at coordinate 3,092 of JBDHSJ010000022.1, read as the reverse complement.
TTCCTGCAGCGCCGCGAGCTGGGCCTGATCAACATCGGCGGCGCCGCGCGCGTGACGGTGGACGGCACGGTGTTCGAGATCGGCGCGCGCGAGGCGCTGTACGTGGGGCAGGGCGCCCGCGAACTGGCCTTCGAATCGGTCGATGCCGCGCAGCCCGCCAAGCTCTACTTCAACAGCGCGCCGGCGCACACCAGCTACCCCACCCGCAAGGTGACGCAGGCCGAGGCCAGCCCCGAGACCCTGGGCAGCGACGAAACCAGCAACCGCCGCACCATTTACAAATACCTGGTGCCGGACGTGCTGCCCACCTGCCAGCTGCTGATGGGCCTGACCCAGCTGGAGAGCGGCAGCCTGTGGAACACCATGCCCTGCCACACGCACGACCGCCGCATGGAGGTCTACTTCTACTTCGACATGAGCGAGGACGCGGTGGTCTTCCACATGCTGGGCGAACCCACCGAGACCCGCCATGTGGTGGTGCGCAACGAGCAGGCCGTCATCAACCCCAGCTGGTCCATCCACAGCGGCGTGGGCACGCGGGCCTACACCTTCATCTGGGGCATGGTGGGCGAGAACCAGGTCTTCAAGGACATGGACCACGTGCCCATGACCACCCTCCGCTAAGGCCTGCCATGGTGCTCGAACACTTTCAGCTGGCCGGCAAGACGGCCATCGTGACCGGCTGCAACACCGGCCTGGGCCAGGGCATGGCCGTGGCGCTGGCGCAGGCGGGGGCCGACATCGTCGGCGTCAACGTCTCCGCGCCCGAGGACACGCGCCGCCAGGTCGAGCTTCTCGGCCGGCGCTTCCTCGACCTGCGTGCCAACCTGGCGGACATCGCCTGCATCCCCGAGCTGATCCAGCAGGCCAAGGCGCTGAACGGCGAGATCCACATCCTCGTGAACAACGCCGGCATCATCCGCCGCGAGGATGCGATCAAGTTCAGCGAGGCCGATTGGGACGATGTCATCGACCTCAATCTGAAGTCGGTGTTCTTCCTCTCGCAGGCCGTGGCCAAGGCTTTTCTGGCCCAGGGCAAGGGCGGCAAGATCATCAACATCGCCTCGATGCTGAGCTTCCAGGGCGGCGTGCGCGTGCCCTCGTACACGGCCAGCAAGAGCGGCGTCATGGGCATCACCCGCCTGATGGCCAATGAGTGGGCGCAGCACGGCATCAATGTCAACGCCATCGCGCCCGGCTACATGGCCACCAACAACACCGCCGCCCTGCGCGCTGACGAAGCGCGCAACGCCTCGATCCTGGAGCGCATTCCGGCCGGACGCTGGGGCAAGCCAGAGGATCTGGGCGGGCCGGTGGTGTTTCTGGCCTCACAGGCCTCCGACTACGTCAACGGCTACACGGTCGCCGTCGACGGCGGCTGGCTGGCGCGGTGAAGGCATGAATAAACCTACTGCGCGACCGCATGGCGGGCCTGTGCTGCTCGCCGTACGGGAGTACGGCTGCGCTGCTCGACCCACCCTGCGGCCGCTCGCTACGGTTTCTTCACGCCTTCACTCTCTGTCGAACAACACCACGAATACCTAGGCCAAGCGAATCCACCGTGTACGAAAACAAGCGCCTCGGCTTCCTGTTCGTGCTGCCCTTCGTGCTGGGGGTGCTGCTGTTCAAGCTCTTCCCCTTCGTGATGAGCTTTGCGCTCAGCTTCACGCAGTACGACCTGATCGACCCGCCCGAGTGGGTGGGCCTGCGCAATTACGCCGAGCTGGCCACGGCCGATCCGCTGTTCACCAAGTCGCTCGGCGTCACGCTCTGGTTTGCGGTTCTGGCGGTGCCCCTGCGCGTGGGCTTTGCGCTCTTCATCGCCCATGTGCTGAATTTCAAGCTGCGCGGCATCAATGCCTTCCGCGCGGCGTTCTACATCCCGTCCATCCTGGGCGGCAGCATTGCCACGGCGGTGCTGTGGCGCTTCCTGTTCGCCAAGAACGGGCTCGTCAATTTGGTGCTCGCGCAGCTGGGCCTGGAGCCCATCGCCTGGCTGGCGGATGAGCATTACTCGATGTGGACCGTGGTGCTGCTGTTCACCTGGCAGTTCGGTTCGGCCATGGTGATCTTCCTGGCCGCGCTGCAGAACGTGCCCGCCTCGCTGTACGAGGCCGCCGAGATCGACGGCGCCAGCAAGACCCAGCAGTTCTGGCGCATCACCGTGCCGCTCATCACGCCGGTGATCTTCTTCAACCTGATCATGCAGATGGTGCACGCGTTCCAGGAGTTCAACGGCCCCTACATGATCACCGAGGGCGGCCCGCTGCACTCCACCTACGTGCTGGCCCTCTACATCTACGACCAGAGCTTCCGCTTCTTCAACCTGGGCTACGGCGCAGCGCTGAGCTGGGTGCTGTTCGCGCTGGTGGGGGGGCTGGCGCTGCTGTCGTTCTGGAGCAGCAAGTACTGGGTGTTCTACGCCGGCGAGAAAGAGAGCAAGAAGTGAAGGCGCCCAAGACCCCCTGGCTGCGCTACCTCACGCTCGCCGCCGTGGCGGCGGTGATGCTCTACCCGCTGATCTGGCTGATCGGCGCCTCGTTCAAGAGCAATAGCGAGATCTTTGCCTCAGCCGGCTTCTGGCCCAGCCAGTTCGATTTCGGCGCCTACGCCAAGGGCTGGAAGACCAGCACCGAGTACACCTTCGTCACCTACTTCCTGAACAGCTTCCTGATCACCATCCCGCGCATCGTCGTCACGGTGATCAGCTGCGTGCTCGTCGCCTACGCCTTCGCGCGCTTCGAGTTCTGGGGCAAGAAGCTGCTCTTCAGCATCATGATCGCCACCATGATGCTGCCGCTGATCGTGCTGCGGCTGCCGCAATACCTGGTGTTCCGCGAGATCGGCTGGCTGGACAGCTACCTGCCGCTGATCGTCCCCTCGGCCTTCGCCACCGATACCTTCTTCGTCTTCATGCTGGTGCAGTTCCTGCGCGGCATCCCGCGGGACATGGAGGAGGCCGCGCAGATCGACGGCTGCAACGCACTGCAGCTGCTCTGGCACATCGTCGTGCCCCTGCTCAAGCCGGCCATCATTTCCGTCATCGTGTTCCAGTTCATCTGGACGATGAACGACTTCATGGGCCCGCTGAT
>JBDHSJ010000021.1:0-30751 GCA_039808065.1 Burkholderiaceae bacterium | reverse complement strand
CCGCGTGCACGGCCGCGCGGGCCTTGGCCGCGGCCTTCTCCACATCGTGCATCAGGCGCGCCACGATCAGACGCATCACGTGATAGCCCAGCTTGGGGCTCTGGAAGTAGAGCTGCTGCAGCATCTCGCCCGACATCGTGTAGACCACGCAATCGGTCTTGCAGCGCAGGCTCAGGGTGCGGCGGTTGTCGGGCGCGAACAGGCCGATCTCGCCCACCAGGCTGTCGGGCCACAGCGTCTCGTCGTGCTCCACCAGCAGCAGCTCGCCCTGGGCCAGGTAGAGCATCTCGTCGGCGTGGTCGCCCTTGTTCCAGAGCAGCTCGCCGGCCTTGTGTTCGCGCCGCTTCATGTGCGGCAGCAGCCAGTCCGCCACGGGGTCGTCGATGCGGGTGGCCTCGATCTCGCGCACCAGACGCCGCATGTGCAGCACCTTCTTGATGTTGATCGGCACCAGGGCGGCGTAGAGCAGCAGCGTGGGCAGGGCCTTGAATACCGCGCCATAGGCCAGCAGGCATACGCAGGCCAGCAGCGCCACCACGCGCAGCGGCATCATGCTTTTCATCAGGTAGCTGGCCAGCATCAGCACCGCACCCAGCCCGCCCAGCACATAGCCCAGGATTTCCATTGACTGCCCCGCTCATGTCAGCTGGGCCACTGTAGCCGTGACTTTTCTCAGGGTTCCTGCTGTGCAGGCCGCGCCGGGCCAGGAATAGGCTGCCCGACTGGCGACCTCAGCGCTGTTTGCGCCTGGGCCGGCCAGCGCAGGGAGCTGAGAATGACTCTGGCCGACCCCGAACCCGCCGCAGCACCGCCGGCCTCGCTGGACGACGTCCTGCAGCAGTTGCACCAGGCCCGTGCCGAGCTGGCCGTGGTCAACACCGTGCAGCAGGCCCTGACCGCCCGGCTGGGCCTGCCCGCCTTGTACGAGCGCGTGGGCGAGCAGCTGCGCCAGATCTTCGGCGGCCGCGACCTGAACATCCGCATCCTCGACCCGCAGACCCGCCGGGCGCATTGGGTCTATGTGGTGGAGGGCGGCGAGCGCCTGCAGCTGGAGCCTGCGCCGCTGCTCGACCGCGGCTACTTTGCCCATGTGCTGCATACCGGCGAGTGCATCGTCGTCAACGAGGACATCGAGGCGGCCGACCGCCGCTACAGCGGCGCCACCCAGCCGGGAACCCAGAGCGAAAAAGCCTTGGTGATGGTGCCGCTGCGCAGCGGCCAGCAAGTCTGCGGTGCGCTCAATCTGGTGGACCTGGAGCGCGAGCACGCCTTCAGCGTGGCCGATGTGCGCCTGCTGCAGACCCTGGCCGGCGCCATGGGCGTGGCAATGGAGAACGCCCGCCTGTTCGACGAGACCCAGCGCCTGCTGAAGGAGACCGAGCAGCGCAACGCCGAACTCGCGGTGATCAACAGCGTGCAGGCCGCGCTGGCGGCGGAGCTGGACTTGCAGCGCATCTATGAGGCCGTGGGCGACACCTTGCGCGAGGTCTTTGGCGGGCGTGATGTGAGCATCCGCATCTTCGAGGCCGCCACGCGCCTGGAGCACTTTCCTTATATCTACGAGCGGGGCGTGCGCTTGCATCTGGCGTCGGAGACCTGGGCGGAGCGCGGGGTCAGTGCGCACGTGCAGACGACCGGCGAGCCCCTGATCGTTCAGCAGAACATGGCCGCGACCGTGGCGGCCTTGGGCAGCTACATCGTGCCGGGCTCCGAGCTGGAGAAGTCCGCCGCCTATTTCCCGCTCAAGACCGGTGACACCGTGCACGGCCTGATCGGCTTGGTTGACATGCAGCACGAGCACGCCTTCAGCGACTCCGACCTGCGTCTGCTGCAGACCCTGGCCAACAGCCTCAGCGTGGCGCTGGAGAACGCCCGGCTGTTCGCCGAAACCCAGCGCCTCCTGAAGGAGACCGAGCAGCGCAACGCCGAGCTGGCGGTCATCAACAGCATCCAGCAGGGCATGGCCGGCTCACTGGACTTCCAGGGCATCGTCGAGCTGGTGGGCGACAAGCTGCGCGAGGTGCTGAAGACCGAGAACCTGGGCATCGTCTGGCACGACCCGCTCACCAATCTGCTGCACAACCTCTACATCGTGGAGCATGACCAGCGCCTGCATGTGCCGCCCAGCGAACCGGCGCCGAATGGCAGTTGGTCGCGCATCCAGGCCAGCCGGCAACCTCTGGTGTTTGGCACCGTGGCGGAGATGGAGGCGATCGGCATCGCCGTGATGCCGGGCACCGATCAGGCCTTGTCGGTGCTCAAGGTGCCGGTGATCGTGGGTGACCGGGTCCTGGGGGTCATCGACACCGAGGACCACCAGCGCGAGCATGCCTACGGGGAGGCCGAGGTGCGCCTGCTGCAGACCATCGCCTCCTCGATGGGCGTGGCGCTGGAGAACGCACGCCTGTTCGACGAGACCCAGCGCCTGCTCCAGGAGACCGACGCGCGCGCCGCCGAGCTGGCCGTCATCAACGGCGTGCAGCAGGGCCTGGCCAACAAGCTCGATGCCCAGGCCATCTACGAGCTGGTGGGTGAGCGCCTGCGCGAGCTGTTCGATTCGCAGAGCATCAGCATTGCCGAAGTCAGCCTGGCCGAGAACCGCCGCCACTTTGCCTACCTGCTGGAGCGTGGCCAGCGCCACCAGGTCCCTGACGGGACGCTCAGCACCCTGGCCCTGCACCTCATCCACAGCCGTGCGCCGCTGCTGATCAATGCCGACATGGATGCCGCGATGGCCAAGCTCGGCATCGAGCGCCTGACGGTGCCGGGCACCGTCAGCGCGCAGAGCCTGCTGCGCGTGCCGGTGCTGGTGGGCGAGGAGGTGGTGGCCCTGATCGGCCTGGACAACGTCGACCGCGAGCATGCCTTCAGCGCGGCCGATGTGCGCCTGCTCACCACCCTGGCTGGCAGCATGAGCGTGGCGCTGGAGAGTGCGCGGCTGTTCCAGCAGACCCAGCAGCGCGCCGACGAACTGGCCACCGTGAATGCGCTCGGGCAGTCGTTGACCTCGAGCATCGACCTCAGCGAGCTCATCCAGGGCGTGGGCGAGAAGATGCGCGAGACCTTCAAGGCCGACATCGCCTACATCGCACTGCTGGACGAGGCGGCAGGCCGCATCCGCTTCCCCTATGCCTTTGGCGAGGTGCTGGACGACCAGGCCGCGGGCGAGGGCCTGACGGGCAAGATCATCGAGACCGGCCAGCCCCTGCTGCTGAACGAGGACGTGGACGCCGCCGCCGAACGGCTCGGTGCCGAGCAACTCGGCGCCGAAGCCGCCAGCTACCTGGGCGTGCCGATCCGCCTGGGTGAGCGGGCCATCGGCGTGCTCAGCGTGCAGAGCACGCAGCGCGAGGGCCGCTTCACCGCTGCCGATCAGAACCTCCTCGGCACCCTGGCGGCCGGCGTGGGGGTGGCGATCCGCAACGCCCAGCTGTTTGCCGAGGCCCGCGAGGCCCGGGCGGCGGCCGAGGGCGCCAACGAGGCCAAGTCGGCCTTCCTGGCCACCATGAGCCACGAGATCCGCACGCCGATGAATGCCGTCATCGGCATGACCGGTCTGCTGCTCGACACCCCGCTCAGCCCCGAGCAGCGCGACTTCGCCCACACCATCCGCGACAGCGGCGAGGCCCTGCTGACCATCATCAACGACATCCTGGACTTCTCGAAGATCGAGGCCGGTCGCATGGACATCGAGCGCCAGCCCTTCGACCTGCGCGACTGCGTCGAATCCGCGCTCGATCTCGTCAGCGCGCGCGCCGCCGACAAGCGACTGGACCTGGCCTATGAATTCGAGGGCGAGCTGCCCGCGGCGGTGCTGGGCGATGTGACGCGGCTGCGCCAGGTGCTGCTGAATCTGCTGGCCAATGCGGTCAAGTTCACCGACGCGGGCGAGGTGGTGCTGAGCGTGCGCGCGCCGCGCCCCGGCGAGCTGGAGTTCGAGGTGCGCGACACCGGCATCGGCATCAGCGCGGCCGGCATGGCGCGTCTGTTCCAGAGCTTCAGCCAGGCCGACAGTTCGACCACGCGCAAGTACGGGGGTACGGGCCTGGGCCTGGCGATCAGCCGCCGCCTCACCGAGTTGATGGGCGGCAGCATGCGCGCCGAAAGCGCCGGCCCCGGCCAGGGCTGCCGCTTCTTCTTCCGCATCCAGGCGCCGGCCACCGCCCTGCCTGCGCCGGCCGGGCGACGCGAATTCCTCGGGCCGCAGCCGGTGCTGCAGGGCCGCCGCCTGCTGGTGGTGGACGACAACGCCACCAACCGCCGCGTGCTCAGCCTGCAGGCGGCGCGTTGGGGCATGGTGCCGCAGGACTACGCCAGTGCCGCGGCCGCACTGGCGGCCGTGCACACCGGCGCAACCTTTGATCTGGGCGTGCTGGACATGCACATGCCCGACACGGATGGCCTGACGCTGGCGCGCCAGCTGCGCGCGCTGCAGCCGCAGCTGCCCCTGGTGCTATTCAGCTCGCTCGGGCGCAAGGAGGTCGGCGACGAGGAGGGCGTGTTCGCCGCCTACCTGCACAAGCCGCTGCGCCAGAGCCAGCTGTTCGACACCCTGGTGACCCTGCTGGGCGAAGCGCCCGCCGTGGCGGCCACCCGCGCGGCGCCGCGCCTGGACGCCGAACTCGGCCGCCGCCACCCGCTGCGCATCCTGCTGGCCGAGGACAACCTGGTGAACCAGAAGCTGGCGTTGCGCCTGCTCAGCCAGCTGGGCTACCGCGCCGATGTCGCCAGCAACGGGCTGGAGGCGGTGGAGTCCGTGGCCCGCCAGGCGTATGACGTGGTGCTGATGGACGTGCAGATGCCCGAGATGGACGGGCTGGAGGCGAGCCGCCGCATCACCGAGCGCTGGCCGGCGACGGCGCGGCCGCGCATCGTTGCCATGACCGCCAACGCCATGCAGGGCGACCGCGAGGCCTGCCTGGCCGCCGGCATGGACGACTACGTCACCAAGCCGATCCGCGTCGAGGCCCTGGTTCAGGCCCTGTCACTCTGCCGCGCCGCGGCTCAAACCGTCCGAGAGGAGGCCTCGCCATGAGCGATACCCGCACCCTGGTCGACCCCGAGACCTTTGCCGAACTCCAGCAGACCGCCGGCGCCGAGTTTGTGCACGAGCTGGTCGGCACCTTTCTGGAGGAAGCCCCGCGCATGCTGGCCGGGTTGCGGGGCGCGCTGGCCCAGGCCGATGCCCAGGCCTTCCGGCGCACTGCGCATTCGATCAAGAGCAACAGCCTGTCCTTCGGCGCCCAGCCCCTGGCCGAGGCCGCTCGCGCGCTCGAGCTGGGTGGCCTGCCGGTCGAGCCCGCGGCGCTGGACGCGCTGGACGCGCTCTACCAGCGCAGCGCCGCTGTGTTGCTGGAACTGCGCCATGGCCGCCACCCTTGAGGGTCGCCCCGCGCGCCTGCTGCTGGCCGAAGACAACAAGGTCAACCGCCTGCTGCTGACGCGCAATCTGGAGATCCAGGGCCACCAGGTGACCTGCGCCGAGAACGGCCGCGTGGCGCTGGAGCTGCTGCAGCGCGAGCCCTTCGACCTGCTGCTGCTGGACATGGAAATGCCCGAGCTGGATGGCTTCGGCCTGCTGGAGCGGCTGCGCGCCGACCGCCAGTTGCGCGACCTGCCGGTCATCATCACCAGCGCACTCGAAGGCCTGGCCCATGTGGTGCGCTGCATCGAGCTGGGCGCCGAGGACTACCTGCCCAAGCCCGTCAACCCCACCCTGCTGAAGGCGCGCATCGGCTCCAGCCTGGAAAAGAAGCGCCTGCGCGACCAGCAGAAGGAGTTGATCAAGCGCTTTGCCACGCGCGAAGTCGCCGAGGACCTGCAAGACAGCGGCTTCGCGCTCGGTGGCCGCCAGGTGCAGGGCACGGTGATGTTTGCCGACATCCGCGGCTTCACGCGCATGGTGGACACGCAGCCCGCTGAAGAGAGCATCGAGCTGCTCAACACCTACTACACGCTGATGTTCGACGCCATCAGCGGCCAGGGCGGGGTGGTGAACCAGATGATCGGCGACGGCCTGATGGCGATCTTCGGTGCGCCGCTGCCGCTGGCCCAGCCGGCACGCGCCGCCGCGCGTGCCGCGCAGGACATGCTGGAGCTGATCCAGCTCTACAACGCCGAGCGCGCGGTCGAGGGCAAGGCGCCGATCGCCATCGGCATCGGCATTGCCAGCGGCGCCATGATTGCCGGCTACACCGGCACCCAGCAGCGCGCCACCTACACCTGCATCGGCAGCACCGTGAACCTGGCTGCGCGCCTGGAGGCGCATACCAAGCAGACCGACTTCGCCGTGCTGCTGGACGCCCCGACCGCCCAGGCCCTGGTGCCGGAGTTCCGTACCGAGGAACTGGGCGCGCTGGCCTTCAAGGGCCTGGCCGAGCCGGTACCGACCTTTGCCCTCTTGCTGTAGAGGGGCTCAGGCGCGCTGGATCACGAACACCGCCACCGGGCAGCGCCAGTTGGCGCCGTGGTCGATGCGCCGTTCCCCCTGCAGGCCAAAGCTGTCGAGCACGCGGATGCCCAGGCGCTCGCACAGCAGCGCGAAGTCGGCGTGCGTGCCGACGCGGATGTTGGGCGTGTCGTACCACTGGTAGGGCAGGGTGCGCGTGACCGGCATGCGGCCGGCCAGCACCTGCAGGCGGTTGGGCCAATGCGCGAAGTTGGGGAAGCTCACCACGCCGATACGCCCCACGCGCACGGTTTCCAGCAGCATGGCCTCGGCATGGCGCACCTGCTGCAGGGTCTGCAGTTGCAGCACCACGTCGAAGCTCTGGTCCTTGAACATCGCCAGGCCTTTTTCCAGGTCCAGCTGCAGCACATTGACACCGCGCTCGGCGCAGGCCAGCAGCTTGGCGTCGTCCAGTTCCACGCCATAGCCGCTGCAGGCCTTGTCGCGAATCAGACGGTCCAGCAGCTCGCCGCTGCCGCAGCCCAGGTCCAGCACGCGGCTGCCCTGGGGCACCAGATCCAGGATGGCTTTCATGCGTGGACCTCCCGCGCGATCTGGTTGAAGCGGTGGCGCAGCAGCTGGTGGTAGCGCGGGTCTTCGAGCAGGAAGGCGTCGTGCCCGTGCGGGGCGTCGATCTCGGCGTAGCTCACGTCCAGGTTGTTGTCCAGCAGCGCCTGCACGATCTCGCGCGAGCGGGCCGGCGAAAAACGCCAGTCGGTGGTGAAGCTGGCCACCAGAAACTTGCAGTGCGCGCGGGCGAAGGCGCTTGAGAGCTCGCCGCCGAACTCGGCCGCCGGGTCGAAGTAGTCCAGCGCGCGCTGGATCAGCAGGTAGCTGTTGGCATCAAAGTAGCCGGCGAACTTGTCGCCCTGGTGGCGCAGGTAGCTTTCGATCTGAAACTCCACCTGCTGCGTCGAGAACAGCGGCGTTTCGGCGCGGCGTTCGCGGCCGAACTTGGCGTCCATGACGTCGTCGCTCAGGTAGGTGATGTGGCCCAGCATGCGTGCCACCTTGAGCCCGCGCGCCGGCAGCACGCCATGCTCGTAGTAGTGGCCGCCGTGGAAATCGGGGTCGGTGACGATGGCGCGCCGCGCCACCTCGTTGAAGGCCAGGTTCTGGGCCGACAGGCTCGGCGCGGTGGCGATGGCCAGGCAGTGGCGCAGGCGCTCGGGGTGGTGGATGGCCCAGCTGAGCGCCTGCATGCCGCCCAAGCTGCCGCCCAGCACGGCGGCGAGCTGCGTGATGCCGAAGTGCTCGACCACACGGGCCTGGGCATCAACCCAGTCTTCCACCGTCACCACCGGGAAATCCGCCCCCCAGGCCTTGCCGGTCGCGGGGTTGGTGTGCATGGGCCCGGTGGAGCCGAAGCACGAGCCCAGGTTGTTGACACCGATGACGAAGAAGCGATCGGTGTCGAGCGGTTTGCCGGGGCCCACCAGGTTGTCCCACCAGCCCAGGGCGCCATCCTCGGCCACGCCCGCCACATGGTGGCTGGCGTTCAGTGCGTGGCAGACCAGCACCGCGTTGCTCTTGGCGGCATTGAGCTGGCCGTAGGTTTCGACCTTCAGCTCATAGGGGCCGAAGACGCTGCCACCGCGCAGCGGCAGCGGCTGTTCAAAGCGCAGGGTTTGTGGCTGCACCCTGCCCAATGAGGCTGGGACCATGAGGAACTCCAAAAACAAAACCGGCGCCGCTGGTCGAGATGCGGACGCCGGTTTCGGAGTCCCTCTTTAGCGGCATTTATTGAGCGCCCGCAATCTGGTTCAAATCGGCGCTGAGGTGCGAAGTTTACTCAGGGCGCCGTGCACAGGCAGTGCACGTGCACGCTGCCGGGCAGCTTGGCCTGGCCTGGGGCGGCCTGCTGGGCCTCGGTCAGCCAGCTCAGCTCGGCCGCGGCCTCGCGCACCGGCGCGGGCAGGCGCGGCAGGTCCAGCGCCGCGCGCACCCAGGCGGCGGCGTGCGCGGCCTGGCTGTTGCCGAAGTCTTCCACCACCCTGGCCATGAAACCGCGTTCCTTCTCGACGTACTGCACGGCGGGCGTGCCTTCCAGCTTGGCGCGCTTGGCAGCGGCCGCAATGGCGTCGTCCAGATGGCCCAGGCGATCCACCAGGCCCACTTCCAGCGCCTGCTGGCCGGTCCACACGCGGCCCTGGGCCACGGCGTCGATCTGTTCCGGCGTCTTCTTGCGCGCGGTGGCGGTCCTGCCGATGAAGTCCAGGTAGATGCGGTCGATGCCGGCCTGCACGGCCTGCGCCACGCGCGGGTCCAGCGGGCGGCGCGGGTCGCCGGCGCCCACCAGCCAGGTGGTGGCCACGCCGCCGGTGTGCACGGGCAGCTTGTCCAGCAGCTTGTCGGCCGTGGGCAGCATGCCGAACACGCCGATCGAGCCGGTGATGGTGCTGGGGTGGGCGATGACCTCGTCGGCGTCCATGCTGACCCAGTAGCCGCCCGAGGCAGCCACATCGCCCATCGAGATGACGACCGGCTTGCCGGCCTTGCGGGTCAGTTCCAGCTCGCGGCGGATCAGGTCGCTGGCGAACGCCGAGCCGCCGGGCGAATTGACCCGCAGCACCACGGCGGCGACGTTTTTGTCCTCACGCGCCTGGCGCACCAGGGCCGAGGTGGAATCGCCGCCCACGCGGCCGGGGTTGGCGCTGCCGTCGACGATCTCGCCCTCGGCCACTACCACGGCCACATGCTTGCCATGCACGGGCTTTTCCTTGGCGTGGGCCAGGTACTGCTTGAAGTCGACGCGGCGGAAGCTGTGGCCCTTGTCGTCCTTGGCACCGCGCTCCATCAAGAGCGCCCGCACCTCGTCGCGGTTCTTGATGCCGTCGACCAGCTTGGCTTCCAGCGCCAGCTTGGCGGTGTCGCCCTTGAGCTCGGTCATGCGCGCCGGCAGGGTCTCGATGTAGGCGGTGACGGCGCCCTTCTCCAGCTTGCGCGCGGTCTCCACATTGGCCAGGTAGCGCTGCCACAGGTCGCCGTAGAGCGCGCCCTCGCTTTCCTTGGTGGCTTCGGAGGGCCCGTTGGTGAAGTAGGGCTCACCGAAATTCTTGTACTTGCCCGCGCGCAGCACATTGGCACTGACGCCGACGCGCTCGAACAGGTCCTTGTAGTAGTTGCGGTAGCGGCCGAAGCCCTCCAGCAGCACCATGCCCATGGGGTGCAGGTAGATCTCGTCGGCTTGGGACGCGAGCTGGTAGCCGCGCTGGTCGAAGCCGTCGCCGTAGGCGATGACCTTCTTGCCGCTCTTCTTGAATTCGGTCAACGCCAGCTGCAACTCGTGCAGACCGGCCTGGCCGCCGCCCGCAAAGCCGTTCAGGTCCAGCAGCAACTGGCTGATCTTGGCGTCCTGGGCGGCGTGTCGCAGAGCGCGCTGCACGTCGCGCAGCTGGGTCTGGTCGCTGTCGGCGCCACGCAACTCGGCCTCCAGGCGCTCGCGCGGGCTGCCGGAATGCTGCTCCACCAGCCGGCCCTGCAGGTTCAGCACCAGGGTGGTCTTGTCCTGCAGTGGTTCGGGGTCGCGCTTCAGCAAGGCCGAGATCAGGGCGATCAGGATCAGCAGCCAGAGCAGGTTGAAGAAGAAGCGCCGGCTGGTGTCCAGCCAGGCCCAGGCACGGGCAATGAAGCGCCCGACGGGCGCGAGAACGGTCTTGATGGCCATGGCAATCCCTTGGAAGCGGCGCGGGATTCTAGGGAGCGGCCGTTGCGCCACCGCGGCCTAGCATCGCCCGCCATCGTGCGCCCCGGAGCCGCCCCATGCAGCAGTTGCTGAAGTCCCTGAACCAGCAGTTCCCGCTGCGCTACCTGGCCTGGCTGGGCTGTGCCTTCGGATTGGCTTTGACGGCCTTCACCTGGGTGATCAGTGACCACGGTAGTTGGCTGGTGCTGACCTTTGCCGTGCTGGTGCTGCTGGGGCTGCGCGATGTGCTGCAGAGCAAGCGTGCGGTGCTGCGCAACTACCCGGTCATCGGGCATCTGCGCTTTTTCCTGGAGTTCATCCGCCCCGAGATCCGCCAGTACTTCATCGAGAGCGACAACGAGGCAGTGCCCTTTTCGCGCCAGCAGCGCTCGCTCGTCTACCAGCGCGCCAAGGGCGACCCCGACAAGCGCCCCTTCGGCACCCAGCTCGATGTGAGCGCCGGCGGCTACGAGTGGATCAACCATTCGCTCGCGCCCACGGAGATCGACTCGCACGACTTCCGCATCACCGTGGGCGAAGACCGGGCGCAGCCCTACTCGGCCTCGGTCTTCAACATCTCGGCCATGAGCTTCGGCTCGCTCTCGGCCAATGCCATCAAGGCGCTCAATGCCGGCGCGAAAAAGGGCGGCTTTGCGCATGACACCGGCGAGGGCTCGATCAGCGTGCACCACCGCATGCACGGCGGCGACCTGATCTGGGAGATCGGCTCGGGCTACTTCGGCTGCCGGAATGACGACGGCACGTTCAACGCCGAGAAGTTCAGCACCAATGCGCGCGACCCGCAAGTCAAGATGATTGAGATCAAGCTCAGCCAGGGCGCCAAGCCCGGCCATGGCGGGGTGCTGCCGGGCGCCAAGGTCACGCCCGAGATCGCCGCCGCGCGCGGCGTGCCGGTGGGGGTGGACTGCAACTCGCCGGCCTCTCATTCGGCCTTCACCACGCCCGCCGAGCTGATGCACTTCATCCAGCGACTGCGTGATCTCTCTGGCGACAAGCCGGTCGGCTTCAAGCTCTGCATCGGCCACCCCTGGGAGTGGTTTGCGCTGTGCAAGGCCATGCTGAGCACCGGCATCACACCGGACTTCATCGTCGTCGACGGCGGCGAGGGCGGTACCGGCGCGGCGCCGCTGGAGTTCACCAACCACGTGGGCACGCCGCTGCAGGAGGGCCTGCTGCTGGTGCACAACACCCTGATGGGCCTGAACCTGCGCGAACGCATCGCCGTCGGCTGCGCCGGCAAAGTGGTGTCGGCCTTTGACATCGCGCGCCTGATGGCGCTGGGGGCGGACTGGTGCAACGCCGCGCGCGGCTTCATGTTCGCGCTCGGCTGCATCCAGGCGCAGGCCTGCCACACCGGCCACTGCCCCACCGGCGTCACCACCCAGGACCCGCTGCGCCAGCGCGCCCTGGTGGTGGGTGACAAGGCCGAGCGCGTCTACCGCTTCCACCACAACACCCTGTTCGCGCTGAAGGAGCTGGTGCAGGCCGCCGGGCTGCAGCATCCGAGCGAGATCACCCCCGCCCATATCGTGCGCCGCGTCAACGGGCAGGAGGTGCGGCTGCTGGCCAATCTGCTGCCCTTCCTGGCGCCGGGCTGCCTGCTCAATGGTGACCTGCCCCATGCCGTCTACCAGGCCTACTGGCATCTGGCCAGCCCGGACAGCTTCGCGCCCCAGGGCGCCCTGCCGGCCCAACTGCACGGGCGCGCCCATTCCTGACGACCCGCTGACAGCGGCCGGCATCCCCCAGGCCCGGGTGGGCCCCCGGCTTGTGGGGTAGGGCGGCTCGGCCCCGCCGCACACAATCGCGCACCCACCTGCCCACCATGCGCTCCGTCTTCCTCCTGCGTCACTCCGACTCGCCCATGCAGATCAGCAAGGGCGAGCTGCTGGAAGGTATGGATTGGGAACTGGCGGGTCACGCCCAGCGCTGGCGTGAGGCGCGCGAGCGCATCCCCCTGCTACAGCCCGATGTGCTCGTCACCGATCTGCGCGTACTCGACGGCGCGGTGCCGCGGCTGATCCAGCAGCTGCGCGGCCGGCGCATCCGCACCCTGGTGCTGGTGCCGGGGGCCGATGAGCCTCTGTTGATCGATGCCCTGCTGGCCGGTGCCCGCGGCTACCACGTCGAGGGCCCCAAGGGCGGCGGTCTGCTGAATGCGCTGGAAGATCTGATGGAGGGCCGCATGCGCCTGAGCCCGGCGCTGGCGCGCCAGCTGCTGGAGCGCCTGGGGGCACCGCGCCTCGCGCCCTCGGTGGCCTGTCTGCGCTCGCTGGCGCTGGACCCCAAGCCCGCCACCGGCTCCGGCGTCATCAGCCAGGCCCAGCAGGCCTTGCTGAGCCTGTTGGCCCATGGCTGGTTGGCTGTGGAAATTGCCCGCGCCTGGTGGTTGGAAGTGGCCGAAGTGGAGCGCCGCACGGCCCAAGTGCTGCGCCTGGCGCAGCGCTGCACGGCCGACTGGGCCGCGCGCGAGTTGCTCGACGCGGCCTGAGGCCGCCGGTCAGAGCGCCGGGACGGTGTCCTGGAAGCTCGGGCGCTGCGACAGCTTGTCGAGGTGGCGCGCCAGGTTGGCGTGCTGTTGCTGCCAGCCCAGTTCGGGGAAGCGGAAGCTCAGCCAGCCCAGGCAGCAGCCCACGGCGATGTCGGCCAGGGTGAAGTGGTTGCTGGCACACCAGTTCTTGTCAGCCAGGGCCTGATCCATTGCGGCCAGGCCGGCGTGCACCTTGCCCATCTGACGATCGATCCAAGCCGCGCTGCGCTCGGGCTCACTGCGGCCGTGCCAGGTCTTTTCCAGGCGCACCAGGATGCCGGCATCCAGCACGCCGTCGGCCAGGGCCTCCCAGGTGCGCACCTCGGCACGCTCGCGGCCCTTGTCGGGAATCAGCTTGCCCACCGGGGAGAGGTTGTCCAGGTACTCGACGATGACGCGCGAATCGAACATCGAGCCGGTGATCGAATCCTGCCCGCCTTCCATCACCAGTGCCGGCACCTTGCCCAGCGGGTTGATCTTCTGGATCTCGTCGCTGGCCCAGACGTCCTCCAGCACGAATTGGTAGTCCAACTTCTTCTCGGCCAACACGACACGCACCTTGCGGGCAAAGGGACTGGTGGTGGAGCCGATCAGTTTCATGGAGGACATAGAGGACAGCGAGGTCGGCTCGGAGCCGGTCGCGGCGATTCTATGCAGGGGGTTTTGGGGCCTCGCCCCTAGAGCGCCCACCTGTTTGAGGGCCGCAACGCGCTGTCATCAAAGGGTCTTGGCGAAGCGGTGCGGGTGGCCAGAATGCTCGGCTGCGCCATCCAGGCGCTGCGGCCGGCGCCAGGGTTCTCCCTAAAATCGCGGGCTTTGCCCTCATCAGCGGCCTTCAGCGGCCGTGCGCGCCATGGAACTCTCCGCCCTGACTGCCCTGAGCCCCCTGGACGGCCGCTATGCCGGCCGCATGACCGGTCTGCGTGGCCTGCTGTCCGAGTTCGGGCTGATCCACCGCCGCGTGCAGGTGGAAATGGCCTGGTTCATGGCGCTGAGCGATGCCGGCCTGCCCGAGTTCCCGCCTCTCTCGGCCGCCGCCCGCGCCTGGCTGGAGCAGCGTGTGGCGCAGTTCAGTGCCGCCGATGCCCAGGCCATCAAGGACATCGAGAAGACCACCAACCACGATGTGAAGGCGGTCGAGTACTGGATCAAGCAGCAATTCGCGGCCTCGGGCCTGCCCGAACTGACGGCCAAGGGCGAGTTCGTGCACTTCGCCTGCACCAGCGAGGACATCAACAACACCAGCCACGGCCTGATGCTCAAGGCCGCGCGCGAGCAGGTGCTGCTGCCGGCGCTGGACGGCATCATCGCCAAGCTCAGCGCCATGGCGCACGAGCTGGCCGCGCTGCCGATGCTGAGCCGCACCCATGGCCAGACCGCCAGCCCGACCACGGTGGGCAAGGAGCTCGCCAACGTGGTGGCGCGCCTGCAGCGCGGCCGCACGGTCATCGGCAGCGTGCAGCTGCTGGCCAAGATGAACGGCGCGGTGGGCAACTACAACGCGCATCTGAGCGCCTATCCGGCTGTGGACTGGGAAGCGTTCTCGAAGCGGGTGATCGAGCAGCAGCTCGGCCTGGTCTTCAATCCGTACACGATTCAGATCGAGCCACACGACTACATGGCCGAGCTGTTCGACGCCTTCACGCGCGTCAACACCATCCTGATCGACCTGAGCCGCGACATCTGGGGCTACATCAGCGTCGGCTACTTCAAGCAGAAGACCAAGGAAGGCGAAGTCGGCTCTTCGACGATGCCGCACAAGGTCAACCCGATCGACTTCGAAAACGCCGAGGGCAATTTCGGTCTGGCCAATGCGCTGCTCACCCACCTGAGCCAGAAGCTGCCGATCAGCCGCTGGCAGCGTGACCTGACCGACTCCACCGTGCTGCGCAATATGGGCGTGGCCCTGGGCTACACCCTGCTGGGCTACGACAGCCTGGCCAAGGGCCTGGGCAAGCTCGAAGCCCACCCAGCCAACCTGGCGGCCGACCTGGACGCCGCCTGGGAAGTGCTGGCCGAGCCGGTGCAGACCGTCATGCGTCGCTTCGGCCTGCCCGAGCCTTATGAACAGCTCAAGGCCTTCACGCGTGGCAAGGTGATCACCCAGCAGCTGATGCAGGACTTCATCCACAGCCTGGCCCTGCCGGAGGCGGAAAAGCAGCGCCTGCTCGCGCTGACGCCGGGCGGCTACACCGGCAAGGCCGCCGAACTGGCGGCGCGGATTTGAGCGCCTCGCGTCCGGTCTATAGCAGCGAGCTCGGGCGCCTGTGCCCGGGCTGCGGCAAGGCCGTGGCTGCCTGCATCTGCAAGAAGAGTGGCGCGCCCTTGGGCGATGGCCAGGTGCGCGTGCGCCGCGAGACCGGCGGTCGCGGCGGCAAGACCGTCACCACCGTGCGCGGCCTGCCGCTGGCTGAAAGCCCGCTGCAGCAGCTGGCCAAGCAACTCAAGGCCGCCTGCGGCACGGGCGGCACCTGCAAGGACGGCGTGGTGGAAGTGCAGGGCGACCATGTGGAGCGTGTGCTGGCCTGGCTGACCCAGCAGGGCTACAAGCCTAAAAAGGCGGGAGGCTGAGTCCGGACCGAGCCAGGCCCTGAGGGCCTGGCAACGCCGGGCGAAGGACCGCGCCCGTCCTGCGCGCGCGGGCAGGGGGCTGGAGGCCGATCAGTCGTCCTGCCAGCTCAGGCTGGCGATGCGCCAGCGGCCTTCGCTGTCGTGCGCCAACTCCAGCTGCTTGGTTCCGCTGCCGCCATAGGGCTGGCCGTCCAGCAGACCCTGCTTGGCATAGCGCAGCTCGCGACGCGCGGTCGCGCCGTCGATCTCGGTCTGGTGCTCCAGCTCCCACTCATGGAACTCGCGCAAGCGGCCGCCTTGCACCAGCAGCGCGCGCGGCTCGACGAATTCGCGCACGCCGCAAGGCGCCTGACCGGGCGCCGTGATGCAAGCCTCCGGCAGGAAGAGCGCCGGCAGGGCGGCCACCGGTGCAATGGCGCCGGCGCGGTTGTCAAAGGCAGCGAAGAAGCGTTGCACCAGGGCGTCGATCTGGGCCTGCGCCAGGCTCGGCTGGGGCTGCGCGGCACGCCAGCGCCAGTTCAGCGTCGGGCCATCGGGGCCCCCTTCGGTGACGCCTTCGTCGGCAAAGCCCAGCTCACGCAGCAGACGGTTGCTGGCCTCGTTCTTGGGGGACGTGATGGCCAGCAGCTCGTCGCGCCCCAAGACCCGCTGGGCGTAGGCCAGGCAGGCACGCGCGGCCTCGCGGGCATAGCCCTGGCCGGCGTGCCGGGCCCGCAGGCCGTAGCCCAGATCGGGCAGGGGCAGGGTGTCGCGCTTGAAGATGCCGCACATCCCGAGCGGCTCGCCGTCGGCCTTGCGCTCTACCATCCAGAAGCCATGGCCGGCGCGCCAGTAGGGTTCCAGCAGGCGGCCCTGCATCCATTCCAGCGCCGCTTCCTCGGTGCGCACACCGCTGTCGCGGATGCCGGCGATCCAGGCCGGTTCGTTGATGAGGCCGAGCAAAAAGCTGGCGTCTTCGGGGCGGAACCAGCGCAGGCGCAGGCGTTCGGTTTCAAGAATCTGCATGGGCCGGACAATACCGAACCTCAACCCTGCCGCCATTCCTCATGAGCTTCTTCGAGCGCCTGCAAGCCGCCACCCGCCACTCCCTGCTCTGCGTGGGCCTGGACCCCGATCCCGCCAAGTTCCCGGGGGCCTGGCAGGGTGACGCCAGCCGTATCGAAGGCTTCTGCCGCGCCATCGTCGACGCCACGCACGACCTGGCGGCCGCCTTCAAGCCGCAGATCGCCTACTTCGCCGCGCACGGCGCCGAAGCGCAGCTGGAGCGCGTGATCGCCTACATCCGCCAGGTGGCGCCGCAGCTGCCAGTGGTGCTGGATGCCAAGCGCGGCGACATCGGCGCCACCGCCGAGATGTACGCCCGCGAGGCCTTTGTGCGCTACGGAGCGGACGCCGTCACGCTCTCGCCCTACATGGGCTTCGACACCATCGAGCCCTACCTGGACTACGCCGACCGCGGCGTCTTCGTGCTCTGCCGCACCAGCAATCCCGGTGGGGACGACTGGCAGATGCGGCCGCTCGCCGATGTGGACGGTCAGCCGCGCCTGTTCGAGGAGCTGGCGCGGCGCGCGCAGCACGAATGGGCGCGCGTGCCCGGCCAGCTCGGCCTGGTGGTGGGTGCCACCTACCCGGCCGAGATTGCCCGCGTGCGCGAGCTGGCGCCCACTGTGCCGCTGCTGATCCCCGGCGTGGGTGCGCAGGGTGGCGACGCCGAGGCCACGGTGCGCGCGGGCTGGCGTACTGATGCGCCCATCCTCGTCAACAGCTCGCGCGCCATCCTGTACGCGGGCAAGACGGTCGAGGGCCTGGGCGCGGCGGCCCGCGCCGTGGCGCAGCACACCCGGGCCGAGCTGGCCCAGGCACGCGGCTGAGTGATGAGCCCCGGGCGTCTGAGCCGTCGCATCTGGCTGGGGGCGGCCGCCTGGGGGCCGTGGGTGCATGGGCGCGCTCAGGCGGTGGAGCGGGTGGTGTATCCGGCGATGGAGTCGCCCCGCGACCTGCGCTTTGCCGACATGGTGGCGCTGCTGCGCGCGGCGCTGGAGCGCACCGTGGCCACGCACGGCCCGTTCGACATGCAGCCCAGCCTGCAGTTCATGACGCAGCCGCGTCAGCTGCTGGAACTGGAGCGCGGGCACAACCTGCGCGTGCAGTGGTCTGCCACCACGATCGAAAAGGAACAGCGCCTGCTGCCCGTGCGCTTCCCAACGCGGCGTGGGCTGCTGGGCTTTCGGCTGGCGCTGATCCGGCGCGACCGCCAGCCGGAATTCAGCAAGGTGCGCAGCCTGGCGGACCTGCAGCGCTTCGTCATCGGGCAGGGCAGCACCTGGGTGGACACGGACATCCTGCGCTCCCAGGGCCTGACCGTCAGCGGCGGCCACTACGAGGGCTTGTTCGCCATGCTGACCAACCGGCGCATCGACCTGTTTCCGCGCGGCCTGAATGAGGTGTTCACCGAACTGGAAGCGCGTGCGGCCGACATGCCGGAGCTCGCCGTCGAGGACAGCTTCGCCCTGCACTACCCGATGCCCTACTACTTCTTCTTCAACCGCGCGGACGGCAAGCTTGCCGAGCGGGTGGAGAAGGGCCTGCTGGCGATGGCGAAGGACGGCAGCTTCGAGCGCCACTTCTGGCGGCACCATGGTGCGGCGGTACGCGCCGCCCGCCTGCATGAGCGCCGTCTGATCCGGCTGCAAAACCCCTTGCTGCCCCCTCAGACCCCCTTGCAGCATCAGGCCCTGTGGTTCGACCCCGAACGCATGCCAGCCCCTTGAAAGCCGACCCGTGACAACGTCCCTACCCGATCCCAGTGCCGAATCCTTGCTGCCCGTCAGCGGCCCGGTGGAGCTGTTGTTCCTGCTGTTCCATGGCGCCGGAGCCGACCGCAGCCAGATGCAGGCCCTGGCGCAGACCCTGCACACGGCCTACCCGCAAGCCGCCGTGCTGAGCCTGAACGCGCCTCAGCGCCTGGGCAGCGAGGTGCTGCACGGTTACCAGTGGTTCGACGAACAGCACTTCGGCATGGAGGCTGGCGTGGCCAGCGCGCTGCCCGGCTTCGTCAGTTGCGTGCGCGCCTGGTCGCAGCACTTCAACCTGGCCTGGCCGCGGGTGGCGCTGGCCGGCTTTTCACAAGGCGGGCTGATGGCGCTGGAAGCCGTGCAGAGCGAAACCGAGCTCGCCGGCCGGGTGCTCAGCTTTGGCGCTGCCCCGCTGCGCCGCCCCAGCCAGGCCCCCGAGGGCGTGTGCCTGCACCTGCTGCACGGCGTGCTGGACGAGGAGATCAACTACCGCCACGTGGTGGACGCTGCGCAGGCCTGGGTCGAACTGGGGGCCGACGTGACGGCCGATGTGCTGCCCGGGGTGCACCACGAGATGGACCCCCGCCTGGTTGAACGCGCTCTGCACCAGCTGCGCACCTTCATTCCGGCGCGGCTGTGGCGCGAGGCGGTGCAGACGGCGGCGGAGATGGATCAGGCCGACCGCGAGTTCATCGCACGGGGTCCACGGCACTGAACTTGTAGCAACTTGCTGCGAAGTCGGGTCCACAGAGTCCGACGGGTTTCGTATTGCCGACAAACCCCCCGGAACATGGGGTGGGGGTCCGGGGTTTGCGCTAAGAACGGACGGTTACCGCGTCGATACATTGCCGCCTCTTCCCCGATCCCAAGCCACCGGGCTTCTTGAGTTGTAAAGCACCGGTCTCCTTGCGCAGATCCCGGTGCCATCCGTAAGGCAGGGCCGCGCTTGGCCTGGTCTTGCGGGGGCACCTGTTTACCTTTCGGATCCCCGAGGACTCTGTATGCGCAAGATGCTCAAGAAGTGGTCGCTGGCCCTGTCCAGCTGCCTGATCGCCGCCACAGCCCAGGCGGGCATGGTTGATTTCGACAGCGGGTTGGACACCAGCTTCACCCTGTTCAATCCCATGCCGCTGTTGACGCATGGCGATGCGCTGGTGCAGTGGGGCCAGCGCAACTATTTGATCGAGACCATCTCGACCAAGTCCGGCGCAGCGGCCGGGGACCTGGTAGGCGCCTTGATCGACGGTTCCGATGTCGCCAACTCCTGTGTCGGCATCGACTGCCCCACGAACAACAACACGACCTTTTTGGGCATGTTGAACAGCGCCATCCCGGTGATCAGTCGCCTGGATGGTGGCCGGATGAACCTCGTCTCCTTTGACGCCAGCTTCATTGCCTTCGATGGGGCGCCGATTCCCGGCGTCTCGCTGGTGATGCGTGTGGTGGGTTTCCTGGGCAGTGCTGTGGCTTTCGATGAGTTTTTCGACTTGCCTGGGCTGCAGAACGGCGCACTCGCATTCAACACCTACTCAGTCGGCAATGCAGTGAGCCAGATTGACGTGGATGCCGTTGCCTTCTATGGCTACGCCTGCAACAGCGCCGGCAGCTGCTCGCGTGCGGACAACAGCGCGCAGTTCGCGCTCGACAACATCGCGTTCGTGCCGGAGCCTGCTTCCATGGCGCTGGTGACGGTGGGCCTGCTGGGCATGGGCGCGCTGCGCCGCCGCAAGCAAGCCTGAGCACAACCATCGAACAAAAGGCACATCCCATGAAACTCAAGCTCATCAGCCTGGCGGCTCTGGCCGTCATCGGCGGCTTCACTACTGCCGCGCAGGCGCAATCGCGCGGCAACTACATCGTTCAGCTGGCCGCGGAGCCCGTGGCGAGCTACACCGGCAACGTGGCTGGCTACGCAGCCACGCAGCCGGCCCCCGGTTCGCGTCTCAACATGCGTTCCTCGGCTGCTGCGGCTTATGCGCAGTACTTGGACCAGCAGCATCTCAGCGTGGCCAAGGCCATCGGAAACGCGCCGGTGTATGCCCGCTACAAGACCGTGTTCAACGGCTTCGCGGCCCAGCTCACCGAGGCCGACATCAAGGCCCTGCGCGCCAACCCACTGGTCGTCAGCATCGTGCCCGACGAGGCCCGCAAGCTCGAAACCATTTCGACCTCCCGCTTTCTGGAGCTGACTGCACCGGGTGGGCTGTGGTCCAAGCTCTCCAACGGCTTGCCGGTCAAGGGTGAGGACATCATCATCGGCGTGGTTGACAGCGGCGTCTGGCCTGAGAACCCCACCTATGCAGACCGGGTCGATGCGGCAGGCAATCCGACCTTCAGCGGCGGTACTCTGGCGTATGGTCCGCCCCCTGCAGGTTGGAGCGGCAGCTGCCAGGCCGGTGAAGGCGCGGGCGAGGGCTTCAGCCCCGCGGTGCATTGCAACAACAAGCTGATCGGCGCCCAGTTCTTCAATGCGGGTTTCAAGACCAACCGCCCGGCCACCGGTGAGGGCTCCAAGCATTGGACGGAGTTCTATTCGCCGCGTGACTCGGTGGCGGGTGCCACCGGCCACGGCGGCCACGGCTCGCACACCTCGTCCACGGCGGGCGGCAACGCCGGTCCGCTGGTGTCGATCGGTGGCATCAGCCTGGGTGCCACGGCCGCCGGTATGGCGCCGCGTGCGCGCATTGCGGCCTACAAGGTCTGCTTCACGTACGTGAACTCCGCTGCCACCGACGGCACTGGCAGCCAGAACAGCTGCTACACCTCGGACAGCGTGGCCGCCATCGACAAGGCGGTGGCGGACGGCGTGCACGTCATCAACTACTCGATCAGCGGCAGCCAGACCAGCGTCAACGATCCGGTCGAACAGGCCTTCCTGCGTGCCGCCAATGCAGGCGTGTTCGTGGCCGCCTCGGGCGGCAACAGTGGCCCGGCCAACGCCGTCGCCCACATCAGCCCCTGGCTGACGACGGTGGCGGCCTCGACGCATGACCGCGCGCCGGTCGGCACGGTGACCCTGGGCTCGGGCGCCAGCTACAGCGGCGCCTCGTTCAGCCCCTATGCCTTGCCGCAGACTGCTTTGATTCGCGCCGAGGATGCCGGCCTTCCGGGCGCCAGCGCCACCCTGAACCTGTGCTTCTCCAGCCCCAATCAGCTGGACCCCGCCAAGGTGGCCGGTAAGGTGGTGGTGTGCACGCGCGGCACCAATGCCCGCGTGGACAAGAGTCTGGCCGTGAAGAACGCTGGTGGCGTGGGCATGGTGCTGGTGGACACCGCCAGTGGCCTGGTGGCCGATGTGCACGCGGTGCCCACGGTGCATGTGTCGGCTGCCGACGGCGCTGCCATAAAAGCCTATGCGCAGGCCGGGGGTGGTACCGCCGCGATCAGCAAGTTCAGCATGGCCAGCAAGCCGGCACCCATCATGGCTGGCTTCTCGTCGCGCGGCCCGAACATGGGTGACCCCAACATCCTGAAGCCGGACCTGACGGCACCGGGCGTGGATGTCATCGCTGCTGTGACGGCCGACCTGACGCCGGCCCAGCGCGATGCGGTGGCCAATGGCAGTCTGGTGCCCACAGCCGATTGGGCTTCGTACCAGGGGACCTCCATGTCCAGCCCGCATGTGGCCGGCCTGGGTGCCCTGCTGCGTCAGGCCTATCCGAACTGGTCGCCGGCTGCCATCAAGTCGGCCCTGATGACCACGACCTACTCGACGCTGAATGACGGTCTGGCTGGCCAGCAGAATGGTCTGCTGCCGTGGGCCCAGGGGGCAGGGCATGTGGCTCCCAACAAGGCTTTCGATCCGGGTCTGGTGTACGACGCCGGCCGTAGCGACTGGATTCGCTATCAGTGCAAGGTCAACCGTGCCGCCGTGACCGCGGCTGACTGCAGCACCTACGGCACCCTGGACGAGACCTACAACCTGAACTTGCCCAGCATCACGGTGGGTTCGGTGCAGGGCTTCGCCACGGTGACCCGACGCGTGACCAATGTGGGTTCGTCCACTGCCACCTACACCGCCAGCGTGAGTCTGCCCGCCAACAGCTTTGCGGCGCAGGTGACGCCTGCCAGCCTGACACTGGCCCCAGGTGAGACCAAGAGCTTCACCGTCAAGTTCACGAATATCGCCTCGCCCGAAAACGTTTGGCAGTTCGGAGCCTTGGCCTGGACTGACGGCAGCCACGTGGTGCGCAGTCCGGTTTCCTTGCGCATGGGCAAGGCGGTGTCGGCACCGGTGGAGACGATCGGTAGCACCAGTTCGGGCACCCGCATCCTTTCGATCAAGACGGGCTTCAGTGGCCGCATGGGTCTGTTGAAGGGTGGCATGAAAGCGGTGACGCTGTCGCCCGAGGTCACGCTGACCGCCGGCACGGAAAGCTCCAGCTCGCTGCGCACCAAGTGCATTGCCGGGGTGGACACCGCCAACGTCAAGGTCTATCCGGTCAGCATTCCGGCCGGCACCATCGTGGCCCGCTTTGAACTGCGCAACCAGGACACCGGCGCGCCCACGGCGGACGACCACGACCTCATGCTGCTGTCTCCCAGCAATGTCGCCACTTACTCTGGCAACGATGGGTCCAACGAGGCGGTGCAGGCATTGAACCCGGTGGCTGGCAACTACAAGGTCTGCGTGGTGGCCTACGGCAGCTTCGGCCCTGGTGCCAGCAGCACCATGCGCCACAAGCTGTCGAGCTGGGTGGTGACGACCGCTGATGCGTCGAGCAGCCTGAATGCGGCCGGCCCGAGCTCGGTGACTGCGGGGGGGACGGCGTCTGTGGGCGTCGCATGGTCGGGCTTGGCCGCCAATGGTCGCTACCTCGGTGGCGTTCAGTTCCTGGACGGTGCAGGTGCTCCGGCAGCGGCCACGGCTGTTCGGGTCAACGTCGGTGGCGACCCAGCCCCCGCGGTCAACCCAGAAGCCATGCCTGAGAAGATTCAGCGCAACCGCTGAGTCGCTGGCTTTCCCGAGGGGCGCTGAGTCCCCTGTGTCTGAAGCCGCCGGCCCTGCCGGCGGCTTTTTTTACCAGCTGCCCGTGTTGGGCATCGACACCCAGGGCTCGGCCGGCGGCAGGGCGGCCCCGTTCTGCAGCAGCTCAATCGAGATCTGATCGGGCGAGCGCACGAACGCCATGCGGCCATCGCGTGGCGGACGCAGGATCGTGACGCCGTGCTGCTGCAGGCGCGCGCACAGTGCGTAGATGTCGTCCACCCCGTAGGCGATGTGGCCGAAGTTGCGCGCGCCGCCGTAGTCCTCGACCAGGCCGTTCTCGTCCGGCCAGTTGTAGGTCAGCTCGACTTGCGCCTGTTCGTCACCGCGGGCAGCCAGATAGACGAGGGTGAAGCGGCCAGCCGCATGCTCGCTGCGCCGCACCTCGCGCAGGCCCAGGGCGTCGACGTAGAACTTCAGCGAGGCATCCAGGTCGCGCACGCGCACCATGCTGTGCAGGTATTTCATGAAGGCTCCATCAAGGGGATCGCGGAAACTGGCGCGCATTGTCCGAAGGAGTTGAGCGATGCGTGTGGCCGTGGTGGGTTGTGGGGCGATTGGCGGCTGGCTGGCGGGGCGACTGGCCGATGCGGGCGTATCCGTGTCCGTGCTGGCGCGGGGGGCCACCCTGCGGGCGCTGCAGCAGCGCGGCCTGCGCATTCAGGAAGCCGGGGTGGAGCGCAGCCTGAAGCTGCCGGCCAGTGACCGGCCCGATGAGTTGGGGCTGCACGATGTCGTCATCCTGGCCGTGAAGGGCCAGGCGGCGGCGCAGGCGGTGCCATTGGCGGCGGCCCTGCGCGCGCCGGCGGGCAAGGTCTGGACGGCCATGAATGGCGTGCCCTGGTGGTTTGCCGATGGCCTGCCGGCACTGCAGAACGAGGCGCTGCGCAGCCTGGACCCTGAAGGGCGGCTGTTGGCCCAACTGGGCGCGGCCGAAGTGCTGGGGGGTGTGGTGCATGCCAGCTGCCAGAACCCCGAGCCGGCGCTGGTACGCCATGTGATGGGCCAAGGCCTGCTGGTGGGGGATCCGAATGCGGCGGGGAGCGCGGCCGAGGCCGGGCTGGTCAGCCTGCTGCTGCAGGCCGGCTTCGAGGCCAAGGCCAGCACCAACATCCGCCAGGACCTTTGGTACAAGCTGTGGGGCAACGCCACCACCAACCCGATCTCGGCGCTGACGGGCGCCACCACCGACCGCATCCTCGACGACCCGCAGGTGCTGGCCCTAACCGATGCCGCCATGCATGAGTTGGCGGCGGTGGGCGCGGCCATCGGCTGCCCGGTACCGCACACGCCCGAAGAGCGCCACGCCATCACGCGCCGCCTGGGAGCCTTCAAGACCTCGATGCTGCAGGACCGAGAAGCCGGCCGGCGCCTGGAAATCGACGCCCTGCTGGCTGCGCCGCGCGAGATCGCCCAGCGCGTGGGCGTGGCCACACCGATGCTTGACGCCTTGCATGGCCTGGCCAGGCTGCTCGATGGGAGCCTGGCGGCGGCTTGATCACCTCCCCGGCTGGCAGCGGGGCTCGTGGCGGGCCCAGGTCAGCGCGAAGTCGGCCATAGCGCGCCATTCAGGCCGCAGGTAGTGCTTGCCATGGCGCTCTTGCCAGGCTGAAGCGCCGGCGAGGTCGCTTTGGGATGCAAAGCTCAACAGCCCCAGCACAAGTACCAAGTCTCGGGCTGGGGCTTGGAGTCCCCCGTTTGGGCTGCCGACGAGAGTCTGCGCCGCACTTTGGACTGCCGCCCAGTCTGAGCGGCTGACGGCACTGTACAAGCGGAGCAGCGTCTGCGTTGCAGGGTCTGGTTGCCATTTGCCCCGTGGCTCCCATAACGATTCTGCCCAGAGTTCCTGAAGTCCGTCCTTGTCGAGCAAGCTGAAGGTCGCCACTGCCAGCGAGTTCAGCTGAGTTTGCGCGAGCCGAGTATCGAACCGCACCAATCCGTTGAGCTGCCCAAGCAGGGCATCGATCTCAGTGGATAGTCCTGGGTCAAGAGTTCCGAGTTGCGGTGGGCGCTCGCGCGTAAGCAAGGCGTGGGGCGCCAAACGAGCCAGGCGGTAGGCGATACCCGCCGTGTCAGCGGTCATCGTCTGTTGCACGGTCAGTGCTGTGCGAAGGGGTTCTCGACATTCGAGGGTTCGCAAAATCGGCGCACCTGCATAGGCGACATGTCCCATGAGCAATGCGCTCTGCCGCTTGAATCGCTCCTCTGGCGCTTTCAGCGCTACCGTTGGCCAGAAGTCACTATGAACAGGAGCGTTGAAGTGGCGCACCAGAGTACGGAGCAACGCCGCGCCACCCAAACGGCGAGCTTCCATGTCGTGGACCGAACCAAGGCCTACGCGCTGCAATTCAGTTGCAAGGTCTTGCTCTTCCCAGGGATGGCTGCTGAGCCCGTGGCGGCGACCTTTGTGGGCCAATATCACCAAATCGCCAGCACTAGCTTGGAAAACTTCACTGTTGGGAAACTCCGAGATCAGTGCGGCCAGCATCTGAGCCAGCAGTGCATCAGTCATCTCATACGTGTGGATCCATTGCACCAATACGCCGTTTGCAGATAGCTGCCGGCGAATCAGGCGATAGAACTCCTTTGTGAAGAGGCTCGATACGCCGCTGACCCAAGGATTGGACGGTTCAGAGACGATGGCATCGTAGGCCTCTCCCTGGATGGCCAAGAACTTGCGGGCATCCTCTATGCGGATGGTCGAGCGTGGGTCGGCATATGCACGGACATTGCGAGGGTGAAATCTGCGTGCACCTTCAATCATCGCGGGCTCAATTTCGATCGTGTCAACCCGCTCGGGGCGGTGCGAACCTAGTACGGTGTGTGTGCTAAGCCCTGAGCCCCACCCAATCAGTGCAATTCTGCGTGGAGCCGGATGCGCGGCCAACGGTAGGGCCCCCAGCATCAGCATCGTGATTTCATCTGGGCTGGCCGCCTTGTCGAGCGGGTTCATGCCTGCGTCTGGCTTGCCATTGGTGGCTATAACCCTCCCAGAGCCCAAATTGCGCACAGAGATGGTTGCCGTCGAGCCATCCTTGAAGTAGACGAGTTCACCCAACGCCGCCGGATTAAAACCGTTCCGGAACACGCCCGCCGCCTGATGCAAGGGATTGGGCAGGCCGGCGACCAACACCAGTGTGAGTACCCCCAGCGAACCGAGTGCGGCCAAACCGCTACCGAAGGTCCACTCTGGCGAGCCGAAGCGGCGTAGCAGCACCAGGCCGATCACCACGTCCACCGTGGCCGCCACCAGCAGGCTGAGCACCACGCCGATCTGGGGCACCAGCAGATGCACTGCAAGCACTACTCCGGCAATGGCGCCCAGCGTATTGGCGGCGTAGACCTGACCGACGGCGCGCTCACTTCCCCCTTCGCGCAATAGCGCGGCCGTGAAGAGGGGCAAGGTCATGCCCGCGAAGAAGGCCGCCGGCAGCATCACCACCATGGCTGTCAGTGCCGTGGCCAGGCTGTACAGCGTGTAGCCCCCGTCGCTGGGCGTGAGGCTGCCGACCAGCCAGCCGGCCCAGGCGTAGCTGCCCGCCAGCACGGGTACGGACAGGAGCGCGGCTACGCCCATCGCCACCTGCACATAGCCGGCATAGCGCACCGGGTCACTGATGCGCGGGCCGCGCCTTTGCACCCAGAGCCCACCGAGCGCGAGACCGGCGATGAAAGAGGCAAGCATCAGCTCGAAGCCGTGCAGCGTCGTGCCCAGTGCCTGGTTCAGCAGGCGCACCCAGCCGATCTCATACCCGAAGGAGGCCGCGCTGGAGCCGAAGGTAGCCCAAAGCAGGGAACGACGCAGACGCGGCAGCTGGATGCTGGGTGCGATAGGGGACTCGGCGGCCTCAGCGGCACCCGGCAAGGGCCGGGCGCTCTCGCACAGCGCGCTACTCGACCAGGCTGTGCCGGCTGCCAGCAGCAGGTTCATCACCGCAGCCACTTGCAGAGCGCCATGCATGCCCACTGCCGGCAGCAATAGGAAGGTGGCAGCCAGCGCTCCGAGCGCGGCACCGATGCCATTGGTGAAGTAGAGGCCGCCCAGTTGGGCGCTGGTGCCCGCACTCGGGAAGGCACGCAGCACACCGGCTGCGATCAGCGGAAAAGTGGCACCCAGCAGCACAGTCTGCGGCGCAATCAGCGCGGCCGCACTGAGCCATTGCCAGGCGGCCGCCAAACCTGGGTTGCCTAGCGCGGGCAGCACCTGCTCAAGGTTCCAGTTCGCCACGGCATTGAAGAGCGGGTGAAAGATCAGGCCCAGCAATCCGATCGCGGCCTCCACCGCGGCGTAACTGCCCACCAGGCGCCGAATTTGTAGGGTGCGCCGGCTGACCCACCAGCTGCCCAGGGCCATGCCGCCCATGAACATGATCAGGACCAGGGTCTGCGCGTAGGCTGCATGACCGAGCATCAGGCCCAGGTAATGGGTCCAGATGGACTGGTAGATCAGGGCCGAGAAGCCGGACAGGACAAAGAGTGTCAGCAGGAGCAGACGCAATCCGTCACCTTGCAGGCGGATCGCGGGGCTGGGCAGGGCTTCGGCCGTGCTGGCGTGCATGTGGGGTTTCCTTCAGATCGGGATCGGATCAGCGCAGCAAGAACGGGGCCACCCCGATCCAGCGCGCATGCAGCATCATGGCGAACACCGCATAGGCGCCAGTGCCCACCAGCAGCACCGCCAGCGTGCCGGGCCAACTGCCGGGTGCCACCTCGACCGCGCGGCGGCGCGCGCTGCGGAACAGCAGCACGGCCCAGAGCAGGAAGCCGCCGAACAGCAGCAGGTCGGCCGCCGTGTGGTTGACCAGCAGGTGGGCCAGGGCCCAGAGCTTGACGCTCAGCGTCATCGGGTGCTTCAGCACGGCCTTCAAGTGGTTGCGCGGCACATAGGCCGCCACCAGCAACCAGAAGGCCGGCAACACCAGCAGTGCCACCAGATGGCGCAGGCCGCGCGCCATGCCATCCGGCAACAGGAAGAGTGGCGCCAGCTGCAGGTGCAGCTGGCCATAGCCCCAAACCAGCAGCACGAAGCTGGCGATCGAAACCCCGCTGTACACACCTTTCCAGGCCGGCTCACCCAGGCGCTGGCGCTGGCGGTCGCGCCAAGCGGGTGCGAACACGCGCAGCGAGTGGCTGCCCAGAAAGACCAGCAAGCCGGCTACAAAGCAGATCCAGGCCAGTTCCATCGCGACTCCTTTGCCATGCGGTGGCGCAATGTAGGGGCAGCCAGGGGCCTGCCCAAGGAGGGAAAACCGTGCAAATCATCCAAGGACACCGCACCGACCTGGCCGGCGGCCTGCAGGTGCGCCGGCTGTTGCCGGCCGCGCTGGCGCGCGCGGTCGGTCCTTTCGTGTTTCTGGACCACTTCGGGCCGGTCGAGCTGGGAGCGGCGGCGGACAGCGATGTCGGCCCGCACCCCCACATCGGCCTGGCCACCGTCAGCTATTTGTTCGAGGGCTGCCTGACGCACCGTGACAGCCTGGGCACGGTGCAGGACATCGCGCCCGGCGATCTGAATTGGATGCAGGCCGGGCGCGGCATCGTGCACAGCGAGCGAACGCCGCTGGCGCTGCGCGGCCGCCCGCGCCGCCTGCATGGCCTGCAGCTCTGGACCGCGCTGCCCCCCGGGCAAACCGAGGTCGAGCCGGCGTTCTGGCATGTGCCGGCCGCGGCCCTGCCCGAGCTGCCCCTGCCCGGCGCGCGCTTGCGCGTGCTGGTGGGCAGCGCCATGGGCGCCAGCAGCCCGCTGCCGACCGCCTGGCCCACGCTCTACATCGATCTGGAACTGGAGCCCGGTGCGGCTCTGGAGCTGCCGCCGTTGGCCGACCAATGGGCGCTCTACCTCCCTTGGGGGGCGCTGCAGCTGGACGGCGAGGTGCTGCCGGCCGAGCAGCTGGCTCTGCTGGCGCCGCAGCCGCTGCGCCTGCAGGCCGGGCCGGCCGGCGCGCGTGCCGTCATCCTGGGTGGCGCGGCGCTGCCGCAGACACCGCGCATGTGGTGGAACTTCCTGGCCTACGAGCGCGACACCCTGGGCCAGGCGGCGGCGCGCTGGGCGGCCGGGGAGTTCCCGGCGATTGCCGGCGAAACCGACCGCATCGCGGCGCCGCCCTGGCGCGGCTGATTCCGAAGCTGCGTCTGGGCGGTCGCCCTCAGGCCACCCTGTCCACCTTCATGGCCAAGAGCACCGAGGTGGTGGTGCGCAGCACGCCCTCGATCTCGCCGATCTCGTCCAGCAGCGCATCCAGCCGCTGGGTGTGGGGCGCGCGCAGCACCGCCAGGTAGTCGAACTCGCCGCTCACCGCCGCGAGCTGGCGCAGCTCGGGCAGGAGCGAGAGGCGCTCGATGACCTTGCGCGCCGCCTTGGGGCTGACGCTCAAGTTCACGAAGGCCTGCACGCCCTGTTCGCCCTCGGTGGCGGCCAGGCGCACGGTGTAGCCCACGATGGCGCCGCTGGCCTCCAGCCGCGCCAGCCGCGCCACCACCGTGGTGCGGGCCACGCCCAGCTGGCGCGCCAAGTCTGCCGTGGCGGCGCGGGCGTTGGCCTGCAGCAAGGCGATCAGGCGCCGATCGAGTTCGTCCAGAACCGGTTTCATGGTTTTCCCTATAAATGCCGAAGCGACAAAAGATGATGACGTTTCGTCGCGAGCAAGGCATTTTGCGACGAAGCCGCGCTTTCATTCGTCAGGCGCGCTCCCTACAGTCCCGTCCATCGCATCGGCCCCGCCGCTGCCCTCGACAACCCCACGGAGACTCCCCATGAAGATTGCCCTGCTCGGCGCCGGTCACATCGGCCAAACCATTGCCCGCCTGCTGCACGCCACCGGCGACTACCAGGTCACCGTGCTGGACAAGAGCGCCAAGTACCTGGCCGTGCTGGCCGCCGAGGGCATCGCCACCAAGGAAGTCGACAGCGAAAACAAGGCCGCCCTGATGGCCGGCGTGCGTGGCAACGACGCCGTCGTCAACGCGCTGCCCTACCACCTGGCCATCAGCGCCGCCGAGGCCGCGCTGGAGTGCGGCTGCCACTACTTCGACCTGACCGAAGACGTGGCCGCCACCAAGGCCATCATGGAAATGGCCAAGACCGCCAAGACCGCGTTCATGCCCCAGTGCGGCCTGGCCCCGGGCTTCATCGGCATCGTGGCCCACCACCTGGCCATGCAGTTCGACGAAGTGCGTGACGTGCAGATGCGCGTCGGTGCGCTGCCCGCCTTCCCGACCAACAAGCTCAAGTACAACCTGACCTGGTCGGTCGACGGCCTGATCAACGAGTACTGCCACCCCTGCGAAGCCATCCACGGCGGCGAGTTCATTCAAGCCCTGCCGCTGGAAGGCCTGGAGCACTTCAGCCTGGACGGCACCGAGTACGAGGCCTTCAACACCTCGGGCGGCCTGGGCACCCTGTGCGAGACCTGGGCCGGCAAGGTCAAGAACCTCGATTACAAGACCGTGCGCTACCCCGGCCACCGCGACTTGATGAAGTTCCTGCTGGAAGACTTGGCCCTGGCCGGCGACCAGGAGAAGCTCAAGGACATCATGCGCAAGAGCATGCCCGCCACCATGCAGGACGTGGTGCTGGTGTTCGTCACCGTCTCCGGCATGAAGAACGGCCAGCTGCTGCAGGAAGTGTTCGCCCGCAAGATCTTTGCCGACCGTGATGTGAAGGCCCCGCTGTCGGCCATCCAGATCACCACCGCCGCCGGCATCTGCACGGCCG
>JBDHSJ010000020.1:0-31419 GCA_039808065.1 Burkholderiaceae bacterium | reverse complement strand
TGGCGCTTCAGCTGGGACATGGTCGGCGCGGAGCCGGGCCGGGTCCTGGGTCTGATCACCGCCGCCAGCGGCCGCGGACCCTTCAGCCTGCTGAAACTCCCTGCTTGAAAACGCTTTCAAGCCGCTGACAATGGCGGCCTGCCTGCCCGGGAATTGCCATGACGCCGTTTGATCTGTCCGTGCTGCTGTTCATGCAGCTCACCGTCATCCTGTTGAGCTGCAAGCTGCTGAGCTGGGTGTTTGTCAGACTCGGGCAGTCGCCGGTGGTCAGCGAAATGATCGCCGGCGTGTTGCTCGGGCCTTCGCTGCTGGGCCTGCTGGCGCCGGAGCTCAGCGCCGCACTGTTCCCGCCTGCAAGCAAGCCGATCCTGTTCGCGCTTGCACAAATTGCACTTGCGCTCTACATGTTCCTGGTCGGCTGCGAGTTCGACCATGGGCTCATCAAGGGGCGGGTGGGCAAGGCGGCCGCGGTATCGGTGGCCGGCATCGCCGCACCGTTCGCGCTGGGCGCGGGCCTGGCCTGGTTCCTGGCCGGTCGTGAAGACCTGTTCCCGGCCGCCACCGAGCCCTTCCAGGCCATGCTCTTCCTGGGGGCGGCCATGTCCATCACCGCCTTCCCGATGCTGGCGCGCATCATTCACGAGCGCGGCCTGACCGGCACGCCCCTGGGCGCGCTGACGCTGGCGGCCGGCGCGGTGGACGACGCGGCCGCCTGGTGTGTGTTGGCGGTGGTGCTGGCCAGCTTCAAGGGCCAGGCCTCGATCGCCTTCTGGGCCATCGGCGGCTCCGTGGTTTTCGCGCTGGTGGTGCTCGGCCCGCTGCGCGCCTGGCTGCCACGGCTGATCGGAAAGGTCGAGGGCGATCTGAACAGCACCCAGCTGGTGCTGATCCTGGCTCTGCTGATGCTGGCCGCCTGGTGCACCGACATGATCGGCATCTATGCCGTGTTCGGCGCTTTCCTGCTGGGCCTGGCCATGCCGCGCGGTGCGGTCACGCATAGCCTGCAGCGGCAGCTGATGCCGCTCACCACCGCCTTGCTGCTGCCCACCTTCTTCACCTACTCCGGTCTGAACACCCAGATCAACCTGCTCAGCAGCCCGGAACTCTGGGCCCTGGCCACGTTGGTGCTGCTGTTCGCGGTGCTGGGCAAGGGCGGCGCCTGCTACGCCGTGGCGCGCTGGCAGGGCATGGACCGCTCGGAAGCGGCCGCCGTCGGCAGCCTGATGAACGCACGCGGGCTGATGGAACTCATCATCCTCAACATCGGCCTGCAGGCCGGCCTCATCACACCCACGCTGTTCACGGTGATGGTGATGATGGCCATCGTCACCACCCTGATGGCCACGCCGCTGTTCAACCGGGCTTACGGAAACCGGCAGATGCGGGTGCAGCTGGCGGTTTAGCGCCGCGGCGGGGCTACAGTCGCGCCCCGCGCGGGCTTGGGGTCCGCCAGGAGTCCAGATGTCCATGCCCGCCCAGCCCGTCAGCGTCCAACTGCCCGAAGACGAGATGCGAATCCGTTTTGAGGCGGACGAAACCATCGTGTTCGCGTCCTCATCCGGGCACTGCAATCTGGACTGCAGCTACTGCGTGGCTTCGCCGGTGGTCAAGCTGCAACCCTCGCTCGATTACGACGATCTGATGTTCCTGAAGGAGCAGGTCGGCGGCAAGCTCTTCTTCATCTTCTCGGGCCGTGGCGATTTTTTCGCCGGCTACAAGAAGTCCGAACGCTTGTTGGCGCGTTTGCTGGACCATGACGACGTGGCGGTGGCGCTGGACATCAACGGGGTCGTCATCCACTGCTTCCCGGAGCTGACGGCTGCCCAGCGCGCGCGGGTGCGCCATGTCAATCTGACCTTTCACTACCGCCAGCTCAAGGAGCACCGTGCGCTGGAGGTCTGGCGGCGCAATGCCCTGACCCTGCTGCAACTGCACGACAACCCGGACTTCTTCGTCAACTTCATCCTGGCGCCCACGGAGAGCGAGGACTGGGACGAGGCGCTGAATTGGTACCGCGAACATCTGTTCTCGGCGTTCCCGAAGCGCTTGGTGCTGATCAACGATGTGCTCACGCCCTTTGGCGCGGAGCAGGAAGAGCGCCTGCTGGTGCTGCAGAGCGCGCATGCCGACATCCTGTACACCGTGCGGCGCGGCAACTTCGCCATCCTGCTGAGCGCCTTCGACCATGTGTCCTGCCCCGCCGGGCAGAGCTACTTCCGGGTCTGGAACGATGGCGCCGTAGAGGCCTGTCCGAACGTGGCCGAGCTGCGCCAGCATGGCAATCTGAAGCGCCGTGAGTTCCGGCCGCGCACCGAGCCCTTCCTGTGCGGTGATGTGCGGCATTGCGACTGCTATCACATCGCCTCTTCGGGCCGCATGCAGTTCTTCAAGGGCGGCTTGCCGCCGGGGGCCAACCGCGTCATCCCGCTGCAGCGGGCCTGATCAGGTCAACTCGGCCGCCGCCGCGCCGGCTGGCGCGCGCTGCACTTCGATCTCGAAGCGGAAGCAACTGCCCACGCCGGGGCTGCTTTCCACCTCGATGCGACCGCCCATCAGGCCCACCAGGCGCTGGGCGATCGAGAGGCCCAGGCCGGTGCCGCCGAAGCGCCGCGCAATCGACACATCGGCCTGCGCATAGGGCTTGAACAGGGCTTCTTGCTGCGCCGGCGTCATGCCCGGGCCGGTGTCCGTCACGGCCACGGCCAGGCGCAGGGGTGCGCCCGGGGCCACCATCAGCTCGGGCCAGTCGGCGCGCTGGATATCGACCCGCACCTCGCCCTTGGCGGTGAACTTGATCGCATTGCCCACCAGGTTGACGATGACCTGGCGCAGACGCAGTGCGTCGCCCAGCAACTGGTGCGGCACACCGGGCTGCACGCGTGCGGCCAGCTTCAGGCCCTTGGCGTGGGCTTGGGGAAGCAAGGGTTGCAGCGCGTCCTTCAGGCAGTCGTGCAGACCGAAGGGTGCCTGCTCCAGGGTGATGCCGCCGGCATCGAGCTTCGCCAGATCCAGGCTGTGGTTCAGCAGCTCCAACAAGCCGCGGCCTGACTGGAGCGACAGATCAAGCAGCTTGCGCTGGCGCTCATTCAGTTCGCTGCCCAGCACCAGTTCGGTCAGGCTGATGACACCGGCCAGCGGCGTGCGCATCTCGTGTGCCAGGTGCGCGGCCAGATCGGTCTGCGCTTGGGCGCGGGCCTGGGCTTGGCCAAGCTGGCGCTCCAGGTCGATGCGTTGTTCGATCAGTTCATGCACGTCCTGCCCGCTGAGCAAGCCCTGCACACCCTTGGCGGCGCCGCCCTCCAGGGGGCGCAGCTCGAGCTGGTACCAGCGCGGTCCGCGCGGCTCGTGCAGCAGGGCCAGGTGGCGCCAGGTCTGGCTGCTCTGCAGCTGGCTCAGGGCCTCGGCCGCTCGCGGGGCGTCACCGAGCAGACGGGCCAGGGCACTGACCTGCGTCCAGCCGCTCAAGCCCGCCAGAACGCTCGCGGCCAAGGCGTTGGCCTCGACCACGCTGCCGCTGCGCGCGTCCACCACGGCCAACAGGCCGGGGGCCTGGTTCCAGAGGGGGGGCAAGCTGGGCATGGCCGCTTTTTACACGCTGGCTCAGCGGCTGGCGCGCACCCGTCGCAACTCGTCGAGGATCAGCAGCGCTGCACCCAGGGTGATGGCGCTGTCGGCCAGGTTGAAACTGGGGAAGGCCCAACCCGCCCAGTGGAATTGCAGGAAGTCCACCACATAGCCGTGCCAGAGGCGGTCGATGCCATTGCCCACGGCTCCGCCCAGGATCATCGCGAGCGCCGTGGCGAACAGGGTCTGGCCGCCGTGACGGCGCAGCATCACGGTGATGAAGACGGTGGCGGCCACCGCCAGTCCGGTGAAGAACCAGCGCTGCCAGCCGCCGGCTCCAGCCAGGAAGCTGAAGGCCGCACCGGTGTTGTGGGCGCGCACGAGGTTGAAAAAGCTCGTGACCTGCTTGCCCTCATGCAGCTGAAAAGCGCCCAGGATCAGCACCTTGGTGAACTGATCCAGCACGATGACGATGGCCGCCAGCAGCAGCCAGCGCCACCAGTTCGGAGCGGGCGCGGCCATCAGGCGTGGCTGCGCGCTTCGCCGGCGCCGTGCAGGTTGTCATCACAGCGGCCGCAAAGGGCGGGGTGTGCGGGGTTGCGGCCCACATCGGCGCGGTAATGCCAGCAGCGCTCGCACTTGGCGGCCGTGCAGGGCATGACTTCAACGGCCAGCGCCGAGCCCTCGACCAGTTCCACCTTGGAGACGATCAGCACGAACTTCAGGTCGTCGCCCAGCGAGCGCAAAGCCGCCAAATCGACCCCTTCGGCGCTGAGTCTGACCTCGGCCTGCAGCGAGGCGCCGATGCCGCCGCCGATGCGCACCGCCTCGAGCGCCTTGTTGACCTCGGCGCGCACCGCCAGGATGCGCCCCCACTTGGCGATCAGCGCCTCGTCTGGCGCGTCGAAGGCCCAGAACTGCTCCTCGAACAAGCTGCGGCCGGCGCCACTGACGCCTGGCTGGCCGGCCTTGGCGAACAGAGGCCAGGCTTCTTCGGCGGTGAAGCTCAGGAAAGGCGCCATCCAGCGCAGCATGGCGTGGGTGATCTGCCACAGCGCCGTCTGCGCCGAACGGCGGGCCAGGCTCTTGGGCGCGGTGGTGTAGAGCCGGTCCTTCAGCACGTCCAGGTAGAAAGCGCCAAGGTCTTCGGAGCAATAGACCTGCAGCTTGGCCACCACGGGGTGGAATTCGTAGGCCTCGTAATGGCCCAGGATCTCGGCTTGCAGCAGCGCGGCGCGGGCCAGCGCGTAGCGGTCGACCTCGAACAGCTGTTCGGCCGGCACGGCGTCGACCGCGGGGTCGAAATCGCTGACATTGGCGAGCAGGAAGCGCAGGGTGTTGCGCACGCGGCGGTAGCTGTCGACGACGCGCGCCAGGATCTTGTCGTCGATCGCCAGATCGCCCGAATAGTCGGTCGCGGCGACCCACAGGCGGATGATCTCGGCCCCCATCTTCTCGGCCACCAGTTGCGGCGCCAGGGTGTTGCCGAGCGACTTGCTCATCTTCTTGCCCTGGCCGTCCACCGTGAAGCCATGGGTCAGCAGCGCCTTGTAGGGCGCGCGGCCGTGCAGGGCACAACCCAGCAGCAGGGCCGAGTGGAACCAGCCGCGGTGCTGGTCATGGCCTTCAAGGTAGATGTCAGCCTCGGGGCCGCTTTCATGCGCCAGGCCGGCGTGGCTGCCTTTGAGCACATGCTCGAAGGTCGATCCGGAGTCGAACCAGACCTCGAGGATGTCGGTGCTCTTGCTGTAGTTCGCGCCGTCGGCGCCCAGCAGGTCTTCGGGGCTGAGGCGGCTCCAGGCCTCGACGCCCCCAGCCTCGACGATGTCGGCCGCCTTGTCCAGGATGGCCATGGTGTCGGGGTGCAGCTCGCCACTGTCCTTGTGCAGGAAGAAGGGCAGGGGCACGCCCCAGGCGCGCTGGCGGCTGATGCACCAGTCGGGCCGGTTGGCGATCATGTCGCGCAGGCGGGCGCGGCCGTTCTCGGGGTAGAAGGCGGTGGCGTCGATGGCGGCCAGCGCCAGCTCACGCAGGGTCTGCGTGGGCTGCTCCTTGGCAAACACGCCCTCGGTGCCCTTGTGCGCGGCATCCATGCGGATGAACCACTGCGAGGCGGCGCGGTAGATCACCGGCGTCTTGTGGCGCCAGCAATGCGGGTAGCTGTGCGTGATGGTCTGCGTGGCCAGCAGGCGGTCGGCGGCCTGCAGGGTGTCGACGATGACGGGGCAGGCCTTCCAGATGTTCTGGCCGCCGAACAGCGGCAGGTCCTCGGCGTAGCGGCCGTCACCCTGCACGGGGTTCAGGATCTGGTCATGGCGCAGGCCATGGTTCATGCAGGAGAAGAAGTCGTCCAGACCATAGGCCGGGGCGCTGTGCACGATGCCGGTGCCGTCCTCGTCCGTCGCGTAGTCGGCCAGGTAGACCGGGGCGGTGCGGGCGTAGCCGGCATCAGTGGCGGCCAGCGGGTGGTGGAAGTGCAGGCCGGCCAGGGCCTCGCCGACGCAGGTGGCGACGACCTCACCTTCCAGCGCCCAGCGCTTCAGGCAGTCTTCGACGCGCGCCTGGGCCACGATGTAGTGGCCGCGCGCGGTTTTCACCAGCGCATAGCGCAGCTTGGGGTTGAGGTTGAGCGCCTGGTTGGCGGGCAGGGTCCAGGCGGTGGTGGTCCAGATCACCGCGCTGGCGTCCACCGGGCCTTCCAGGCCGAAGGCGGCGCCCAACTTGGCGGGCTCGGCCGTGGGGAAGGCCACGTCCAGGGTCTGGCTCTTCTTGTCGGCGTACTCGATCTCGAATTCGGCGAGGGAAGATCCGCAATCGAAGCACCAGTACACGGGCTTGAGGCCGCGGTACACAAAGCCGCGCTCGATGACCTTCTTGAACGCACGGATCTGGCCGGCCTCGTTCTTCGGGTCCATGGTGGCGTAGCGGCGGCTCCAGTCGCCCAGCACGCCCAAGCGCTCAAAGCCGGCGCGCTGCAGCGCGATTTGCTCGGTCGCGTAGGCACGGCTCTTGGCCTGCATGTCGTCGCGGCTCAAGTGGCGGCCATGGGCCTTCTCGATCGCGTTCTCGATCGGCAGGCCGTGGCAATCCCAGCCCGGCACATAGGCGGCGTCAAAGCCCATCAGCTGGCGGCTCTTGACCACCATGTCCTTGAGCACCTTGTTGACGGCGTGGCCGATGTGGATGGCGCCGTTGGCGTAGGGTGGGCCGTCGTGCAGCACGAACTTGCGGCAGCCCTGGCGGGCGGCGCGCAGAGCCTGGTAGAGCTCGCCGTCCTGCCAGCCCTGGATCCAGCCCGGCTCGCGCTTGGGCAGGTCGCCGCGCATCGGGAAGGGGGTGTCGGGCAGGTTCAGGGTGCTGCGGTAGTCGGGCGTACTCATGGCGAAGGGAGCGGCGAGGGCCGCGCAATAGCAGGGTGGATCGGCGAGGGAGGGGGATGCGGCGCTTGCCGCTGCCGATCAAATTCGGTCGCGCGTGGTCTGGCGGCGTTCGGCGGCGTGGCCGTCGAACCAGGCACGTGCGGCGGCCACATCGGCCGCAATGGCGGCCGTCAGGGCTTCCAGCCCCTCGAACCGGGCCTCGTCACGCAATTTGTGCAGCAGTTCCACGCGCACGAGTCTACCGTAGCCCCCCTCGAGCCCCAGGTGGCCGGGCCAGTCCAGGCAATGCACTTCGAGCAGCATGCGGCCGCTGTCGTCTACCGTGGGCCGGTAGCCCAGGCTGGCGACGCCCGGCAGAGGATTGGAGCCCAATCCATGGGTCTGCACCACGAAGATGCCCTGCGCTGCCGGCTTGGGGTGCTGGAAGCGCAGGTTCAGGGTGCGAAAACCCGGGCCCAACTGGCGCCCCAGCTTGGCGCCGTGCAGCACATGGCCTGAGATGGAGTAGGGCCGACCCAGCAAGGCCTGAGTCTGGCTCAGGTTCCCGGCAGACAAGGTTTCGCGCACGGCAGAAGAGCTGACGCGTAGGCCATGCACTTCGTAGCTCATCATGCGCGCCACGTCGAAGCCGAGCTGACCGCCGAGGGCATCGAGCGTGGCGTAGTCACCCTGACGCTTGGCGCCAAATCGGAAGTCGTCACCCACCAAAACGTAGCGGGCGCCCAGGCCTTGGGCCAGCACCTGCTCCACGAACTCGCGAGGCGACAGCGCGGCGAGCTGCGCGTCAAAGCGCAGGATCACGACTTGATCAATGCCGCAGCGCTCCAACTCAGATAGCTTGTCTCGCAGGGTGGCGATGCGGGCGGGAGCCAGTTCGGGCTTGCCTGCCAGTCGGGCGAAGTGATCGCGCGGATGCGGTTCGAAGCTGAGCACGCAACTGGGCACGCCCCGGTGCTGGGCTTCGCTGCGTAGCAAGGCCAGCATGGCCTGATGGCCGCGGTGCACGCCATCAAAGTTCCCGATCGTGAGCGCGCACGCGGGCGCGATGGAGGGGTGGTGAAACCCGCGAAAGACCTGCATGGCGCGGGATTATGGTGCGGGCTGCAAGAAACTAAGGGCCGCTCAGCGGCCCTTGGCATCCGGGTCTTAGCGGACTAGTGAATCACTTGCCCGACTTGCGACGGCGTACGACGCCCGCCGTGATCAGACCCATTGCGGCCAAAAACAGCGCGCCCGGCTCCGGCGTGTCATTGCTCTTCGCTGTGGTGGCGACTGCCATCAACTTGAAGTAGTCGTTGTTGAGGCTGAGGTTTGTGCCGCCGTTCGAGCCACCGTAGTTGGTACCACCAAATGCCGAGGTGTAAGCCATGACGAGCCAGTAACTCGAAGTCACTGAGCCATCGTTGCCAAGGTCAATGGTTCGCTCGCAGGCTGCCTTCTGGGTAGCAGTGCCGGAACCATTGCAACTCGTTCCAGGAGCCGACTCGTTGAACGCATAGTTACCCATCACGCTCCAGCCGCTATTGGCAAAGTTGTAGTTGCTGTTGGCGTTAGTCACGCCCCAACCGCTTAGCAGATTGGAGTTGTAAGTGGGTGCGGTGTTGCCGGTGTAGCGCAGCACTGTGATGTCGTAGTCGGTATTCCACCAGCCAATTTGAATCTGGCTCAGGGCGACTGCCGTCGAAACCCCGCCCTTCGAAAAATCGAGCAGCACCGCTTCCTTGCGGCCGTTGTTGTCGATGGCATGGTTCGGAGAGGTGCTGCCGTCCGAAGACATGCCGAACTCGCCGCGGCCATTCGGGTTCGTCATGCTCACCAAGGTCTGGCTTGCCCAAGCACCGTTGGTGCCTGTGTTGGCATAGCCACGCATGCGCAGATCAACGTTCAAAGCGTCAACGGCACTGTTCGAGATGGTGCAGCCCCCACTGCCGTAATTGGTGCTGGAACTAGCGCAGCCGTTGCCATCCGTCGAGCCTGAACCATCCTTGTTCCACACAGCCGCACTCGCGGAGGTCATCAGGCCGATTGCTGCAGCCAACCCGCACAAACTTGCTTTGATCATTTCAATTGCTCCAAGAGACTTCGCCTTTGGCTTGCTACAAGCAAACATCGGGCCAATCTCTATAAGTTCTTGGATTTAAATATGAATGGCTGGCTTCGGCAGGTGCGCCCCAGGACATCTGGTTGCGACTGTAAAGGGAGGCGACAGTTGCACTTGCCCCTCATTTAAGGGTTCTGGCGAACTCCCGTGCTTCCTTCTCACTCTCCAAGCCCGCAGGGTTGGCGAGTGCGGCCGTCAGCTCGGTGCGCGCTTCCGCATGGCGTCCCAA
Source organism: Burkholderiaceae bacterium (assembly GCA_039808065.1). Taxonomy (GTDB): domain Bacteria; phylum Pseudomonadota; class Gammaproteobacteria; order Burkholderiales; family Burkholderiaceae_C; genus Inhella. The sequence goes on along the minus strand of JBDHSJ010000020.1, from coordinate 22,145 downwards.
CTTGGCCAAAGTCACTGCCAAGTGGTAGCGAATCTGCGCATGGTCCGGGGCGCGGATCAGTGCTTCGCGCAGGGCTGCCAGTGCCGCCTCGGCCTGCCCATCGTGGAGCAAAGCCCAGGCCTGCGTGTCGAGTGCGATGGGTGAGGTCGGCGCGAGTGAGCGGGCGCGCGCCGCAGCCTGCAGGGCGCCCTTAGGATCTTTCAGGCGAATCAAAGTCAGCGCCAGGTTATTCCAGCCGGCCGGGTCGCTGGGTTGGATTCTTAGGGCGCGCTCGTAGGTGGACTTGGCGGCGGCAAATTGCTCTGTCGCCAGCAGATGATCCGCCCAGAGCTTGGTGAACTCCGCATCGTTTGGATTGGCTTTCAGCCATGAGGTCGCGAAAGTACCGACCCCAGCGGGTTCGTGGTGGGCCAGGTGGCTGAGCAAACGGTGTGCGGTGACGGGGGATGGTGCCGCCTCATGGGCACGCCGAATGGCGGTGCCAGCGCCGGGTGCGTCCTTTTTTGCCGTGGCGAGGTCTGCGGCGAGAAGGTGCGCGGCAGCTTCCTTGGGGAATGCTTTCACCACCTTTTGGGCCCAGCGCTCTGCAGCGGCAAGATCGCCGGATCGCAGCTCGATCGTTCCGAGCAGCACCTGCGTGCGGAGTGAATTCGGCGCGAGTTCATGGGCCTTCTGGAGGGTGTACCGCGCGTTGGTGTAATCCTCCGCGTCCACCTGAAGCGCGCCAATCACGCCCAGCATGTCGGGATCGCTGTTCAACTTGCGGCCGGCCGCCACGAGCGGTGCCTTTGCAGCGTTACGTTCTCCGTTGGCGAGCAAAGTTCGGGCGTAAGGCAGCAGTACCTGCGAGTCATCCGGGTGCATGGCCGCAAGGGTTTTGGCCGTTTGTACCGCTTGACTGGTCATACCGCGGCGCAGTTGCAGACCCGTCAGCGCCAACGCAGGGCGGGTTTCGCGTGCCCCTGCGGCGCTGACCGCCCGCTCAAGCCACTTCGCGGCATCCTCGGCGCGGCCGGCCGCTTCGGACACTTCGGCGAGGAGCAGCAAGGGTTCGATGGCCTTGGGATCACCATCGTGCAAACGTTGCAGCCGGCCAAGCGCAGCGGGGAAGTGGCGCTCTGCGGCGTCGAGCTTGGCAAGGCTGAACTCGGCCTCCACAAGGTGCGGGTTCAATTTGAGAGCGCGCTGGAAGCTCGCGCGTGCACCGCTCAGGTCCTTGGCTGCGGCCTGGGCTATCCCCATCAAATGAATGTGGGGCGGCGAGTCCGGCGCCATGGCCAGGACTCTCTTGGCACTGGCGAGTGCTTTGCCTGCCTGCTGGGTTCGCAGGTAGAGCATCGTCAGCGCGACCCCGTTGCCGAGGTGGGCAGGTGCTCGCTTGACCGCCTGTTCCAGCTCCAACTGAGCGGCTTCAAATTGACCGGCACGTAGGAGTGATCGGCCCAGCGCACCGCGTAGCTGGGGGTCATCTCGCACTTCAAGCGCACGACTGAGAATTTGAACCGACTTCGATTGGCGCCCCGAATCGCTGTGACCGACCGCGAGCAGGCTGATGGCCTGCAGGTCATTCGGATTCCCCTGCAGGTAGTTTTCCAGCAGGCGGATGCCGTTTTCTGTTTGTCCCAGCTCGAAGAGGACTTGAGCCATGGCCTTGGCGGCCGGGTTGCTGGGCTGCAGCTTGACCACCTGCTCCAGGTAAGGCAGCGCTTTCTCGCGCTCGCCAAGCGCATGGTGCGCGAGCCCACCGAGGATGAGCAACTGAGGCCTGAACCGCAGCGATTCGATGGGCAGAGGGTCCAGCAATTCCACGACCCGACGCATCGATGCCTGGCTGTCCGTTTGATTGCCCTCATTCGCCGCGATCAGCCCTGACAGGTAGTCAGCCCGCGGGTCCTTCGGAAAGCGCTGACGCAGGGTCTTGATGTCTGCCGCGGCCTTGGCCGGCTGCTGCCGGTCGAAATAGATTCCGGCGCGCGCAATCAGGGCTTCAAGATGGCCCGGTGAGAGCTGAATGGCCCGGTCGTAGGCGGCGAGCGCTTCATCCAGGCGTCCACCGACATGCAGGGCCGCGCCGAGCTGGTAGTGGGCTCCGGCACTGTCTGGCTCCAACTTCACGGCCTGGCGTCCGGCATCGATCGCGGGCACAACCTGACGGCCCCGAATCCTGATCGGGACTTCTGCGGCCCATGTGTCCGCGCTCTGCGGCGTCAGGCCGCGCGCTTGCCGAATTAGCTCCAAGGCGCCGCGTTCATTGCCCAGGTCCGATGTGGCGGCTGCGCGGACCAGCAGCAACTCGGCCTGGGAGCGTACAGGCAGCCCCTCCACTCGGCAGCGCGGGTCGTCGAGCATCAGTGCCTGCTTTCCTTGCTCGACCAGCGCGCGCGCCAACAGCACCGAGACTTCTGATCGGCTGGCGCCGCGTTTTAGCGCTTCATCAAATGCGGCTTCTGCTGCACCCGGGTTGCTGTCCTCGAGTGATGCCTTACCCAGAAGCAGCAGCGCCGGCAGATGGTTCCTGTCCGCCTGCAGCACATTCTTTAGTTGGATGATGCTCCCGGCGACGTCCTTCGAATGGAATCGACGCAAGGCATCCTCGTACAGCTGCGAGCTTTTGCTGTTTTGCGCCATCCCCGGCGGGATGAACAGCAGGCAGGTTGAAAGGAGCAGGGCCGCGGAATGCGCTGGTTTCATTGGTGACAGAGCAGCAGTTGGAGGCAAGGCGCCAATGTTCTAGAAGCGCCTTTCCAGCGTCAGGATGTCGTTCTCGCGCTTCATCTGGAAGCGGCTCAGGAAGCTGTTGCCGAGCAGCGCCATCGGCATGGTGGTCATCAGCACCATGGCCTCAACCCCACCGACTTCAACCTCGCCGATGCGCACACTGTCCAGCGTCATGACATAGGCCTGGGTGACGCCATTGGCGGTATGGGCCTGGATGCGCTGCCCGTTCTGATAGCGCAGACCCATGCGCCGGGCGTCGTCGATGCCGATGGCCACGGCGGTGGCGCCGGTGTCCACCAGAAAGCGCACGGAGTGGCCGTTGATGCTGCCTTGTGCCACGAAGTGACCGCCTTCGACGGCGGACAGCACGATGCGCTTTTGCGCCGAGGGGGCGCGCTGGGCCACGGGTGCTGAGCCCAGGCGCAGTTGCAGGCGCTGCCCCTCCACCTCCACCACGACCTCGTCATCGCCGACCTCAAGCAGCTTCACGCCCTCGACGGTCTGACCCAGGCGCACTGTTCTGACCTGACCCTGGATGACCAGCAACGCGGCGGACTTGCCGAGGCGACCGTTCAGACTGACGGTGGGTGCCGCCCCTGCGCTGGTGACAAGCAGCAAGCTGAGCAGTAGGGCGGCACGCATGCAGTTTCAGTCGCGGAAGTTGTTGAAGCTCAGCGGCGTGTCGTCGATCTCCTTGCGCAGCAGGGCGATGCAAGTCTGCAGCACGTCCTTGTCCTTGCCGGTGATGCGCACGGCATCGCCCTGAATGGCGGCCTGCACCTTGAGCTTGCTGTCCTTGATCTTGGCAACGATCTTCTTGGCCAGATCGGACGGAATGCCGGCGCGCACCTTCCAGGTCTTGCGCACTTTGTCGCCACCCAGCTTCTCGATCCTGCCGTCGCGCTCAAAGTAGGTCAGCTCGACCTTGCGCTTGGTCATCTTGTCGATCAGCACGGCCTCCAGCTGTTCGAGCTGGAAGTCGGAGTCGGCGGTCAGTTCGATGGTGGCGTCCTTCTCCTTGCCCTTCTGTTCCACCTGGGCGCCGGTGCCCTTGAAGTCGAAGCGGGTGCCGACTTCCTTGGCGGCGTTGTCCACGCCATTGCGGATTTCAACCAGATTGGGTTCGAGGACGGCGTCAAAAGAAGGCATGGTGCGAATTCGATTCGTAGAGAGGGAGCAGGGACAATTCTCGGCGATGCCAAGCCCTTCCCCCGCCCCCCAGATCGAGTGCGACGTCGATCTCCGCCCCTACAACAGCTTTGGCCTGCCGGCCAAGGCGCGCCGGCTGGTGCGCATTGCCGCGGACGCCGACTTGCACTGGGTCGTCAACCACCCCGACTGGGGCCGGGCCAGCAAATTCATCCTCGGCGGCGGCAGCAATCTGGTGCTGACCAAGGACCTGCAGCCCCTGGTGCTGAAGGTGGAGGTGCCGGGGCGCCGGATTTTTGATGCGGGGGCGGACTGGGTGGTCGAGGCCGGGGCGGGCGAGCGCTGGCATGACTTCGTACTCTGGACGCTGGAGCAGGGCGCGCCGGGGCTGGAAAACCTCTCGCTGATCCCCGGCACCGTGGGCGCGGCGCCGGTGCAGAACATCGGTGCCTATGGCGTGGAAATCAAGGACCGCTTCGAGAGTCTGGACACGCTGGACTTGATGAGCGGCCGCGTCGTGACGCTCGGACGCGAGGCCTGCCATTTCGGCTACCGCGATTCGGTCTTCAAGCAGCACCTCGCCGGGCGCAGCGTGATCCTGCGCGTTCGCTTTCGGCTGCCCAAGGCCTGGCGGCCCGAAATGGAGTACCTCGATTTGCAGCGCGCGGCCGAGCAGGCCGGTGTCAAAGAGCCGACGCCGCAGCAAATCTCCGATTGGGTCTGCGCCATCCGCCGCGCCAAGCTGCCTGACCCGGCCGTCATCGGCAATGCCGGCAGCTTTTTCAAGAACCCCATCGTCAGCGAGGCGGTCTGCCGCGAGGTCATCACCCGCGACCCGCATCTGGTGCATTACCCGCTGCCGGACGGCCGCTGCAAGTTGGCGGCCGGCTGGTTGATCGATGCCTGTGGCTGGAAGGGCAAGTCGGTCGGTGGGGCCGGCGTGTACGAAAAGCAGGCCCTGGTGCTGGTGAACCGTGGCGAGGCACGCGGCGGCGAGGTGCTCACGCTGGCGCAAGCCATCCAGGCCTCGGTGTTTGCGCGCTTTGGCATCCGGCTGGAGCCGGAGCCGGTGGTGATCTAAGGGCGTAGCCAATCCAGACTGTTGACGGCCTGGGGCAGGGCTTGGTGCTGCGCGCGTGGGCGCGGAGGCTTGGCCGCGCCGACCGCAAAGGCGTCTAACCACTGCCAGGCAGAAGTGAGGCGATAGCGGCCGGAGGCAGAGAGATTCCACGCCGGCGTCAGATCCACCATCACCTGCCGGCGCGCACCGGCGCCCAGAAGGAAGTAGTCCGCCGCTTCCGGCTCTCCGCGCTTCAGTTGCGCGCCTTGGTAGGGCAGGGCGCGGCCCTCGTGTTCGATCTGCAGCCAGCGCGCCCACCAGCCCGGCTCGAAGGGCGTGCCCCAGCGCAGCAGCCACAGACCCTGCGCGCCGGGGTTGTGCAGGCGCGCGCGCAGGCGCTGGCCTGGGCGGGACCATGTCAGTTCGCAGTTCAAGACGGGGAGGGCCAAGGCTGGCATTGCCATGCAGCCTGCCAGAAACAGACAGCGCCTGCGCGTGATCGGGCACGGGCAGGCGCTGCGCATGGGGCAAGGGCTCTCAGTTCTGACGCGGCGTGTTCTCAGCGAAGTACTCGTGGTTGTCCGAGTTGTTCAGCGCCTTGATGGGGTCGGTGATCGCCAGCTGCTTGGCGGCCGACTGGCCGTAGGCCCAGTCATCGGTGCCGGCGATGACGGTGAAGTGCATCATCTCGTGCACCAGGGTGCCGCCCTTCGAATCCGTGCCCGTCATCGGGGCGCTCCAGAACGCGCCGCAGATGTAGATCTTGTAGGGCTGGTTCGGGTAGACGTAGGCGAAGGTGCCCTTTTTCTTGCAGCTGCAGTCCAGGGTCAGGGCCTGGGTCTGGAAGGCGTCGCGGGCCTTGGTGAAGTGGTCGCGCGCCGTGCTCCAGTTGACATTGCTGTAGGTGCCGAACCAGGTCGTGTAGCGCGGCGTGGCCGAGCCGCTGCCGCCCAGGTAGCTGGCCGATTCGGCCGAATAGTTCGTGGCGGCGGTGACGGCCTGCTGCAGGTCGCTGATCTGCGAGGCCGAGCAGCGGCCGGTGTAGCTCAGGCTGGCCGCTGCCGGCTGCACCAGGCTGGGCAGCGGGCCGCTGCTGGCGGTGACCTTGCCACTGCGGCCTTCCAGCCACAGGTACAGGGGCTCGGACTTGAGCGCCTGGGCCGGCGAGTTGGCGTGGCTGTGGGCGGTGTAGCGGATGGCGTAGCGGCCATTCACACTCAGGTCGTAGGTGCCCGTGAGCTCGACGCTGTAGTTCAGCGTGGCGCCGGCTTCCAGCTTGATGTGGTCACCGGCCTCGGGCTTGACGCGCTTGATCAGCGCGCCGTGGTAGCCCACGCGCTGACCGTCGCGCTCGATCTGGAACAGCGGGCCGTCGATGTCGTCGCTGGGCAGTTGCCAGCTCAACAGCTGCACCGGGTGGCGGCAGGTGTTGGTGACGGCCACATCCACCTTGACGTCCACATCGCCGCGCAGCACCGGAGTCGCAGCGCTCAGGCGCACGTCCACGCATTGGCCAGGCGCGGCCAGCGCGCCGGAAGAGACCAGGGCGGCCACCAGGCCGCCGCTCACGAGTTTCCAGTTCGTCATGGGAGTTCCTGCGCGCCGCTGCGGCGCCTTGTCTTGATGAGGCGCGAATTGAAACTTCGTGCAACAGCAAGACGGCTGCGGACTCTCCCTAGAACCCGCGCAAGTCCGGGGCGGGAAGACCCTCTCGGGCGCGAACCTTACATGCCGACGTAGTTGGGTCCGCCACCCCCCTCGGGGGTGATCCAGACGATGTTCTGCGTCGGGTCCTTGATGTCGCAGGTCTTGCAGTGCACGCAGTTCTGGGCGTTGATCTGCAGGCGGTCGCTGCCGTCCTCGTTCTTGACGAACTCGTACACGCCGGCGGGGCAGTAGCGGCTCTCGGGACCGCCGTACTTGGCCAGGTTGGTGGCCACCGGCACGCTGGAGTTCTTCAGCGTCAGGTGGGCAGGCTGGTTCTCTTCGTGGTTGGTGTTCGAGATGAACACCGAGGAGAGGCGGTCGAAGCTCAGCTTGCCGTCCGGCTTGGGGTAGGCAATCGGCGCACATTCAGCTGCCGGGCGCAGGCTTTCGTGGTCGGCCTTGTGGTTGTGCAGCGTCCAGGGCGGGCTGGCCACGCCGATCTTGGGCAGCAGCCACTGCTCGATGCCGGTCATCAGCTGGCCCACCGTCTTGCCCTTCTTGAACCAGAGCTTGAAGTTGCGGGTTTGCTGCAGTTCCTCGTTCAGCCAGCTCTTTTCAAAGGCGGCCGGATATTCGCTCAGCTCGTCCTGCGCACGGCCGGCGGCCAGGGCGGCGGCGGCGGCCTCAGCGGCCAGCATGCCGCTCTTGATGGCGGCATGGCTGCCCTTGATGCGCGCGGCGTTCAGGTAGCCGGCGTCGCAGCCCACCAGGGCGCCGCCCGGGAAGACGGTCTTGGGCAGCGCCTGGGGCGTGCCGTTGTTGATGGCGCGCGCGCCGTAGCCGATGCGCTTGCCGCCTTCGATGTGCGCGCGGATGGCCGGGTGGGTCTTCCAGCGCTGCATTTCTTCGAAGGGGCTCATGTGCGGGTTCTGGTAGTCCAGGCCGATCACGAAGCCCAGCGTGACCTTGTTGTCTTCCAGGTGGTAGAGGAAACCGCCGCCGAAGGTGTCGTCCACCATCGGCCAGCCGGCGGTGTGCACCACCTTGCCGGGTTGGGCCTTCTCGGCCGGAATCTCCCACAGTTCCTTGATGCCGATGGCAAAGGTCTGCTGGTCCTTGCCTTCGGTCAGCTTGAACTTGGCCAGCAACTGCTTGCCCAGATGGCCGCGCGCGCCCTCGGCAAAGATCGTGTACTTGCCGTGCAGCTCCATGCCGAGCTGGAAGGCGTCGGTGGGCTCGCCTTCCTTGCCGATGCCCATGTTGCCGGTGGCCACGCCCTTGACGCGGCCCTGTTCGTCGTACACCACCTCGGCGGCGGCGAAGCCGGCAAAGATTTCCACGCCCAGGCCTTCGGCCTGCTGGGCCAGCCACTTGGTGACGTTGGAGAGGCTAACAACGTAGCAGCCGTGGTTGTGGAAGTTTCGCGGCACCAGCCAGTCGGGCGTGCGGGTGTGGCTGCTCTCGCTCAGGAACAGGATGTCGTCGCCGCTGACCGCCTGGTTCAGCGGCGCGCCCAGTTCCTTCCAGTTCGGGAACAGCTCGGTGATGGCGCGCGGGTCCATCACGGCGCCGCTGAGGATGTGGGCGCCGGCTTCGGAGCCCTTCTCCAGCACCACCACCGAAATCTCGGGGTTGATCTGCTTGAGGCGGATGGCCGTGGCCAGGCCGGCCGGCCCGCCGCCGACGATCACGACGTCGTACTCCATCGATTCACGGGGACCGAACTGGGCAAGGATCTCGTCGTTTGTCATGGCGGTGCGGGGGTTCTCAGAGGCGGCGGATTCTATGGAGCGCGAGAATAAAACGAACGGTCGTGCTTTTTTCTTAGAGCGGCAGCCCCAGAAGCACTGCGGGAAAGCCCCGTGCTAACGTCCCCGCACGCCCTCTAGCTGGGCCTTTCACAGGACAAGAACCATGAGCTATTCGATCGATCTGTCGGGCCGCGTGGCCCTGGTGACGGGGGCCTCCAGCGGCCTGGGGGCGCAATTCGCCCGCACATTGGCCAAGGCGGGCGCCGCCGTGGTGCTGGCCGGCCGCCGGGTCGAGCGGCTCAAGAGCCTGCGCGCCGAGATCGAGGCCGAGGGCGGCGACGCCCATGTGGTGACGCTGGACGTGACCGACCTGGCCTCCATCAAGGCCGCCGTGGCCCATGCCGAGACCGAGATGGGCACGCTCGACATCCTCGTCAACAACTCCGGCGTCTCCACCAGCCAGCGCATCGTCGACGTGGGCGAGCAGGACTGGGACTACGTGATGAACACCAATCTGCGCGGCGCCTTCTTCGTCGCCCAGGAGGTGGCCAAACGCATGCTGGCGCGTGCCAAGGGCGCGGCACCGGGCAGCTTCACCGGCGGGCGCATCGTCAACATCGCCTCCATGGCGGGCTTGCGGGTGCTCAGTCAGATCGGCATCTACGCCATGAGCAAGGCCGGCGTGGTGCACATGACCCGCGCCATGGCGCTCGAGTTCGGCAAGTACGGGATCAATGTGAACGCCATCTGCCCGGGCTACATCGACACCGAGATGAACCACCACCATTGGGAAACCGCCCACGGCAAGCAACTGATCGACATGCTGCCGCGCAAGCGCGTGGGCCAGCCGCAGGATCTGGATACGACCTTGCTGATGCTGTGCGCGAACGAGAGCCGCTTCATCAATGGGGCCATCGTTCAAGCCGATGACGGGTTCGGCGTGTGAACGTGCAAGTCCGTGACCTGACGCCCATCGAGGCGCGTGTGCTGGCCGTGCTGGTGGAGAAGCAGCACACCGTGCCCGACAGCTACCCGCTCTCGCTCAACACCCTGACCCTGGGCTGCAACCAGAAGACCGCGCGCGAGCCGGTGATGAACCTCGGCGAGCCCGAGGTGCTGGAGGCACTCAACAGCCTGAAAGACCTCAGTCTGGTGTACGAGGTCAGCGGCAGCCGCGTCACGCGCTTCGAGCACAACCTCAAGCGCGTCTATGGCGTGCCCGGCCAGGCCGAGGCCCTGTTGACCGTGCTGATGCTGCGCGGCCCGCAAACCGCCGCCGAGCTGCGGCTGAACGCCGAGCGCCTGCACCGCTTTGCCGACATTTCCTCGGTTGAAGGCTTCCTGGAGGAGCTGGCCGAGCGCGAGGTGCCGCTGGCCATCAAGCTGCCGCGCGCCCCGGGCGCCCGCGAGGCGCGCTGGGCGCAGCTGCTGTGTGGGCCAGTGGAGCTGCCCGCGGCGGCGCCTTACTCGGCTCCCGCACCTGCACGCGACGGCGAACTGGAAGCTCTGCGCGCCGAAGTGGATGTCCTGAAGCAGCAGGTGGCGCGGCTGATGAGCGAGCTGGGCCTGACGCCATGAGTTCGCGCGCCTGGACGGCCGAATGCGTGCGCAAGATCGAGGCCGATTTCCAGCGCAGCGCCGATACCCACCTGATCCCGCTGGAGCTGCCGGCCTTTGCCGGGATCGACTTCTATTTGAAGGACGAGTCCATCCACCCCAGCGGCAGCCTGAAGCACCGGCTGGCGCGCTCGCTCTTCCTCTATGCCCTGTGCAATGGCTGGCTGCGCGAGGGTGCGCCGGTGGTGGAAAGCTCCAGCGGCTCCACGGCGGTCAGCGAGGCCTATTTCGCCCGCTTGCTCGGCCTGCCCTTCATCGCGGTGATGCCGGCCACCGTCAGCGAGGCCAAGCGCCGCGCCATCGAGTTCCAGGGCGGCCGCTGCCATCTGGTGACTGACCCGACCCAGGTCTATGCCGAGGCCGCCCGCCTGGCGCAGGAGGGGGGCGGGCACTACATGGACCAGTTCACCTACGCCGAGCGCGCCACCGACTGGCGCGGCAACAACAACATTGCCGAATCCATCTACAAGCAGATGGAGCGCGAACGCCACCCGGTGCCGAGCTGGCTGGTTTGCAGCGCCGGCACCGGAGGCACCTTGGCCACACTGGGCCGCTTCGTGCGCTACGGGCGCCATGCCACGCGCGTGTGTGGGGCCGATGCCGAACGCTCGGTCTTTTTCGCGCACTACCAGTGCCGTAACGCCGACCTGACGATGGACTGCGGCTCGCGCATCGAAGGCATCGGGCGCCCGCGCGTCGAGGCCAGCTTCCTGCCCGATGTGATCGACGCGATGATCAAGCTGCCCGATGTCTGGTCGGTGGCGGCCATGCGGGTGCTGAGCGACGTGCTGGGCCGGCCGGTCGGGCCTTCCACCGGCACCAATCTGCTCGCCGCCCTGGCCTGCGCGCGCAGCATGCTGGGCCAGCGCGGCTCCATCGTCACCTTGCTGTGCGACAGCGGCGAGCGCTACCGCGACAGCTACTTCGATGCCGGCTGGCGCGCGGCGGCCGGCCTGGCCTGCGAGGCCGAAACGGTGGCGCTGGGCGAATGGCTTGCTGGCGGCAAGCTGCCGGCGGAGTTGGCGCAGTCCTGGCAGTTCGCCGGGGCGCTGGCCTAGAGCACTGTGATGCAGCGCCGCAGCCTATTGGGTCTGACCCCGCTGCTGGCGCTGGATGTGAGGTCGCAGCCGAACGAACTGCTGCTCGTCAACGCGCCCTATCCGCCCTTCGTGCTGGAAGCCGGCGACCCGATGGGCGAAGGCCTGGATGTGGACATCGCCCGCGCGGCCCTGGCCAGCGCCGGCTACCGCCTGCGCCTGGAGCTGGTGCCCTGGCGGCGCGCGCTGCAGATGCTCGAAGCCGGCGAGGCCGACCTGACCACCACCATCAGCCTGAGCGGCGAGCGCGAGCGCTTTCTGCTCTTCAGCGAGGGCTACCGTCACAGCGTGCGGTACCACTTCTACAGCCGGCGCGGCAGCGGCCTGCGCATTGAACGCCTGGAGGATCTGGCCCAGGTCAGCCTGGGCTACTCGGCCGGCTTTTTCTACCCGCCCGCCATCAAGCAGGCGGTCGGCCGGGGCCTGGTGGAAGGGCGCGACCTGGGCGTGACCGTGCGCATGCTGCATGCCGGCCGCTCGGACCTGATCGTCGTCAACCACCTGGCCGGGCTGTGGACCATCCGTCGGCTCGGCTTCGAAGCGCAGCTGGAGCGCCAGCCCTTCAGCTACAGCAGCGGCAGCCCCACCTACATGGCGCTGAGCCGCACCCGCCATGGCGACGGGCGCCTGCTGAACACCCTGAACGAGGGGCTCCGGGCGCTGCAGAAAGACGGGACTCTTGCACGCCTTGAAGCCCGCTACCTGCCCCCGTGAAAACCGCAGTGGCTATGCTCCTGGCCCGGGAGTAAGCGATGCGGATGCGACTGAAGTTTTGGATGATGGGCTGGCTGGCGCTGGGCCTGATGGTGTGGGCACAGGCCGCCGAACTGCCGCGCCAGGGCCTGGTGATGGCGCTGGGCGGCTCGGTACGCTTTGACAACCAGGCGGTCTGGACCCGCTTCATTCAGGAAGCCGGGGGCAAGGGCGCGCGCATTGCCGTCTTTGCCACGGCCGCTGGCAACCCCGACCGCAGCGCCCAGCGTCTCAAGCGCACGCTCGAACACTACGGCGCCGTGCCCGAGATCATCCCGGTGGCGCCGCGGCTCAAGGGCGTGGACTGGAAGAGCCTGCGTGACGACCCGCGCCTGGCCGAACGCGTGGCCACCATGGATGCGGTGTTCTTCACCGGCGGCGCTCAGGCTCTGATCGTCGACACCTTGCAACCGGATGGCCAGCCCAGCCTGATGCTGCAGGCCATCCGCAAAGTGCACCAGCGCGGCGGCGTGGTGGCCGGCACCAGTGCCGGCGCGGCGGTGATGAGCGCCTGGATGTTCCGCGACGCCCCCAACACCCTGGCCGTGCTGAAGGGCCAGCTGCGCGAAGGCCAGGAGATTGATCGCGGTCTCGGCTTTGTGGGCCAGGAGCTGTTCATCGACCAGCATTTCCTGCGCCGCGGCCGCATCGGGCGTCTGCTGCCCATGATGCATGCCAAGGGCTACCGTTGGGGCCTGGGCATCGAGGAGGACAGCGCGGCGCTGATCTGGGGCAGCCAGATCGAGGTGGTGGGTGCCCGCGGGGCCCTGCTGGTGGATCTGAGCAAGGCCGAGCGGGACGAGCGCCTGGGCCCCTTCAATCTGCGCGGGGCGCGCCTGAGCTTCCTGGACCGTGGCGACCGCCACGACCTGGCCACCGGGGTCACCACACCCTCGGCGCCGAAGTTGGCCGAGCAGCGCATCGACCCCAATGCGCCCGATTTCAAACCCTATTTCGACCAGGAACCCTTCTACCCCGACATCCTGGGCGACAACGTCATCGTGCGCGCCATGGTGCATCTGGTGGACGGGCGCGAGCGCGAACTGCGCGGCCTGGCCTTCAATGGCAGCGAGCTGCGTGGCCTGCCCGCGCCCAAGCCGGTGCGCGCTGCCCGGCAAGAAGTGCCCAAGCCCGAGGAATTGGGCTTCGAGTTCCGGCTCTACGTGCTGCCCGAGACCTTGGGCTACTACACCGGCGCCATGGGCGGCGAGGACTACACCGTGATGCGGGTGGGGCTGGACGTGCTGCCCGTGCGCATGCAGGTGCCGCTTTACCAGCCCTGGCCCGTGCAGAAGGCCCTGACCCGCAAGGGCGGAGCCCCCGTGCCCGAGCGCATGAAGGGGGCGCAGGCCGCGCGCCGCAACGCCGGATGACGCCACCGCGCCGCCGTGTGCTGACCTGGGGCGGCGGGCTGGGGCTGGCGCCCTGGCTGGCTTCGGCCCCCGTGCAGGCGCAGGTGCGGCGCCTTCTGCTGGTCAGCCACGTGCTGCCGCCCTACACGCTTGCGGAGGGCAGTGCCCTGGGCCCGGGTATCGACGTGGACTACGCCCGCGCCGCGCTGCGTGCGGCTGGCGGCCAGTTCGAGCTGGAGGTGTTGCAAGTGCCTTGGCGGCGCGCGCTGCAGATGTTGGAGCTGGGCGAGGCGGACTTCACCACGTCCGTCCACATCACCGAGGAGCGCGCGCGCTACCTGTCCTTCACTGAGACCTACGGCGCGAGCGTGCGCCACTACTTCTTCGGCCGGCGCGCCGAAGGCCTGAAGGTCCAGCGCCTGGAAGAACTGGCTGGCTACCGCATCGGTGTGGTGGCGGGGCATGCCTTTCCGGAGCCACTGATGGCCGCGATGGGCAGCCACCTGGAGCGCGCGAAGGACCTGCCGACGCTGTTGCGCATGCTGGTGGCCCAGCGGGTGCAACTGGCCGTCGGCACCGATCTGCCGATCACCTGGACGATCCGGGAGCTCGGGCTCCAGGCCGAGCTGGAGCAGCAGCCTCTGGTGCATGACTCCGGCCGGCGCACGCAGATGGGCTTCTCTCGCGCCCGTCCGGGGCATGAGCAGGCGCTCGAAGCCATGAACCGCGGCCTGCGATTGCTGGCGCGCAGCGACACCTGGAGGCGCCTGGAGGCGCGTTACCTCGGCGCCTGAGGCGGCGCCGCGGGCATGATGCCGGGGGGGGCACCACCGGGTCAGCCCGCTTGGCGGGCCCTCTGACCTGCGCTCCACTTCCACCGCCCATGAGCCTGCTTTCGCGCCGACAGCTGATGTCCGTTCCCCTCAGCCTGGCGGCCACCGCCCCGGTGGCCGCTGCCACCCCGGGCCGTCCAGGCCCCGTGTTCGCCATCGGCGGCGCGCTGCGCCTGGATCACGCGGCGGTGTGGAACCGCCTGGTGCAGGAGGCCGGTGGACCGGGCGCCCGCATTGCCGTGTTCGCCACCGCGTCCGAGAACCCGCAGCGAACCGGCGAGCGCATCGTCAATACGCTGAAGCGCTACGGCGCCGAGGCCGAATTCATCCCGCTCGCACCCAAGCTGCGCGGCGTGGACCTGGCCGCCGTGCGCGACGACCCGGCCCTGCTGCAGCGCATGGAGTCCTTGCAGGGCGTATTTTTCTCGGGGGGCGCGCAGGAGCTGATCACCGCCAGCCTGCAACCGGGCGGTCAGCCGAGCGGCCTGCTGCAGGCCCTGCGCGCACTGCAGGCCCGCGGCGGCCTGGTGGCTGGCACCAGTGCCGGCGCGGCCGTGATGAGCGAGTGGATGTTCCGCGATGCCCAGGACGTGCTGGCCGTGCTCAAGGGCCGGCTGCGCGAGGGTCAGGAACTCGACCGCGGCCTGGGATTTGCCGGCCCGCATCTGTTCATCGACCAGCATTTCCTCAAGCGCGGCCGGATTGCGCGCCTGCTGCCGGCCCTCTATGCCAAGGGCTATCGCTTCGGTCTCGGGGTGGAAGAGGACAGCGCGGCGCTGATCCGCGGCGGTGAGATCGAGATCCTGGGTGCGCGCGGCGCCTTGCTGGTGGACTTGGGCGGCGCCAGCCAGCAGCTGGGCCGGCCGCATTTCAATCTGCGTGGTGCCGCGCTCACCTACCTGGACCGCGGCGACCGCCACGACCTGCACAGCAACACCACCACCCCGCACCCGGACAAACTGGCCGGCCGCATCGACCCACGTGCTGCTGATTTCAAGCCCAGCGTGGCGCGCGTGCCCTTCTTCCCCGACATCCTGGGCGACAACGCCATCGTGCACGCCATGGCGCTGCTGCTGGACAGCCCCGAACAAGAGGCCAAGGGCCTGGCCTTCAACGGACGCGCCCTGCTCGAGCGCAAGGCTGTTTCCGACGACGGCGGCCACGACCCCGACCCCACGCTGGGCTTTGAATTTCGCCTCTACAAAGGCCCCGATACCCTGGGCCACAACACCGGGGCCTGGGGCGGCGACGATTACTCGGTGCAACGCGTCTACCTGGACGTGACCCCGGTGCGCCTGCAATCGCCCCTGTACCGACATCTGAAAACCTGATCCATGCGCGTCCAAGAACACCCGCTGCAAGGCAGCGCCAGCGGCACCCGCCGCACCATCACCTCGCTGCACTACGGCCAGGGCCCGCGCCGTGCGCTGCTGCAGGCCAGCCTGCATGCCGATGAAGTGCCCGCCATGCTGGTCGCTCAGCACCTGCGCCGCCGTCTGGCCGAGCTGGAGCAGCAAGGCCGGCTGCTCGCCGAAGTCGTGCTGCTGCCGGCCTGCAACCCGCTGGGCCTGGCTCAGCAGCTCTGGGGCCGCCACCAGGGTCGGTTCGAGATCGACAGCGGCCACAACTTCAACCGCCACTACCCCGATCTGGTTGATGAAGCACTGGCGCGCACCGCTGGCCAGCTGGGGCAGGACGCCGCGCGCAACACCTTGCTGTTGCGCCAAGCGATGAAGCACGCCCTGGGCGAGCGCCGCCCGCAGACCGAGCTGCAGTCGCTGCGGCAGATCCTGCTCGGTCTGGCCCTGGACGCCGAGGTGGTGCTGGACCTGCATTGCGACAACGAGGGCGTGATGCACCTCTACAGCACGCCCCAGCAGGCCGGGCAGTCGGCCCAGCTGGGCCAATGCCTGCAGGCCCGCGTGGCCCTGCTGGCCAATGAGAGCGGCGATGCACCGTTTGATGAAGCCTGCTCCGGCCCCTGGCTGCGCCTGCAGCAGACCCTGGCCGACCGTCACCCGGTGGAGCTGGGCTGCTACGCCGCCACGGTGGAGCACCGCGGCGTGTGCGACGTGCGCCATGAACTGGCCGCACAGGACGCCGAGGGCCTGCTGCAGTTCCTGGGCCTGCAAGGCTTCATTGCCGGCATGCCCGCCCCCGCGCCCTGGGATTGCCCGCTGCGGCCGCTGGCCGGCTCCATGCCCGTCACCACACCGCATGCCGGCGTGCTGGTCTTTCACGCCGAGCTGGGCGCCGAGTTGCGGGTGGGCGATCTGATCGCCGAGTTGATCGAGCCGGTGAGCGGAGAATCCACGCCCTTGCGCAGCCCGGTGGACGGGCTGCATTACGCGCGCGAGCAGCAGCGCTGGGTGCAGGCCGGGCAGTCCATCGCCCGGGTGGCGGGCCGCGAGGCCACCCGCACCGGCAAACTCCTCTCCGCCTGAACCTCAGACATCTATGCAAAGCCTGACCGTCGAAGACCTGCACAAGAAGTACGGCGACCGCGAGGTCCTGAAGGGCGTGTCACTGGCCGCCAAGCCGGGCGATGTGATCACCCTGATCGGCTCCAGCGGCTCGGGCAAGAGCACCTTTCTGCGCTGCATCAACCTGCTGGAGCAGCCCCACCAGGGCAAGCTGAAGCTGGGCGCCGAGGAGCTGCAGCTGGTGCCCGACCGCGACGGCAGCCTCAAGGCCAAGGACCCCAAGCAGCTGCAGCGCTGGCGCGCCCGCCTGGCCATGGTGTTCCAGAACTTCAACCTCTGGGCCCACCGCACCGTGCTGGAAAACGTCATCGAGGCGCCGGTGCATGTGCTGGGCCAGTCCAAGGACCAGGCCGTGGCCAAGGCCGAAAGCCTGCTGGCCCGCGTGGGCGTGTCGCATCGCAAGGACGTCTACCCGGCCCAGCTCAGCGGTGGTGAGCAGCAGCGCGTGGCCATCGCCCGCGCTCTGGCCGTTGAGCCCGAGCTGATGCTGTTCGACGAACCCACCTCCGCGCTCGACCCCGAGCTGGTGGGCGAAGTGCTGAAGGTGATGAAGGACCTCGCCGCCGAGGGCCGCACCATGATCGTGGTGACCCACGAAATGGGCTTCGCCCGCGAGGTCAGCAACCACACCCTGTTCCTGCACCAGGGCAAGGTGATCGAGGAAGGCCACCCCAAGGACATCCTCGTCAACCCGACGAGCGAGCGCCTGAAGGCGTTCCTCAGCGGTGGCCTGAAATAAGACTCAGGGCTTGCCGCCCAGCAACCGCGCCGGCAGGAAGAGCAGGGCGCGCAGGGCGGCAAACAGGGCTTCTACGCTCAGGCCGATCAGCCGGAAGGGCAGGCTGACCAGCCAGACGATGGGCCACAGCACCAAGGCCAGCAGGGCCAGCGGCCAGCAGAGCACGAAGAGCAGCAGCCAGAGCAGGAACTTGAGCATGGCCGCAGCCTACGCCGGGGGGGCGGGTGTGCGGGAGGTCATGCCACGGCGCTGAGCTGGGCCTGCAGGGCGCGCCGAGCGGCCTGGGCCCAGGGGCTGGGCTGCTGCGGCGGCCAGGGCAGGCGGCCCGCCGCAGGCGCTGGCAGCGCCCATTCGGCGCAGGCGTGCACGAGCTTGATCACATGCTCGTCGTCCTGCGCAGCGGCGGCTTCGAAGTAGAACGGCCAATCGGAAGGCTCTTGTTCGGGTGCGGCGGGCTCACCCGTCCAGCGGCTGGCCAGCAGGGCGGCGGCGGCATCGATGGCAAAGCGCCGCACCACCTCCTTCGGGCGGGCCACATAGGGCAGCAGGACGCGCAGGGCGCGGCTGCCCGTCACCCCGTGCAGCAGCGTGAAGTTGCCGCTGGCTGCGTAGGCGCGGGCCAGCCACTCAGCCAGCTGGCGCAGGCCATCGGCCGGGGCCTGCAGCTGGAGGCGGGCGGCAACCTGGGCGAAGCCCGGCGTGGCGGCCCAGGCCAGCATGCGCGCGTCGATCAGCCCGGCCGCCGGCGTGGCGGGGGCGGGCAGGGCGCGGATGCCCGCGAGCCAGTCGTCCAGCGCCAGATCAGCCGTTGGGAGGGGCTCGCGCCACAGCGGCGCGTGCTGGCTGGCCCACAGGCCCAGGGCGAGCGCCAGCTCGCCGCTGTGGCCGCTCTGCCAGGCGTGGGCCGTGCGGATCAGCAGATGAAAGGCCATCGAGGCGCCGCCGTCCAGCAGATCGGGCAGCGTGGCCTGCAGCAGGGTCTCGGCGGGTTGCTGCGCCAGCTCGGCATCGAAATGCGCCACCAGGGCCGGCAAGGCCTCGGCGCGGCCGCGCAGCGCGCGCCAATCGGTCAGCAGGGCCGGTGCCGGCCAGGGCAGCACCAGGGCTTCGAGATCGCGGATCTGGGTGTCGCCGAAGGCCTGCAGGCGTTCGCTCGAAGCGCCCATCGCCCACAGCGCATGCTGGGCCATGGGCAGGTGCGAGACCAGGCGGCCCTGGTAGAGCGGGTGCCAGGCGGCGCGGCCGGCGCTGAGCAGGGGATGGAGGGGGTGATGGGCAGGGAGGGGCATGGTGCGTGGCGGATTCGGTTGAGGCCACGAACTCTGAAAGCTCAAGTGAGCTTCAAGTCAAGCGCAAAATGCCAGCGCAGCAACGCAAGGAGCGCGAGATGCAGGACAGCGAAGGCGCCAGTTGGCTGGCGATCGGCGAGATGGCGCAGCGCGCCGGCCTGGCGGCCAGCGCCTTGCGCTACTACGAGCAGCAGGGCCTGATTGCAGGGGGGCGCAGTGCCGGCGGGCGGCGGCAGTACCCGCGCCATGTGCTGCGGCGGCTGGCCTTCATCCGCGCCGCGCAGCTGATGGGCCTGACCTTGCCCGAGATCGGCGCCGCCCTGAGCAGCCTGCCCGATGGCCGCACGCCCACCAAGGCGGATTGGGAGAAGCTCTCGCGCCAGTGGCTGCCGCTGATCGAGGCGCGCATCGCCGAGCTGCAGCGCCTGCACGACAAGCTGACCGGCTGCATCGGCTGCGGCTGCCTGTCGCTCAAGGCCTGCAAGCTTTACAACCCCGAGGACGGTGCCGCGTCCAAGGGGCAGGGGGCGCGCTATTTGTTGGGAGACACGCCCGTCACTTCGCCGGACGCCTGAGCAACCAGCCCAGGCCGATGGCCAGGCACAGGGCAAACATCAACCCGCTCCAGATCTCATAGGGCAGGCCGAGCAGGCGGTAGGCGCCGGCTTCGTTGCAGTTGGCAGTGATCATGAACACCGCCGGCAAGCGCTCTTCGAGGTCGAAGAACTGGATGATGCGGTCGGCCGCGCCCATGGCACAGCTTTCCGACTGCGCCGCTACTTCGTGCTGGTAGGTGGCTGCCACCAGGCCCGAGACGGACAGCAGCACCAGCGGCACCGCTGCCACGCGCACTGCCACTTCGCGCGCCGGGCTGCGCAGCAGCCAGGCCACACCAGCGCCCACCAGGCAGACGGCCGCGATGACGATGAAGATGCCGCGCTGCAGGATGCACCAGGGGCAGGGCTTAACGCCGTAGACATGCTGGGCCACCAGCGCCCCGCCCACGGCGGCCAGGCAGGCCAGACCCAGCAGCAGCAGCAGGCGCGGGTGGTGGTTCAGCCAGCGCACAGCGGCCATCAGGCCAGCTCCGCAATCATGTCGATCTCGACCGCGGCGCCCATGGGCAGCTGGGCCACGCCATAGGCGGCGCGCGCGTGGGCGCCGACCTCGGGGCCGAAGATCTGGCTGATCAGATCCGAGCAGCCATTGGTCACCAGGTGGTGCTCGGTGTAATCGGGCGTGGAATTGACCAGGCTCATCAGCTTGACGATGCGCTTGACGCGCCCGAGGTTGCCGCCGCAGGCGGCCTGCAGCGTGCCCATCAGGTCAATCGCCACCGCACGTGCGGCCTGCTGGCCGGTGGCGGTGTCCATGTCCTTGCCCAGCTGGCCCACCCAGGGCTTGCCATCCTTCTTGGAAATATGGCCGGACAGGAACACCAGATTGCCGCTGCGCACGAAGGGCACATAGGCGGCAACCGGGATGGCAACCGGGGGCAGGGTGATGCCGAGCTCGGCAAGGCGGTCGGCAATGGCTTGGGTGGGCATGGTGGAACCTCGAACGGGGAAAAGGGAGTGGGCGGCATCGTAAGGCGCCGGCTCCCCCGCTCACAGGCTGAGCACCACCTGGCCCGTGCCCTGGCCCTGTTCCACGGCCTCGTGGGCGGCGGCGATTGCACCGAGCGCAAAGCGCTGCGGCGGCAGGTGGCGCAGCGCGCCGCGCTCCAGTGCGGCGTTGATTTCCGTCATGGCGCGCTGGCGCCGCGCTGCCTCCAGTTCGTAAACGATGAAGAAGCGCAGGCTCAGGCCATGCACCAGATAGTCGGCCAGCGGCAGGGGGCGCTGCCAGTCGTCCGAGCCGACCACGCAGACTTCGCCACCTCTTGCCAGCACCGCCGGGTATTGCGCGGCGTTGGCGGCGAGGTTGATCTCGATGATCCGATCCACGCCGCGCCCGTGCGTCAGCTCGCGCACGCGCGCGGCCAGGTCTTCGTGGCGGTAGTCCAGCACCGCATCGGCGCCGGCCCAGCGTGCCAGCTCGGCCTTGGCTGGGCTGCTGACGGTGGTCAGCACCCGCGCCCCGGCGGCGCGCGCCAGCTGGATGGCGGCTTGTCCTACCGCACCGGCACCGCCCTGCACCAGCACGGTTCGGCCGGCCACGGGGGCCGGGCCACCCTGCACGGCCTCCCAGGCCGTGAGCGCGGGAATGCCCAGGCAGGCCCCCTCCTCGAACGCGATGGCGGCCGGCAGGCGCGCCACCAAGGTCTCAGGCAGCACCACGAACTCGGCTGCACTGCCCGCTGGCCGCTGCCATTGGGCATTGCAGAACCAGACGCGCTCGCCGGGCTGCAGCCCGCGCACATCGGGGCCGATGGCATCCACCACGCCCGCGCCATCGCTGTGCGGGACGACGAAGGCGCCGGCCGGCGCGCGTCGCGCGCGCGACTTCACGTCGGATGGGTTGACCCCGGAGGCGCGCACCCGGATGCGCAGCTCGCCCGGCCCAGGCTCCGGCAGCGGCAGCTCGCAGGGTTCCAGCACCTCGCGCGCCGGGCCGGGGCGGGTGTAGCGCATGGCCTTCATGTGCGCGGCTCCCACAGCACGTTGACGATCTGCCAGCGCCCCGGCTCGGTTTCGCTCAGCTGCAGGTAGTCGATCCATTGCTCGGCATCCACGCGCAGGCTCGCCGCGCCGCGGAACACATCCAGCACCTTGACCTCGCGGCGCGCGGCCTCGGGCTGCTGACCGGCACGGCCGCGCGTGGCCTGCACCAGCCCAAGTGCGCCGATGTGTTCGACACGGCGACGCCCGTCAGGCAGGCGTTTCAGCACGCGCTTGGCCAGGTCGGGGTGCAGCGCGCGCTCCATGCGGGCAGCGTCACCGAAGTACCAGCCCTCGATGTAGTCGAGCGCGGTGGCGATCAGCGGTGCATGAGCCGGCTCGGCAGCGGCGTACGCGCTGCTTGCCAGCAGGGGGCTGGCGGCTAGCATCTGGCGGCGATTCATGGCGTCGGAAGCGATGGAAGTGACGAGGGGCGCGAGCCTCCCACGTGCCGGTCCGGCTGTGAAGTACGCAGTTTTTTGTGCCTAGGTTCCCTCCAAGTCACCATGCCCAAGCCCGCTGCCGCCCCACCCACCGACCTGGCCTGGAAGGCCTGCGCGGTCTCGACCGCGCTGGAGGTCATGGGCGGGCGCTGGAAGGCAGTGATCCTGTTCTATCTGCTCGGCGGCACGCGCCGCTTCAGCGAGATTCAGCGCTACCTGCCCGGCGTCAGCCAGCGCGTGCTGACGCAGCAGTTGCGCGAGCTGGAGGCCGACGGCGTGCTGCACCGCGAGGTCTACCCCGAGGTGCCGCCGCGGGTCGAGTACTCGCTGACCGACTTCGGCCGCACGCTGCGTGAGCCCCTGCTGGCGCTGCGCGATTGGGGCGAGCAGCACCGCCAGCAGGTGGCGGCCCTGCGCCTGCCTTGAAGCCCGCGGCCTGGCAGCCCGGCGCCGCGCTGGCCCTGCTGCTGGGCCTGCTGGGCGGGCTGGCGGGCCTGCAGTTCCTGCCGCGCCTGCTGCAGCCGCTCGAGCAGGCTTCGCTGCTGGCGGCCAGCCTGGCCCTGGTGGCCTGGGCGCGCGGGAGCCGGCGCGGCCGGCCCGCCCTGCTGCTGCTG
>JBDHSJ010000019.1:0-31651 GCA_039808065.1 Burkholderiaceae bacterium | reverse complement strand
CCGATCCGCGCAGCGGGGTCATTCGTCGGCATCACCTGTACGACCAAACGTTTCAGCGCGCCTTCAAGCGCGCCGTGGCCGCAGCCGGCATTCACAAGCCGGCCACGCCGCACACGCTGCGGCACAGCTTTGCCACGCATTTGCTTCAAAGCGGGTATGACATTCGCACGGTGCAGGAGCTGCTGGGCCATGCCGACGTCGCCACGACCATGATCTACACCCATGTGCTGAAGCTGGGCGGCGGCGCGGTGCGCAGCCCGCTGGATGCGCTGGCGGCGCAGGGCGCGGGCTGAGTGCGCGGCGGGTGAGGGAGGGGTGCGGGTTGGCGCCCGGCTAAGGGGTGAAACTGCCTGGCATGAGCCAGCGCCCGCTCCCCCTTGACCAACTCCCCCAGTGGCCCCCCGGTGCGCAAGGCCTGGATGCCGCGCAGGTGCAGGCGCAGCGCGCGCGCGGCTTCAACGACATCGTGGCCCGCAGCGGCAGCGGTTGGCGCGAGGTGCTGGCCGATTCGCTGCGCGACCCGATGCTGTGGTTCCTGCTGCTCACGGCCGGCCTGTTCGGCCTGCTGGGCCAGCGCGCCGAGGCCCTGACCCTGCTGGCCGCGCTGCTGCCGCTGCTGGGCATGGACGCGTATCTGCACCGCCGCACGCGGGCCTCGTCGGCGGGGCTGGCCAGCCGCCTGGCCAGCAGTGCGCGCGTCCATCGCTCAGGCAGCTGGCAGGAGCTGCCGGCGCGCGAGCTGGTGGTGGGCGATCTGGTGGAAGTGGTGCCAGGCGAGTACTTCCCGGCAGATGGCCTGCTGGTGGACGGAGCCGGCCTTCAAGTGGATGAGTCCACGCTCACCGGGGAATCCCTGCCGGTGCCCAAGCGCACGTTCGAAGGGGCTGCGCTGCCCGCCAGTGCCGACGAAGCGCACTGGGCCAGCGCGGGTACGCGCCTGCTCACCGGCCGCGCCCAGGTGCGCGTGCTGTGCATCGGGGCGGACACCCTGTACGGCGAGATCGTGCGCTCGGCCACCGAAGGCAGCCATGCCGCCACGCCACTGCAGCAAGCCATTGGCGAGCTGGTACGGGTGCTGCTGGTGCTGGCCCTGCTGCTGTGCGCGCTGCTGGCCGGCCTGCGCCTGTGGCAGGGGCATGGCTGGGTGGATGCGTTGCTCAGTGCCGTCACGCTCGCGGTGGCGGCGCTGCCGGAGGAATTTCCGGTCGTCTACACCTTTTTCCTCGGCGTCGGGGTGTTCCGCCTGGCGCGCCGCAAGGCCCTGGTGCGGCGGGCGGTGGCGGTGGAAAACATCGGCCGTGTGAGCTGCCTGGTGTCCGACAAGACCGGCACGCTGACGGCCGGCAGCCTGGTGCTGGCGCACCGCGTGCCCGCGGGCGGGGCCACCGAGGCCGCGCTGCTGGAATTGGCCTGCCGCGCCGCGCGTGTCGACAGCGGCGACCCCCTGGACCAGGCGCTGCACCAGGCCCAGGGGCCGCTGCCGGTGGCCGAGAAGCTGGCCGACTTCCCCTTCACCGAGGCGCGCCGGCGCGAAACCCTGGTGTGGCGCCTGGCGGATGGCCGTCGCCTGGCTTGCACCAAGGGCGCCCCGGAAACCGTGCTGGACCTCTGTGGCCTGGGCGGCGCCGAGCGCGCCGATTGGCTGGCCCAGGTGGAGGCCTTGGCACGCGACGGCCACAAGGTGATTGCCTGCGCGCAGCGCGCCCTGGTCGCAACCGACGACACCGCCGCCGAAGCAAGCGCCGGCTTTGCCTTTGGCGGCCTGCTGGCCTTTGAAGACCCGGTGCGCGAAGGCGTGCCCGCGGCGGTGTCCGAGTGCCTGGCCGCGGGCATGCGCGTCATCATGGTCACGGGTGACCACCCCACCACCGCCGCAGCGGTGGCGCGCGAGATCGGCCTGGGCGGCAGCGCGCCCCGCGTGCGCGTGCTGGCGCCCGGCGATGACGCCACCGCCTTGCTGGCCAGCGCACCGCCCGATGTGGTGGCCCGTGCCACACCAGCGCAAAAAGTGGCCCTGGTGCAGGCGCTGCAGGCGCGCGGCGAGCGCGTGGCGGTGACGGGCGATGGTGTGAACGACGTCCCGGCGCTGCGCCTGGCCGACGTGGGCGTGGCCATGGGCGAGCGGGGCACCCGCAGCGCGCGCGAGGTGGCGCCGGTGGTGCTGCTGGACGACCGCTTCCGTACCCTGGTGGATGCCGTCGCCGAGGGCCGTCAGCTGTTCCAGAACCTGCGCCTGGCGTTCGCCTACCTGCTGCTGGTGCACCTGCCCCTGGTGCTGGGGGCGGCGCTGCTGCCCATGCTCGGGCTGCCGCTGCTGTTCCTGCCGATCCACATCGTGTGGCTGGAGCTGGTCATCCACCCCACGGCCATGCTGGCGTTCCAGGCGCAGCCGCGCCCCGGCGCGCTGGCACCGGTGTCCGCGGCGGCGGCGCGGGCGCGCTTCTTCACCGCGCCGGTCTGGTGGCGCATCGGCCTGCTGGGCGGGCTGTTGAGCCTGGCGGTGATCGGGAGCTACCTGCACGCGCTCGGTGCGGACCGCGACGTGCCTCACGCCCGCGCCATGGCCCTGAGCCTGCTGCTGCTCGCCAGCGCAGCCCTGGCCACCGGCCTGAGCGGTCTGCGCCAGCGCAGCGCCCGCGCGTTGGTGGCCGGCACGCTCGGCTCCGTGCTCGTCCTGGTGCAGTGGCCCAGCAGCAGCCGATTGCTGGGCCTGAGCCCGCTGCATGGGGCCGACTGGGCGCTGCTGGGCCTTGCCTTCGTGGTGACCGGGCTGGCCACGCGCGCGCTTGCCCGACGCCTGCAGGACGCGCGCTGAACCGGCCCGGACGGGTCGACTTTTCTGCAAGCGACGCCCTGTTGCGCCGCCGTGCCGTGGCCTGGCGGCGTGCGGCCGGGGAACCGGGGCGCCGGGGCACATTCGCGCCGCCCGCATCCAACCCGGTCGATCGCGATGAAGCTCAGGCTCCCCAACACATTCGTTCTTTTGTTTGCGCTCCTGGCGCTGATTGCCGCCGCCACCTGGCTGGTGCCCGGTGGCCAGTACGACACCGTGATGGTGGCCGGCAAGAAGGTGGTTGACCCCGACTCCTTCCGCCACATCCCGGCCCAGCCGCAGGGCCTGGTGGCGCTGCTCACGGCACCCATCAAGGGCTTTGTCGAGGCGGCCCTCATCATCGGTTTCGTGCTGCTGGTGGGCGGCGCCTTCAATGTGCTGCACAAGACCGAGGCCATCGACGCCATGATCAAGTCGGTGGCGAAGGCGCACAGCCGCTCGGCCCTGGTGCGGGTCGGCCTGATTCCGCTCTTCGTCACCTTGTTTTCGATCGGTGGCGCCACCTTCGGCATGGCCGAGGAAGCCATCCCCTTCGTGCTGATCTTCATCCCGCTGGCGCTGGCCCTGCGCTACGACTCGGTGGTGGGCGTGGCCATTCCCTTCGTCGGTTCGCAGATCGGCTTTGCCACCGCCTTTCTGAACCCGTTCAACGTGGGCATTGCGCAGCAGATCGCCGGCGTGCCGATGTTCTCGGGCCTGGGCTTTCGCTTCCTGTGCTGGCTGGTGTTCACGGCGGTCACCATCGGCTTCCTGATGGTCTATGCCGCGCGCATCAAGGCCGACCCGAGCCGCAGCTACACCTTCGCGCTGGACGAGGAGAAGCGCAAGAGCCTGGATCTGGCGGCGTTTGAAGCCTTCACCGGCATGCGGACGACGCACAAGCTCGTGCTGACCCTGTTCGCCGGCACCCTGATCACCATGATCGTGGGCGTGGTGCGCTACCAGTGGTACATCCACGAAATCGCAGCACTTTTCCTGGTGATGGCGGTGGCCGTGGGCCTGGTGGCGCGGCTGAAGGCGGACGACTGGGTGGCCGCCTTTGTGCAGGGCGCCAAGGACTTGGTGAGCACGGCGCTGGTGATTGCGCTGGCCAAGGCCACCGTGGTGCTGCTGCGTGATGGCCACATCATCGACACCCTGCTGCACGCGCTCGTGCCCTGGGTGCAGAGCAGTTCGGCGATGTTCTCGGCGCAGAAGATGTTCGTCATCCAGTCGGTGATCAACTTCTTCATCCACAGCGGCACCGGCCAGGCGGCTCTGACGATGCCCATCATGGCGCCCCTGGCCGATCTAGTGGGGGTGACGCGTCAGCTGGCCATCCTGGCCTTCCAGTTCGGTGAGCTGAGCACGCCCATCATTCCGACTTCAGGCATCACCGTGGGCGTGCTGGCCCTGGCCGGCATTCCCTACACCACCTGGGTGCGGGCGATGCTGAAGATGCAGGCAGCCTACCTCGCCATCGCCTTGCTGTTGCTGGCGCTGGGCGCGCAAATCGGCTGGTGAGCGCGCGCTCTCAGGCAAGCGGTTCAAGTGCCGGGCTCAGCCGCCCGCTCGATCGCGCGGGGGCTCACCAGCTGAGCTGGCGCGCGGCCACATCCATGCGCACCAGCGGCCCCAGGGGCAGGGGGCGGTTGGGCTGGCCGTGGCCGCTGGGCCAGCCGGCCAGCAACGGCTTGTTCAGCGGGTGCAGATGGTCGGCCAGCACCGCGCTGGCGTCCGCCGCCTCGCTGAAGCGGCCGAGCAGGAAGCCGGCCGCCGCATCCAGGTGACCGGCCAGGCGCAGCTGGGTGAGGTAGCGGTCCACGCGGTAGGGGTCTTCGGAGATGTCTTCGAAGAACAGGATGGCGCCGTCCACCGGGGGCAGGCCGTCGGTGGCCAGGCCGGAGGCCCAGACCGAGAGGTTGCCGCCCAGCAGCGGCCCGTGCACCACCGTGCCGGGTCGGCTGAGCGGGTGGGGCTCGGCCAGGCGCTCGGTCCACTCGGGTTCCAGGCCGCGGCGCAGCGCGGCGTTCAGAGTCTGGCGGTCGGCCTCGCCACCCGGCACCAGCCAGTCGGAAGCCGGCATGGGTGCATGCCAGCCGGCCAGGCCCTCGCGGTTCCACAGTGCCAGCAAAGTGGTGATGTCGCTGTAGCCGATCAAGGGCTTGGGGTGGGCGCGCAGCAGCGCGCGATCGATACCACTCAGCAGGCGCAAGCAGCCATAGCCGCCGCGCAAGCAGAGCAGGGCGTCCACCTCGGGGTCCAGCAGGGCGGCGTGCAGGTCGGCCAGGCGTTGGGCGTCCGGCGCGGCCAGGAAGTCCAGGTGGGCGGGGCCGGCGCAGCCCGGGAAGAGCTTGGCGCGGTAGCCCATGGCTTCAATCTGCGCGGGCACCTGTTCCTGCAGGCCAGGCTTGGGCGGGCCGGCGGGGGCGATGACGCCCAGGCAGGCGCCAGCGTCCAGCGGCGGCAGGGGATTGAATTCAACCGGCATGGTGCGGCTCCAGGCGTTCACGCATCAGGGCATCCACGGCCGCGCCCAGCTGCGCCAGTTGCTGGGGTCCGCTGGCCAGCGGGTGCCAGGCGTAGCGGCTGCCCATATTGCTCAAGAAGGCCACCAGGTAGTGCCGGCGCGCCGGGGCGATGCCCTGCACGATGCCGGCATCGGCGGCGTAGTTTTCGGTGTTGCCGATCTTGTGGGTGAAGCGCACCTCACCGGCCTGGGTGAGGGGGCGCAGGTCACCGGGCAACTGGTAGTCGCCGGCGCGCCAGCTGCCATCCGGCTGCAGCCAGCGCGGGTTCAGGCGGTTGGGCAGGCCCGGGGCTTGGCCTCGCAGGCCGGCCAGGCTGCCGCTGCTGAGGATCGTGTCCAGCCCCTGCTCGCGCAAACCCCGCAGCACTTCATCACGCAGCGCCGGCTGCAGGCGTGGCGCTTCGGGGGGGAGCCAGGGCGGGTGCGGGGCGTCCGGGTCCAGCCACCAGAACAGACGCACGGTGTCCCAGGCGGTCATCTGGATCTGCCCCACGCCGGCGCCGGCGGCATTGCCCCAGCCGCCGTCGGGCTGGGTGTGGGCCAGGCGCAGCGTGGGCAGGCCCAGTGCCTTGAACAGCGCGTGCAGCTCGTTGTGCGCTTCCGCGTCGCCCGCGCGGCGGATGGCTCCGCAGGCGTGCAGCCAGGCCACGGCGGCGGAGGTGGCGCGGTTGCAGCTCACCGCCAGCATGTCGAACTGCCAGTCGCGCAAGGGGCGCCGCTCGCCCTCGAAGGTCCACTCGTCCGCGTAGTTGCCCCAGCCCTGCTGGCAGCACCAGGCCAGGCCCACGGCCACCATCAGTTTGAGCAGCGAGGCGGGGTAGGGTGCGCGCATCGGCTCGCCCTGGCCCCACAGCGGCGTGGCGGGCAAGGCCTGCCAGTCGCTCTGCGGCGCCCAGGCGATGGACACGCCCTCGTAGTCTTGCAGATCGGCCAGGAACTGGATCCCGCGCACCGGGCCGGCATCGGCGGGCAGATCGGCCAGCCAGCCCTCGGGCCGGGTGCGCGAGAACAGCACATTGGCTGCAAGGGGCGCGCGCCCTGAGGCGAAGCCCACCACGGCCAGGTCCAGGCTGGGGTAGTGGCGCAGCGGCCGGCCGCCGTCCTGCGGGTCGGCAATCGTGGGCAGCTGCAGCGCCAGCACGGCGCTGCGCAGCGCCTGCGCCAGGTCGGGGTCGTTCATGCGGCCTGCAGTGTCAGGCCATCCAGGGGCAGGGGGCTGCTGCGACCCGAGA
This sequence comes from Burkholderiaceae bacterium, assembly GCA_039808065.1. Taxonomy (GTDB): domain Bacteria; phylum Pseudomonadota; class Gammaproteobacteria; order Burkholderiales; family Burkholderiaceae_C; genus Inhella. The sequence continues at coordinate 25,077 of JBDHSJ010000019.1, read as the reverse complement.
CCAGCTCGGCCAGGATGCGCGCCGAGGCGAACGCGAAGGTAAAGCCCAGCGCGCCATGGCCCACGTTCAGCCACAGGCCGGGCACGGGGCTGGCGCCCAGGATGGGCGCGCCGCCCGGGGTGGCGGGGCGCAGCCCCGTCCAGGGGCGGGCGCGGCTGTAGTCGGCCGCCTGGGGGAAGAGCTCGCGCACATGGCGTTCCAGGGCCTGCAGGCGGCGCGGGTCGATGTGTTCGTCCTCACCCACCAGATCGACCATGGCCGCCACGCGCAGCTCCTGGCCGATGCGGGCATACAGGGTCTTGCGCTCGAAGTCGGTGACGCTGACCTCGGGGGCGCGGTGCTCCGGGGCGATCGGGGCGGTCAGGCTGTAGCCCTTCAGCGGGTAGAGCGGCAGCCGGATGCCCAGCGGCGCGGCCAGGGCGCGGCTTTGCAGGCCGGCGGCCAGCACCACGCCATCGGCCTCCAGCACGCCGCCGGCGGTGCGCACGCCGCGCACGCGCCCCTTGTTCAGCACAAAGCCGGTGGCGGCGGTGCTCAGCTGGCCTTCGAAGCGCGGGTGGGCGCGCAGGCGCTCGCCCAGGGCCAGGCACAGGCGCTGGCAGTCGGCCACGGCCTCGCCGGGGGTGAAGATGCCGCCGGCCAATTGGCTGGCGCCGTCTTGCAGCGCGGGCTCCAGCGCCACGCAGGCGGCGCGGTCCAGGGCCTGCTCGGGGCCGGATCCGTTCAGCCGCGCCTGCACCTGGCGGAACTCTTCGGGCCGGCGGTACACCACCAGCTTCCCCGGGCTGCGCAGCTGGATGTCCTGCAGGTCCGCCTGCAGGGCCAGTTCGGCAAAGGCGCGTTGGCTGAAGGCACCCAGGGCCAGCAGGCGCTCGGTGGTGGCGCGGTTCACACTGCCGCGGCAGCGCCAGAGGAACTGCGCCAGCCAGCTCCACTGGGCCCAGCGGGCCTCGGGGCGGAAATGCAGCGGGCCCTCGGGGTCCATCAGCCAGCGCAGGGCCTTGAGCGGCACGCCTTGATCGGCCAGCGGCGAGACATAGCGGTAGCTGAGCTGCCCGCCATTGGCATGGCTGGCACCCGCGGCCAGCTCGGGCTGGCGCTCCAGCAGGCGCACGCGATGGCCGGCCTCCAGCAGGTTCCAGGCGGTGGACAAGCCCACCACGCCCCCTCCGATCACCACCAGCTGCTGCACGCGCTCACGCTCCCTGCTTTCTCAAGACGGCCTGCAGGCTACGAGAAGGCAGCCCGCACGCCCAATGAAAGCGCAGGCGCCGCCCATAACCGCACCGCATGTCCGGGGCATTCCGCAGGGCGGTGGCGGCAGGGCCGCTGGCACACTGGCGCGCATGCACCACTTTCAGTCTGTCTGCTTCGAAAGCCCGCTGGCCGGCCCGCGTCTGATCGTCACCGGCGCGGTGCATGGCAACGAGGTCTGCGGCACCCAGGCCATCCGGCGCCTGGTGGCCGAGTTCGAGCGCGGCGAGCGCCGCCTCGCGCGCGGCCGCGTCACCTTTGTGCCCATCACCAACCCGCTGGCCTACCAGAAGGGCGAGCGCAACGGCGACCGCAACCTCAACCGCCGCCTGCGGGCGTGCGACCAGCCCAAGGACTTCGAGGACCACATCGCCAACTGGCTGTGCCCGCTGCTGGCCCAGCACGAGGTGCTGCTGGACCTGCACAGCTTCCAAGCCCAGGGCCAGCCCTTCGTGATGGTGGGCCCCGAGGACAACGAGGGCGCGCTGCAGCCCTTCCGCCATGCCGCCAAGGAGCTGGCCCTGGCCAAGGTGCTGGGCGTGCAGCGCGGCGTGGATGGCTGGCTGCAGACCTATGCCGAGGGCGTGCACCGCCGCCGCGCCTGGGCGGTCTCGCTGGCGCCCGAGGTGGCCGCCACCGTGGACCTGGACGAGGCCTATGGTGTGGGCACCACCGAGACCATGCGCGCCCTGGGCGGTTGGGCGCTGACGCTGGAATGTGGCCAGCACGCCGACCCACAGGCGCCCGAGGTGGCCTACCGCGCCATCGTCAACACCCTGCTGCACCTGGGCCTGATCGAAGGCGAGTCACCGCCGGTGCAAAGCATGGCCGGCCTGAGCCTGGTGACCGTGCAGGACAAGGCCCATGCCGACGACCAGTTCGTCAAACCCTGGGTCAGCTTCGACCGCGTGCGCGCCGGTGAGCTCATTGGCCACCACCACGACGGCCGCGCCGTGTATGCCCCGCACGATGGCGCCATCGTCTTCCCCAACCCCAAGGCGCGCGCCGGCCAGGAATGGTTCTACCTGGCGCGCGACACCGACCGCTTCCGCTGATGGATGAGCTGGACCGCCAACTGATTGCCCTGCTGCGCAAGGACGCGCGCATGAACGTGGCTGCGCTGGCCGCCAAGCTGGGTGTGTCGCGCGGCACGGTGACCAACCGTCTGCGCAAGCTGGAAGACGATCAGGTCATCGTGGGCTACACCGTGCGGCTCAAGCCCGAGGCCGAGCCGAACTACATCCGCGCCTGGATGGGTGTGCTGGTGGAAGGCAACCAGACCCGCGCCGTCACCGCCGCCCTGCTGGGTGAGCCGGCGGTGGAGAGCCTGCACGACACCAATGGCCGCTGGGACTTGCTGGCGGAGCTGCGCGCGGAGTCGATGGCGGAGCTCTCCAAGGTGCTGGAGCGCATCCGCCTGATCAAGGGCATCGCCAACACCGAGACCAACATCTTGCTGGCCACCTTTCGATGAGGCGCCTGGCTCAGTAGCGCCGCGGGCCGCGGTACTCACGGTCGTCGTAGCGGTCGTAGCGATCGCCGTAGCGATGCGAGTGCCCGCGGATCACCACGGCCGGCACCGGAACCCCGACGCGCACCTCCGAATGGCCGAAATGACCCCCGCGATGGCCGGGGCTGAGCACGATGCAGCCTGACAGGCTGGTGGCCAGCAGGCCGAGCAGGGTGGCTTGGAACAGGCGGTTCATGGATCCTCCGAGGTCAGAAACGACCGAGGCCTCCACAACGGGAGGCCTCGATTCGGGTTGACCAGGGGGATGTAAAGAACTTAGGCGGCGCGCTTGAGCTGGGCACGCTGCGTGCCCAGCAGGCCGAACAGGTTCTTCGGATCCGGGTTGTTCGGCACCAGCTCGATCTGCTCACCAATGCCGAACTCGGCCGCGGCGTCGCGCATGAAGCACAGGGCGGCAAAGTCTTCCAGGGCGAAGCCGACGGAGTCGAACACCGTGACCTGCTCGGCGCTCACGCGGCCCGGCTTGCGGTCGGCCAGCACTTCCCAGAACTCGGTGACGGGGAAGCCAGCCGGCATCTGCTGCATGTCGCCTTCGATACGACTCTGCGGCTCGAACTCGCAGAACACCGCGCCCATTTCGAGCACGCCGCGGTGCAGCTCGGTCTTGCCGGGGCAGTCGCCGCCCACACCGTTGATGTGCATGCCGGGTTCGACCATCTCGGGCGTGATGATGGTGGCGTTGGTCTTGTCGGCCGTGACCGTGGTGATGATGTCCACGCCCTTCACGGCCTCGGCGGTGCTGGCGCACACGGTGATCTCAAGGCCCTGGCCCTGCAGATTGGCCACCAGCTTGGCGGTGGCGGCGGGGTCCACATCGAACAGGCGCAGTTCGCGGATGCCGACGATGTCGCGGAAGGCCAGCGCCTGGAATTCCGACTGCGCGCCGTTGCCGATCAGGGCCATGGTGCGGCTGTTCGGGCGGGCCAGCTTCTTGGCGGCCAGAGCCGACATGGCGGCGGTGCGGATGGCGGTGGTCAACGTCAGTTCCGACAGAAAGCGCGGCGCACCGGTTTCCACATCGGCCAGCAGACCGAAGGCCATCACCGTGGGCAGGCCGAAGCGGGTGTTCTTGGGGTGGCCGTTGACGTACTTGAAGCTGAACTGCTGGTCGTCCGCAATCGGCATCAGCTCGACCACGCCATCCGCCGAGTGGCAAGCGATGCGGGCGCTCTTGTCAAACGCTTCCCAGCGCAGGAATTCCTGCTCGATGCGATCCGCGACCCCGACCAGACAGGCGCTGAGACCCTTGCGTTGGATCAGGCGCACCATGTTGGAGACGCTGACAAAGGTCGTGCTCAGGGGGCTGGCGGTGTGGCGGTTGGAGCGCATAGGCGTGGGTGGAAAGCTGCAATGACGTCAGTTTCGCGGGATGCCTTGTCAAACAGAAGTGGAGACTTTGCTGCGTTATGTAGGACGTACAGATCGAAATGTCATTGTTAATTGTCGAAATGTTCAAAACAAGGGTTGTTCCGGGGCCGCCTAAACTCGCCGCCCCGAAGAGGAACCCCCATGACCACGCCCCGAGAACAAGCCGCCCTGGACCAGCTCGCCACCCTGATTGACCCCGGTACGGGCCAGAGCTGGAGCGCCAGCAAGCAGCTCAAGGGCGTGCACGAGCGGGATGGGCGCCTGCTGGTGGAAATCGAGCTGAGCTACCCGGCCGCCAGCCAGCACGGAGCGATCGCCAGCGAACTCACACAAGCGCTGGGTGCTGACGAGGTGCGGGTCACCCAGCGCATCGTGGCCCATGCGGTGCAGCGCGGCCTGCAGCCCCTGCCGGGCGTCAAGAACCTGATTGCCGTGGCCTCCGGCAAGGGCGGGGTGGGCAAGAGCACCACCGCCGCCAACCTGGCCCTGGCCCTGCACGCTGAAGGCGCCCGTGTGGGGCTGCTGGACGCTGACATCTACGGCCCCTCGGTGCCCATGATGATGGGCGCGCAGGGCCGCCCGGAAAGTACGGACGGCAAAACCATGAGCCCGCTGGTGAGCCATGGCGTGCAGCTGATGTCGATCGGCTTCCTGGTGGATGAAGACCAGGCCATGGTCTGGCGGGGGCCGATGGCCACCGGTGCGCTGGAGCAGCTGCTGCGCCAGACCAACTGGGACGACCTCGACTACCTGGTGGTGGACCTGCCGCCCGGCACCGGCGACATCCAGCTCACCCTGGCCCAGCGCGTACCGGTCACGGGTGCCTTGATCGTCAGCACCCCGCAAGACATCGCGCTGATCGACGCCAAGAAGGCCGTGCGCATGTTCGAGAAGGTGGGCGTGCCGATGCTCGGCCTGGTGGAGAACATGGCGGTGTACTGCTGCCCGAACTGCGGCCACACCGAGCACATCTTCGGCGCCGACGGCGGCAAGGCCATGGCGGCGCAGTTTGGCTTGACTTACCTGGGCGCACTGCCGCTGCAGCGCTCGATCCGCGAGCAGAGCGACGCCGGCACGCCGCCGGTGGTGGCCGAGCCCGACGGCGCGATTGCCGGCCTCTACAAGGCGCTGGCGCGCCAGGTGGCGGTGGCGGTGGGCAAACTGGGCAAGGACTACTCGTCCAAGTTCCCCACCATCACGATCTCAAAAGCGACTTGATCAGAGCTTGATCTGGAAGCGCTCGGCGAAAGCCTGGGCGTGACGGCTGCGACCCAGGTCGCCCATCACCTGATAGGCGAAGAAGAGCGCCTCCTGCAGCTCCTCTGCCGTCTTGCAGCGCTCGATGCGCAGGGCCAGGTGGTCACCCTGGGGACCCAGCGCCTCGGTGACGGCGCGGGCCGCTTCCTGGCGTTTCTGCAGCGGATCTGCGGCAGCCGGTGGTGGCGGAGGAGCAGCCGGCGGCGGCGCGGTGACCTCGTTCTCGACGAAGCCCTCCTGCAGCAGCCGGTCCAACTCCTGCGCCAGCGCGGGCGGCATCAGGGCGCGCAGCTCGGCCTCGCTGCGCTTGCCGTCAATCGTCAGCAGCACCGAACGTGCTGACTGACGCAGGCCATGGGCCCGGGTGGCAATCTCCTGCTTGCCTTTGTCGGTCTTCTTCAGCATCGGGGGGCTGGAAATCAGCGGGAATGGGCCAGATCGCGCAGGCGGCGCGGGCCGGCGTCGCGTTCCACTTCGGCCCAGCACTGCCGTGCCCAACCCAGGCGGTGCAGGCCCTGCAGGCCCACGAACATCGGTGCCAGCAGCCAGCCCGCCAGGCCCATGGCCGGACGGCGCCCTTCGTACCAGTGGCCCACCGACTGCAGGAGCAGGCCGGAGGTGGTGAAGGCCAGCGCCCAGCCCAGGTCGGAGAGGTCGCGCAGCAGCAGGCCCAGGCCCATCAGCACCATGGGCACGCCCCAGCAGTGCAGGGCGATGTTGCGGGGGTCGCGGTGCGCGGCGGCAAAACGCGTCATGGACGCTTGGGCGATGCAGTGCATGGTGGCCTCTCGGGGCGAAGACTTCGGCCCATTGTGCAAGGGCCTGCGCGGCCTGGGTGCCACAATTTCCTGCATGCCCGTGCATATCTGTGAACAGCCGCTGGATTTGAGTCAGGCTTGGCAGCGCGGCCTGGCCGCCGAAGTCGGTGCCATCGCCAGCTTTCTGGGCGTGGTGCGGGATCTGCCCGGCGGCGGCCTGCAGGCCCTGGAACTGGAGCACTACCCGGGCATGACCGAGCGCGCCATCGAAGCCATGATCGATCAGGCGCGGCCGCGCTTCGGCCTGCACCACGCCGAGGTCTGGCACCGCGTCGGCCGTTTGCCCGTGGGCGAACCCATCGTCTATGTGCTCACGGCCAGCCCGCACCGCCAGGCCGCGCTGGACGGCTGCGCCTTCCTGATCGACTATCTGAAGACCCAGGCGCCGTTCTGGAAGAAGGAGCACGGCCCGGACGGCGCGCAGTGGGTGGACGCCCGCGAGGCCGACGACGCCGCCTTGGCCCGCTGGGGCATCAGCGACCGCAACAGCGCATGAACCAAGCCCTGGCCGTGGCCCTGGGCGCGGCCGCCGGCGCGCTGCTGCGCTGGCAGGCCGGGCTGTGGCTGAATGCCCGCTGGGGCGGTTTTCCGCTCGGCACGCTGGTGGTGAACCTGGTGGGCGGGCTGTTGATTGGCGCCTCCCTGGTGGTGCTGGCGCGGCCCGACCAGGCCTTTTGGCGCTTGCTGTTGGTGACCGGCTTCCTGGGCGGGCTGACGACTTTCAGTGCCTTCTCCGCCGAATCCCTGACCCTGCTTCAGCGCGGCGCATGGGGGCTGGCGGCGCTGCACAGCCTGACCCACGTGCTGGGGGCCCTGGGAGCGGCCGCACTCGGGGCCTGGCTGGCGCGCAGCCTTTGACACGGCGCAAGGCGCGCTTGGCTTGAAATGCCAAGCTCAGGGCCCACATGGCAGGCATTCCGGAGGAAACCCCATGCGTCCTGACAAATTCACCACCCGCTTGCAAGAAGCCCTGGCCGACGCCCAAAGCCTGGCCGTTACCCGCTCCAACCCCTACATCGAGCCCGTGCACCTGCTGGCCGCGATGCTGGCCCAGCCCGATGGCCCGCGCGCCCTGCTGGACCGCGCCGGCGTCAAGGTGGCCGCGCTGAAAGGCGCTGTGGAGGGTTTGCTGGGCGGCTTGCCCCAGGTGGAGGGCGGGGGCCAAACCGTGCAGCCAAGCCGTGACCTGATGGCCTTGCTGCAGGGCGCCGAGCGCGAGGCCGCCAAGCAGGGCGACCAGTACATCGCCAGCGAGATGGCCCTGCTGGCGCTGGCCGACGCCAAGACCGATCTGGCCGGCGTGGCGCGGGGCCATGGCCTGAATCGCGCAGCGCTAGAAGCGGCCCTCAAGGCTGTGCGCGGCAGCGACAAAGTGGACAACCCCGAAGCCGAAGGCCAACGCGAGGCGCTGAAGAAGTACACGCTCGACCTGACCGAGCGCGCCGCCCAGGGCAAGCTCGACCCGGTGATCGGCCGCGACGACGAGATCCGCCGCGCCATCCAGGTGCTGCAGCGCCGCAGCAAGAACAACCCGGTGCTGATCGGCGAGCCGGGCGTGGGCAAGACCGCCATCGTCGAAGGTCTGGCCCAGCGTATCCACGCCGGAGAGGTGCCCGATTCCCTGCGCAACAAGCGCGTGCTGGTGTTGGACATGGCCGGCTTGCTGGCCGGTGCCAAGTTCCGTGGCGAGTTCGAAGAGCGCTTGAAGGCCGTGCTGAAGGAAGTGGCCCAGGAAGAGGGCCGGGTGATTCTCTTCATTGACGAGATCCACACCATGGTGGGGGCCGGCAAGGCCGAGGGTGCCATCGATGCCGGCAACATGCTCAAGCCCGCGCTGGCGCGCGGCGAGCTGCATTGCATCGGCGCGACCACGCTGGACGAGTACCGCAAGTACGTCGAGAAGGATGCGGCGCTGGAGCGTCGCTTCCAGAAGGTGCTGGTCGGTGAGCCCAGCGTCGAGCAGACCATCGCCATCCTGCGCGGGTTGCAGGAGAAATACGAGGTGCACCACGGCGTGGAGATCACCGACCCGGCCATCGTGGCCGCGGCCGAGCTGAGCCACCGCTACATCACCGACCGCTTTCTGCCCGACAAGGCGATCGACCTGATCGACGAGGCGGCGGCCAAGATCAAGATCGAGATCGACTCCAAGCCCGAGGCGATGGACAAGCTGGACCGCCGGCTGATCCAGCTAAAGATCGAGCGCGAGGCCGTCAAGAAGGAAAAGGACGAAGCCTCACAGAAGCGCCTGGGCCTGATCGAGGAAGAGATCAGCAGGCTGGAGCGTGAGGCCGCCGACCTGGAAGAGGTCTGGAAGGCCGAGAAGGCCCAGGCCCAGGGCTCGGCCCATGTCAAGGAGGAGATCGATCGCATCAAGACGCAGATCGAGGAGCTCAAGCGCAAAGGCGACTTCAATAAGGTGGCCGAGCTGCAGTACGGCAAGCTGCCCGAACTGGAGAAGCGCCTGCACGAGGCTCAGGCCAAGGAAGGCCAGGGCAGCAAGGCCGACAAGCCCAAGCTGCTGCGCACCCTGGTGGGTGCCGAGGAGATTGCCGAAGTCGTGGCGCGCGCCACCGGCATTCCCGTGAGCAAGCTGATGCAGGGCGAGCGCGACAAGCTGCTGGCCATGGAAGACAAGCTGCACCAGCGTGTGGTGGGCCAGGACGAGGCCATCGTGGCCGTGGCCGACGCCATTCGTCGCAGCCGCGCAGGCCTGAGCGACCCCAACCGCCCGCTCGGTTCCTTCCTGTTCCTGGGCCCTACGGGCGTGGGCAAGACCGAACTGTGCAAGGCCCTGGCCGGCTTCCTGTTCGACAGCGAGGACCACATGGTCCGCATCGACATGAGCGAGTTCATGGAAAAGCACTCGGTCAGCCGCCTGATTGGCGCGCCTCCGGGCTATGTGGGCTACGACGAGGGCGGCTACCTGACCGAGGCCGTGCGCCGCAAGCCCTACAGCGTGCTGCTGCTTGACGAGGTGGAGAAGGCCCACCCCGACGTCTTCAATGTGCTGCTGCAGGTGCTGGACGACGGCCGCCTGACGGACGGCCAGGGCCGTACGGTGGACTTCAAAAATACGGTGATTGTGATGACCAGCAACTTAGGCTCCCAGCACATCATGGCGCTGGCCGGGCAGGGTGACGAGGTGGTGCGCGAGGCCGTCATGCACGAGGTCAAGGCCCACTTCCGCCCCGAGTTCCTGAACCGCATTGACGAAACCGTGGTTTTCCATGCGCTGGGGCAGGAACACATCAAATCGATCGCGCGCATTCAACTGCGTCATCTGGAGCAGCGCCTGGCTGCGCAGGAGATGAAGCTGGAGGTCAGCGAGGCGGCGCTGGACGAACTGGCCAAGGTCGGCTTCGACCCCGTGTTCGGTGCCCGGCCACTCAAGCGAGCGATTCAACAGCGCATTGAGAACCCGGTGGCCAAGCTGATCCTGCAAGGCAAGTTCGGCCCGAAAGACATCGTGCCTGTGGATGTGGCGGAGGGCGAGTTCAGCTTCGCACGGGTGGTTCACTGAACCGAATCACACCACCTGCCCCCGACGAAGCTGCCTTCGCCGGGGGCTTCTGCTTGCTTGGACAATGCCGGCATGACGCAAACGCATGAGGCCGGTGCCGCACCGGTGGTGATCATTGGGGCCGGCCTGGCGGGGCTGACCGTCGCCCTCCATCTGGCGGACAGCCTGCCGGTCGTGGTACTGGCCAAGCGCGAGCTGACCGAGGCCGCCACTGCGTGGGCACAGGGCGGCATCGTCGGCGTGCTGGGCAGCGACGACTCGATCGACTCGCATGTGCGCGACACGGCTGACGCCGGTGCCGGACTGGTGGACGAGGCCACCGCGCGCTTCATTGCCGAGCGCAGTGCCGCGGCGGTCGAATGGCTGGTAGGTCAGGGCGTGCCCTTCACGCAGGACGACGCCGGGCCTTTGGGCCTGCACCTGACGCGCGAGGGCGGCCATGCGGTGCGGCGCATCGCCCACGCGGCAGACGCCACCGGCAAGGCTATCCACGATGCCTTGCTGGCCAAGGCCGCCGCCCACCCCAATATCCAACTGCGCCAGCGCTGGATGGCGGTGGACCTGATCACCAGCCGCCACCTCAAGCGCGAGGAGCCGACGCGTTGCTACGGGGTCTATGCACTCGACATCGACAGCGGACGCGTGGACACCGTGGCCGCCCAGGCCGTGGTGCTCGCTACCGGCGGCGCGGGCAAGGTGTATCGCTACACCACCAACCCCGACACCGCCACCGGCGACGGTGTGGCCATGGCCTGGCGGGCCGGCTGCCGGGTGGCGAACATGGAGTTCATCCAGTTCCACCCGACCTGCCTTTACCACCCCCAGGAACGCAGCTTCCTCATCACCGAGGCCTTGCGCGGGGAGGGCGGGCAGTTGAAGCTGCCCAATGGTCACCGCTTCATGCCGGAGCACGACGAGCGCGCCGAGTTGGCGCCGCGTGACATCGTGGCCCGCGCCATTGACTTCGAGATGAAGAAGCACGGCGTGGACCATGTCTGGCTGGACGCCCGCCATCTGGGCGAGGCGTTTCTGAAGAGCCATTTCCCCACTATCCACGCCCGTTGCCTGAAGCTGGGCATCGACATCGCCAAGCAGATGATTCCGGTGGTGCCCGCGGTGCATTTCACCTGTGGCGGCGTGGTCACCGATCTGGACGGGCGGGCCGATCTGCCGGGCCTCTTTGCTGTCGGCGAGACCGGTTATACCGGCTTGCACGGCGCCAACCGCCTGGCCAGCAACTCCTTGCTGGAATGCGTGGTGCTGGGCCAGACCTGCGCCGCCCGCATCGCGGCCGAAGCGCAGTCCAGCATGGCCGCGCTGCCGGCCTGGGATGAAAGCCAGGTGGAAAACGCTGACGAGCAAGTCGTCATCGCCCACAACTGGGACGAACTGCGCCTCTTGATGTGGAACTATGTCGGCATCGTGCGCACCACCAAGCGCCTGGAGCGCGCACTGCACCGCATCGAGCTGCTGCGCGCCGAGACCCTGGAGTACTACGCGAACTTCCGCGTCAACCGCGATCTGCTGGAGCTGCGCAATCTGGTGGATTGCGCCGAGCTGATCGTGCGGTCAGCCCTGATGCGGCATGAGAGCCGCGGCCTGCACTTCAGCCGGGACTTCCCGGCCACGCTGCCGGTCAGCTTTCCGACCCTGCTGATTCCGCCAACGCGGCGCTAAGCTCTACCTGCACTCGGAGGCGATCACCGCCTTCATCTTGGCGATCTCCGAGGCGCGTGTGGCATCGTCCATGATCATGCGGTCGCCGCTCTCGGTCACACGGGCAATGCGAATGCCGGATTCCAGCGTCGCCAATTGCTGTTTGGCGCTCGCGCAGTTCTGAGCGCGAATTTCAGCATTGCGCTTCTCTTCTGCCTTGAGCTGCGCTTCGCTCTCCTTGGCCGCTTTGCTTTTGGCTTCCGCTTCGCGCTTGGCTGCGGCCGTGCTGGCAGCATCGGCGGGCGCGGAGGCACCAGGCTCTGAGGCCTTGACGCCATACGGCACGATCTGCACTGGCTTCTTTGCATTGGCCGGACGGGCCAGGATGTCCTTTTCCGGCGTGCCTTGCGGCGGCGGACGGTCGCTGTACTGCACCTTGCCGTTGGCGTCGCGCCATTTCCACTGGCCCTGGGCCTGAGCGGAACCCAGCGTCATCAACACGCACAGAGCAAGGAGGCTGGCCGAACGGAATGCAGTCATGGTGGTCAGGCAGGTGAACAGCGAGCGGCCAGTCTAGCCCGACCCCGCCCCGCCAGGGCTTACCCGCAGTGCTCTCTATAATCCCGCTTTGCGTCTGGAGCTTTCCCCATGCGCCTTCTTGGCAAAGCGTTGACCTTCGACGATGTGTTGTTGGTCCCTGCGTTCTCGACGGTGTTGCCGCGCGACACCGATCTTTCCACCCAGCTGACGCGCCGTATCCGCATCAACCTGCCGATTGTTTCGGCGGCGATGGACACGGTCACCGAAGCCCGCTTGGCGATTGCCATCGCCCAGGAGGGCGGCATCGGCATCGTCCACAAGAACCTACCGGCGGCCGCGCAGGCGGCCGAGGTGGCTCGCGTCAAGCGCTATGAATCGGGCGTGCTGCGCGACCCGATCACCATCGGGCCCGACTTGAAGGTGCACGAAGTGCTGGCGCTCAGCCACCAGCACGGCGTCAGCGGCTTCCCGGTCGTCGAGGGCAAGAAGGTGGTCGGCATCGTCACCGGCCGCGACCTGCGCTTCGAAACCCGCATGGATGTGGCGGTGCGCGAGATCATGACGCCGGCCGAGCGCCTGGTCACCGTGAAGGAAGGCGTCTCGTTGGCCGATGCCAAGGCGCTGCTGCAGAAGCACCGTTTGGAGCGCCTGGTGGTGGTGAATGACGCCTTCGACCTGCGTGGCCTCATCACGGTGAAGGACATCACCAAGCAGACCAGCTTCCCGAACGCTGCCCGCGATGCCCAAGGCAAGCTGCGTGTCGGTGCCGCAGTGGGCTTTGGCGACGACACCGAAGAGCGCGTCGAGCGCCTCGTCAAGGCTGGTGTGGACGTTCTGATTGTCGACACCGCGCATGGCCACAGCGCCGGCGTGCTCGACAAGGTCCGTTGGGTCAAGAGCCAGTACCCGCAGGTCGACGTCATCGGCGGCAACATCGCCACCGCAGCGGCGGCGCGTGCGCTGGCCGAAGCCGGTGCCGACGGCGTCAAGGTCGGCATCGGCCCGGGCTCGATCTGCACCACCCGCATCGTGGCCGGCGTGGGCGTGCCCCAGATCACCGCGATCGACAACGTCGCCAGCGCTTTGCGGGGTTCGGGCGTGCCGGTGATCGCCGACGGGGGTGTGCGCTTCAGCGGCGACCTGGCCAAGGCCATTGCTGCTGGCGCTGATGCCGTGATGATGGGTGGCGCCTTTGCCGGCACGGAAGAGGCGCCGGGCGACCTGATCCTCTACCAGGGCCGCAGCTACAAGAGCTACCGCGGCATGGGCTCGCTGGGCGCAATGGCCAAGGGCAGCGCCGACCGCTATTTCCAGGAAGGCGGCAACAACCCGAACACCTCCAAGCTGGTGCCCGAGGGCATCGAGGGCCAGGTGCCCTACAAGGGCTCGGTGGTGCAGGTGATCTTCCAGATGGCGGGCGGTCTGCGGGCCTCGATGCATTACTGCGGTTGCGCGTCGATCCAAGACATGCAGGACAAGGCGGAGTTCGTCGAGATCACCTCGGCGGGTATGCGTGAGTCGCATGTCCATGATGTGCAGATCACCAAGGAAGCGCCCAACTACCGGGCGGAGTAAGCAAGAGAGGAAGGAAGAGGCGGGGTCAGCACCCCGCCTCTTCTTCATTTGAGCGATGCGCAACCGCCAGGCCTCGATGGCCTTCATTTTTGCCACGGTGCTGATCGACATGATCAGCATCGGGCTGATCATTCCCGTGCTGCCGGCCATTGCGGGCAGTTTCTCCAGCAGCCAAGCCGACCATGCGGTGGCCTACCTCTGGGTGGCCGGTGCCTTCGGCCTGGCCAATTTCATCGGCTCGCCCATCCTGGGCGCGCTGTCCGATCAGTACGGTCGCCGGCCGGTGCTGCTGCTCGGTTTCAGCGGCTTGGCGCTGTCCTTCTTTGTCACTGCCGCCGCCACGGCGCTGTGGATGCTGGTGGCCATCCGGCTGGTGAGCGGCGCCATGCAGGCCAACATCTCGGTGGCCAATGCCTATGTGGCCGACATCACCCCGCCGGCCGAACGCGCCAAGCGCTTCGGGCAGCTGGGGGCGGCCTTCGGCATCGGCTTCATCCTGGGCCCTGCCACTGGCGGCATGCTGGGCGCCATTGATCTGCGTCTGCCCTTCGTGGTGGCGGGCTGTCTGGCCCTGGTGAACCTGGCGTACGGCTACTTCGTGCTGCCGGAATCCCTGCCGCTGGACAAGCGGCGCGAGTTTGACTGGCGCACCGCCAACCCGATCAGCAGCCTGAAGAAGCTCGGCGAGCTCAAGGACGTGGGTGTGCTGGTGGTGGTGATCGGCCTGTCGGCGCTGGCCCAGTTCATCCTGCATTCGAGCTGGGTGCTGTTCACCACCTTCAAGTTCGGCTGGGGGCCGAAGGAGAACGGCCTGTCGCTGTTCGCCGTCGGCTTCATGTCGGTGTTGGTGCAGGGCTTTCTGCTGCCGCGCCTGCTCAAGCGCTTTGCCACGCCGCGCCTGGTGGTGCTGTCGCTGGTGTCCAGCAGCCTCACTTACTTCGGCTGGGCGCTGGCGCCGGAAGGCTGGATGCTGATCGTGCTGATCGTCTTCAATGTCTTCGGCTACGCGGCCACGGCGGCGATCCAGAGCATCGTCTCCAACAGCGTGGACGCCACACGCCAGGGCGCCACCATGGGCGCGGTCGCCGGCCTGAACAGCTTGATGGCGGTGCTCGGCCCACTGATCGGCCCGGGACTGCTCACGCTCGTGGCTCATCTGCCCCAGGGCGACTGGCGCATCGGCGCACCCTTCCTGCTCTGTGCCGCGCTGCAGGCGCTGGCCCTCGTCTTTGCGCTGGCCTACCAGCGCCGCCATCCTTCCCAAGCTGCTCTTCAGGTGAATTCCCATGCATGACAAGGTCCTGATCCTCGACTTCGGCTCGCAAGTCACCCAGCTCATCGCCCGCCGTGTGCGCGAAGCCCAGGTGTATTGCGAGATCCATCCGAACGATGTGTCGGACGAATTCATCCGTGAGTTCAAGCCCAAGGCCATCATCCTGAGCGGCAGCCACGCCAGCACCTACGAAGACCATGAGCTGCGCGCCCCGGCGCAGGTGTGGGTGCAGGGCGTGCCGGTGCTGGGCATCTGCTATGGCATGCAGACCATGGCGGTGCAATTGGGTGGCCAGGTCAGCTGGAGCGACCACCGCGAGTTCGGCTATGCCGAGGTGCGGGCGCACGGCCACACGCAGCTGCTCAGCGGCATCGAAGACTTCAGCGCGCCGGAGGGCCACGGCATGCTCAAGGTCTGGATGAGCCACGGCGACAAGGTCAGTGCCCTGCCGCCGGGCTTCAAGCTGATGGCCAGCACGCCGAGCTGCCCGATCGCTGGCATGGCTGACGAGAGCCGCCACTTCTACGCCGTGCAGTTCCACCCCGAGGTGACGCACACCGTCAAGGGCGAGGCCATGCTGCGCCGCTTCGTCCGCGACATCGCGGGCTGCCAGGGCGACTGGCAGATGGGCAGCTATATCGATGAGGCGGTCGCCAAGATCCGCGAGCAGGTGGGCGACGAGGAAGTCATCCTCGGCCTCTCGGGCGGCGTCGATTCCTCGGTGGCGGCGGCGCTGATCCACCGCGCCATCGGCGACCAGCTGACCTGCGTCTTCGTCGACCACGGCCTGCTGCGCCTGAACGAGGGCGATGCGGTGATGGAGATGTTCGAAGGCAAGCTGCATGCCCATGTGGTGCGGGTCGATGCCAGCGAGCTCTTCCTGAAGGAGCTGGCCGGCGTGACCGACCCCGAGCAGAAGCGCAAGATCATTGGCCGCCTGTTCGTCGACGTGTTCAAGACCGAGGCCGAGAAGCTCAAGGCCGGCGACAAGGGCCACAAGGGCGCCAAGTGGCTGGCCCAGGGCACCATCTACCCGGATGTGGTGGAGAGCGGTGGCACCAAGACCAAGAAGGCCACCACCATCAAGAGCCACCACAACGTGGGCGGCCTGCCCGAGCAGCTCGGCCTGAAGCTGCTGGAACCCCTGCGTGAGCTGTTCAAGGACGAGGTGCGCGCATTGGGCGTGGCCCTGGGCCTGCCGGCCGAGATGGTCTACCGCCACCCCTTCCCGGGCCCGGGCCTGGGCGTGCGCATCCTGGGTGAAGTGAAGAAGGAATACGCCGACCTGCTGCGCCGTGCCGACGCCATCTTCATCGAAGAGCTGCGTGGCTGGAAGGACGAGGCCACGGGCAAGAGCTGGTACGAGCTGACCAGCCAGGCCTTCACCGTGTTCCTGCCCGTGAAGAGCGTGGGCGTGATGGGCGACGGCCGCACCTACGACTACGTGGTGGCCCTGCGCGCCGTGCAGACCAGCGACTTCATGACCGCCGACTGGGCCGAGCTGCCCTATGGGCTGCTGAAGAAGGTCAGCGGGCGCATCATCAACGAGGTGCGCGGCATCAACCGGGTGACTTACGACGTGTCGAGCAAGCCGCCTGCCACGATTGAATGGGAGTGATGTGGACAGCCGACCGTCCTGAGGACGGTCGGCTGCCTCATCGCTCCGAGCGGCTTGCAAGCCGCGAGGTGGGGGTGATGGTTGAAGTGTCAGGGGCCCGCGGGCCCCTTTTTCATTCCTCGAACAGGGGCTGATTGCTGGGCCGGTAGGGCTTGACGCGGCTGCGCGGGCTGCTGGCTGGGGCGCTTGCGGCCGCCTCCAAGCCTGCGGCCCGCACGCCCATCAGGCGCAAGCGCTTGCTCAGGTCCACCCGCTTCAGGCACAACCCGGCAGCGTGACGGATGTCGGCGGCTGCCTGCACCGGCGCCTCCAGGGTCTGGTCGCGGGTGACCGTCTTGAAACCCTCGAAGCGGAGCTTGATGCCAATGGTGCGGGCGGACAGGTTCTTCTTGGCCAGGTCGCGCGCCAACGCTTCGCAAAGCCGGGTCAAGATGGCGCCAAGCTCGGCCTTGTCGCGCACGGCGTGAAGGTCGCGCTCGAAGGTGGTCTCGTGGCTGATCGAGACCGACTCGCTGTGCGTCACCACCGGGCGCTCGTCGCGCCCGTGGGCGGACTCGTGCAGCCAGGCGCCGTAGCTCTTGCCAAAGCGCTGGATCAGCCAGGCCGGGTCGCAGGCGGCCAGTTCACCAATGCTGTGCACCCCCAGGTCTTCCAGGCGCTGTGCGGCCTTGGGGCCGACGCCGTTGATGGCGCGCACGCTCAGTGGCCAGATGCGAGTGGCCAGATCCTCAGGGCGGATCAGGGTCAGGCCATCGGGCTTGTCCAGCTCGCTGGCGATCTTGGCCAGCAGCTTGTTCGGTGCCAGGCCGATGGAGCAGGTCAGGGCGGTGGCCGCGCGCACGTTGTTCTTGATGTCCTGCGCGAGCTGCTTGAGCCCGCCCAGCGGGTCGTGCGCCACGCTGCCGCGCCCCTGGGCCAGTTCGCTCAGCTCGATGTAAATCTCGTCGATGCCGCGGTCTTCGATGACCGGGGCAATCTCGCGCACGGCGGCCTTGAAGCGGCGTGAGGCGGCGCGGTAGGCCTCGACGTCCACCGGCAGCAGCACGCAATCGGGTGCCAGCGCGGCGGCCTTCATCAGGCCCAGACCCGAGCGGACGCCAAAGGCGCGCGCCGCATAAGTGGCGGTGGTGATGACGCCGCGGCCGGTGTAGTCGCGCAGGCGGGAGAACTGCAGCTGGCCGTCCGCCCCGGGGCGCGGCTGGTGCTCGCGCCGGCCGCCGATGACGACCGGCTGGCCCTTCAGCTGCGGATAGCGCAGCAGCTCAACGGACGCGTAGAACGCGTCCATGTCGAGGTGGGCGATCCAGCGTTCAGCCAAGCCGGCTGCGGTGGCGCGCGATCTGAGCCCGCACCTGCTCGGGCGCGGTGCCGCCCAGCACCTTGCGGCTGGCGAGCGAGCCTTCGAGCGAGAGCGGGCCAAACACATCGGCGTCGATGCGGGCGTCAATCGCCTGCAACTGCGCCAGCGACAGCGCCGCGAGCTCCAGCCCCTGTTCGCTGGCCACGCGCACGGCGTGAGCCACGATCTCGTGGGCGTCGCGGAAGGGCACGCCCTTGGTGCGCACCAGGTAGTCCGCCAGGTCAGTGGCGGTGGCGTGGCCCTTCTGGGCGGCGGCGCGCAGGTTGTAGGCACGCGCTTCCAAGCCGGCCAGCATTTCCACAAAGATGCGCAGGGTGTCGCGCAGGGTGTCCACCGTGTCGAACAGCGGCTCCTTGTCTTCCTGGTTGTCCTTGTTGTAGGCCAGGGGCTGGCCCTTCATCAGGGTCAGCAGGCCCATCAAGTGGCCGTAGACGCGCCCGGTCTTGCCGCGCGCCAGCTCGGGCACATCGGGGTTTTTCTTCTGCGGCATGATCGACGAGCCGGTGCAGAAGCGGTCGGGCAGGCGCACGAAGCCAAAGCTCTGGCTCATCCACAGCACCAGCTCTTCGCTCAGGCGCGAGATGTGCATCATGGCCAGCGCGGCGGCGTGCGTGAACTCGATGGCGAAGTCACGGTCGCTCACCGCGTCCAGGCTGTTCTGGCACACGCCTTCCATGCCCAGGCTGCGTGCCACGCGCTCGCGGTCCAGCGGGTAGGGTGTGCCGGCCAGGGCGGCGGCACCCAGGGGCAGGCGGTTGACGCGGCGGCGGCAATCGGCCAGGCGCTCGGCATCGCGGGCGAACATTTCCACGTAAGCCAGCAGGTGGTGGCCGAAGCTGACCGGCTGGGCCACCTGCAAGTGGGTGAAGCCGGGGGCGATCACATCCGCGTGCAGCTCGGCGCGCTCCACCAGCACGGCCTGCACCTGGCGCAGCAGCTCCAGCAGGCCGTCGATCTCGCTGCGCAGCCACAGGCGCACATCGGTGGCCACCTGGTCGTTGCGGCTGCGGCCGGTGTGCAGGCGTTTGCCGGCCAGGCCCACCAGCTCGGTCAGGCGGGCCTCGATGTTCAGGTGCACATCCTCCAGCTCCAGCTTCCACTCGAACTGGCCGGCTTCGATCTCGGCGCGGATCTGCGCCATGCCGCGCTGGATGTCGGCCCAGTCGTTGTCGGAAATCAAGGCCTGGGCGTGCAGCATCTCGGCATGCGCCAAGCTGCCTTCGATGTCGGCGGCCCAGAGGCGTTGGTCGAAGCCGACGCTGGCGGTGTAGCGCTGCACCAGTTCGCTCATCGGTTCGGCAAACAGGGCGGACCAGGCTTGGGCCTTGTTGGCCAGGGGGTTGGAAGACATGGAGGCGCAAAGGCAGCAAGGAAGCCTAGGATTCTAGGAATCACCCCATGACGCCGACCGAAGCCCCCGTTTCCCAATACGCCGAGCGCGTGGACCGCAGCGAGCCCCCTGCGCTGGCGCTGCCCGTGTTCGAGCTTTGCCATGTCGGCGTGGTGCTGCGCGCGCTGCTGGGCGTGCAGGGCCTGCTGGCGCTGCTGCTGGCCACCATGGCACGCAGCCCATCGGAGTGGTTGGATGGCTTCATGGAGGCCAGCGCCGTGAGCGTGCCGGCCCTGATGGCCTGGCTGCTGGTGGTGTGCGGCCTGCACCTGCGCCTGGCTGCTTGGCCGATGCTGCGTGTGCGCCTGGCCCTGATGGCATTGGGAGCTCTGTGCGCCTGGGGGCCCTGGTGGTTGGGTGCGCGCTTTATGGACCTGGTGGGGGCTGACCCGGTCAGCCCCTTTCGTGGTTTGGCCGTGGCGACGTGCGGGGCCACGGCGGCGGCCTTTCTGGTGCAGGCGCTGCTGCTGCGCGCCCGGGCCCAGGCGCCCAGCGGCATGCAGGCGCGTTGGGTGGAGCTGCAGGCGCGCATCCGCCCCCACTTCCTGTTCAACACCCTGAATACGGCCATTGCCTTGGTGCGTGTGAACCCGCAGCAGGCTGAGCAGGTGCTGGAGGACCTGGGCGAGCTGTTCCAGGCGGCGCTGGCGCCGGATGAGCAGGCCTGCACCTTGGCCGACGAGATCGAGTTGGCGCGCCGCTACCTGGATATCGAGCAACTGCGGTTTGGTGAGCGCTTGCGCCAGCATTGGGAGCTGGATCCGGCCTGTGCCGCGGCCCGGGTCCCGCCGCTGCTGCTCCAGCCCCTGGTGGAAAACGCCGTGCGCTACGGCGTGGAGCCCAACGAGGCCGGCGGCGAGCTGTGGGTGCGAACGCGTCGGCGTGCGGGCCGTGCCGAGCTTTCGGTCTGCAACACCCTGGCTGCTCTAGGGCAGGGCGGCCACGGCTTGGCGCTGGCCAATGTGCGGGAGCGCCTGGCCCTGTTGCACGATGTTGCCGCCGACATGCAAATCGAGGCCACGCCCCAGCAATACTGCGTCCGCATCACCTTGCCCCTGTAAGGAAGGTCTCTGCATGCTCACCCAGCCGCCCCTGCGCGTTCTGATTGCCGACGACGAACCCCTGGCCCGTGCACGCCTGCGCACATTGCTTGAAACCTGCCGCGACCCCCATGCCGAAGTGGTGGCCGAAGTCGGCACGGCGTCGGCGGCGCAGACCTGGCTGCGCGAACATGGTTGCGACCTGGTGCTGCTGGACATCCAGATGCCCGGGCCCGACGGCCTGATGCTGGCGGAATCGCTGCAGTACCGCCCGGGCAGCCCCCTGGTCGTGTTCGTCACGGCGCACGCCAAGCACGCTGTGGAAGCCTTTGGCCTGGACGCGGTGGATTACCTGACCAAGCCCTTCCGCGCCGAACGTTTGCAGTCCGCCCTGGTGCGGGTGGCCCAGCGCCTGCGTGAGCGCGAGGCCGCAGCCCAGTTGGAGCCGCGGCCGACCGAAGAGGCCGAGGCACTCAGCATTCACGAGCGCGGCCGCGTGCTGCGCGTACCGTTGGCGGAGGTGCTGTACATCAAGGCCGAGCTCAAGTACCTGACGGTTCGCACCGCCCAGCACCGCCATGTGATGGACGGCAGCTTGAACGACATCGAGCAGCGACTGGGCCACCGCTTCCTGCGCGTGCACCGCAATGCCCTGGTGGCCAAGGCCGCGGTACGCGAGCTGGCGCGCCACCAGCCCGGCGAAGAGGAGCTGCCGGCCGATTTCGGTGCGGCCGAACTCGAGTCCGCCGAGACCTGGTCGGTGCGTGTTGCGCCCGTGAATGAGTGGCTGCAGGTGTCACGCCGGCAGCTCGCCGCGGTGCGTGAAGCGCTGCGGGCGCTGGCGGGCTGATCGGCCAGGTGCGGCACCGCGCGCCTCGGCCGTTGGGGCGGACTTGAGCTTCAGCCGCATCCCCGCGCGTGCCAGCCTGTGCGGTCTGGTGGACTCCCTGTGGTGCCTGCAGGCGCCGGCTGACGCGCCGGTTCAGCCCGTGCTGCCGGACGGCAGCCCCGAATGGGTGTTCCAGTTGGCCAGCCCCTATGCGCAGCAGCAGGCCGATGGTGGCTGGCAGGCGCAGGGCCTGCGCCTGCTCGTCGGTCAACAGCTGGGCCCGGTGCTGCTGCGTCCGCTCGGTCCGGTCTGCTGCCTGGGCGTGCATTTCGAACCCGCCGGCCTGGCGGCCTGGTTGCCAGGTGACTTGCGACGCTTCAGTGGCCGCATCGTCGATCTGGACGGCGCGCTGGGCCAGGACTTGCAGGCGCTGACCCAGGCGCTGAGGCAGGCCTTGCCCTGGCGTCAGGCCCTGGAACAGCTGCAGGACTGGCTGGAGGCCTTGCCCCGGCAGCCGATCGAACCCCGCCTGACCCAGGCCGTGCAGGCCCTGCGTGAACGCCCGCTGGCCGAGTTGTCCGCCCTGGCGGCCGAGCTGGGCTGGAGCGAACGCCAGTTGCGCCGCCGCTTTGAAACCGCGGTGGGCCTCGGGCCGAAGCGCTTTCAGCGCCTGGCCCGCTTCCAGCGTGTGTTCGCCCAGGCGCGTGAACACGAGGCCCTGGCCTGGGTCGAGGCAGCCCTCGAAGGCGGCTATTGCGACCAGGCCCATTTCAGCCGCGACGTGCGCGCCTTCTGCGGCGCCAGCCCGCGCGAACTGCTGCGCGACCTGGCGCCGCTGACTGCCCACTTCCTGCGCTTGTCCGATTTCTCCAAGACCCGGCAGCGGGCGCCACGCTAAGGTGCGGCCGCCACTTCAGGAGCCCCCATGCTTGCCAGTCTCTTGCTTGCCGCCGGCCTCAGTGCCGCCCCTGCCGATCTCGCCTTCATGCGGGGCGCCTGGGAAGGGCACCAGGGCCCGTTGACCTTTCAGGAGCACTGGACCGACGGCGCCGGTGGCTTGATGCTGGGCGTGGCGCGCAATCTCAAGGGTGAGGGCGCGGCCCAGCGCGCCGTCGGTTTCGAGTTCTTGCGCATCGAGTTCCGCAAAGACGGCTCGGTGGTCTATGTGGCCCAGCCTGGCGGGCGGCCCAAGACCGAGTTCACGCTGACTGCGCTGGAGCCCGGAGTGGCACTGTTCGAGAACCCGCAGCACGACCACCCCAAGTCCATCCGCTACCGACTGGAGGGCGCCGATGGCCTGGTGGCCGAGCTGGACGGCAGGGAAGGTCCCCAGATCTTCCGTTTTCAGCGCGCGCGGGAACGCTGAACACTGGCTTGGTGAATGGGCAAGGGCTTTGTCATGCGCGGCACCCAGAATCGGCCCGCATGGAGCGCCCCCAAGCCAGTCCGACCGCCTTCCCGACCCGTTCGGACCTGCCCCTGCACCAGGAGCTGCACGCCCGCCCGGCCCTGCCGGCGCGTGCACCCTGCGTGGTTTCGTACTGGGCGCTGGCCGACATGTCTGGCGAACGCGCCGACGCCGCCCTGCTGGCCCTGTGCCGCTGGGTCGGCGCCCCCGACCCGCTGCCCGGCCAGCGCCATGCCCGCGTGCCCGGGCCCGGCTGGGAGCTGAAGTTCGAGCGCCATGGCGAGTTCGTCAGCTGGCAGCTGAACCGCCCGCTGAGCAGCTGGACCTGGCCGCAGGACGCGCTGCAGGCGCGCGCGGCGCTGCAGCAGGTCGGTGCCCTGGACGACCTGCCCCAGGCCCTGCTGGCCGAGTTCCAGCGCCCTGATGCCGGACGCCTGATTGCCGCCACCCATGTGCTGATGCTGGCCGCGCGTGGCGACGACGAGCTGCTCGGCCAGTGCCGCGAGGCCTTGCGGGCCGGCGGAGGGGGCGCCGGCGACGACAGCGCACCACTGATGGGCGCCTTCATCGGCGACGCCCGCAATGCCGCGCTGCTGACCCAGCTGCAGCTCGGCCCCGACGGCTTCACGCGCTTCGTGGTGCTGGACTTCGGCCTGCCGCGCGACCAGGCCGCCCGCGAGGCCCAGCGCCTGTGCGAGATCGAGGCCTACCGCATGCTGGCCATGCAGGGCTTTCCGGTCGCCCAAGCGGAATCGCAGCGCCTGGACGCATTGGAGCGTCGCCTGCAGGCGGCCGTGGACGCGCTCGCCCATGACCCTGACAGTGACGACGCTGCTGCCTTCGCCGAGCTGACCGCGCTGGCCGCCGAAGTCGAGCACGCCAGCGCGCGCAGTGGCTACCGCTTCTCGGCCACTCGGGCCTACCACGCCCTGGTGCGCCAGCGCCTGGACGACCTGCGCGAACAGCGCATGGTGGGCGTGCAGACCCTGGGCGGCTTCCTCAGCCGCCGTTTCGCCCCGGCCATGGCCTACTGCGAGAGCACCGAGAGGCGCCTGGGTGCATTAGGCGAGCGCATCAACCGCGCGGTGAACCTGGCGCGCGTGCGCATCGAGGCGCAGCGCGAGCAGGGCAACCAGGACCTGCTGCGCGCCCTGGCCACGCGCCAGCAGGCGCAGCTCAAGCTGCAGCAGACGGTCGAGGGGCTCTCGGTCGTTGCCATCAGCTACTACGCGCTGGGCCTGGTGGGCTATGGCGCCAAGGCCCTGGCCAAGCTGCCGGGGCTGCCGGCCTGGTGGCCCTCGGCCGATGCGCTGGTGGCGCTGGCGGTGTTGCCGGTGCTGGGGGCGGTGGCCTGGGGGTTGCGGCGGCTGCGCCGGGAGAAGGCGGACTGATCAGGGCCGCAGCCGCCGCGGGGTGACTTCGAGGCGCACCACGCGTGGCTCTTCGCTGCTGTTGAACTCGATCACGGCCTTGACACCCTCCTTGGTGACCACCCGGGGCTTGACCGGCCGCCCTCCCACTTCCAACTCGAAGCGCAGGTCCAGCAGGGCGTTCACGCGGGCGCTGGTTTGCAGGCTGCCGCGAATCGTCAGCGGTCCTTGCGCACCCAGGTCCAGGGCCAGGGTCTGCCCCAGCGGCGTCTGGGCCCGCTGCGTGCCCACCGCCTGGCCGTCGACATAGGCCTGAATGTCGAACGCGACCGATCCGCTCTGGTCGGGGTCCAGGGCCCAGCGCTCGTCGAACGGCAGCTGGCGTTGGATGCTGACCCAAGCACTGGCCTGCTGGCGCTCGGGGTCGGCGATTTGCACCTGCACGGGCTCGCCGCGCCGGACCTCGGATCGCAGCTCGGTCGAGCTGTTTTGCGGGAAGCCCACCTGCAGCACGGCGTGAATCCGTTCACCGCCTTGTCCATCGGGCTTGGCGCGCAGCACCAGCAGCAGGTCCTTTTCCTTGAAGCTGCTCAGCCGCACGGTGGCCGCGCCGTCGCTATCCAGGTGCACCGTTTGATGGTCGGCCTGGCGGTTGCCCACGCGGACGTTGATGCCGAAGGGCGCATCTTCCTTGGTGGCGCTGGCGGCTGGCGCGGCCTGCGGATCGGTTGCGGGCGCGATGGCCCAGGCAGCGCCCAGCATCAGGGCGCTGCTGAGCAGGGCGACCCAGGGGCGGTAGCGGCGGGCGGTGGGAGATTTCATTTGGCGAATCCTTTCGACCAGGGGATGGGGTGAGAAGGGGCTCGCAAACGGTGCGCCTGCCCCCAGCGGCGCGAGGCCCGGTTGGGCCTTGGCAAGCGCGCGCAGATAGGGCCCCAGTTCCCCCGGATGCCGTCGCAGCACCTGGGCGTCGGCCGCCAGCTCTTGGTCCCCCCTGAAACGACGCAGCGCCCACCAGGCCAGCGGGTTGAACCAGTTCAGCAGCCACAGCAGGGTGGCCAGCAGCGTCCAGAGGTTGTCCCGGCGCCGCGCATGCACGCGCTCGTGCGCCCGGATCAGGCGCCGTTCGCGGGCGTCGAAGCGCTGGCGGAAGTCGCGCGGGAGGCACAGCCTGCCGCCCCACAGGCCCAGCCAGGCCGGGCTATGACCGGCCGGCAGGCGGCCCGCGCGCAGCTGGCGCTGGAACTGCCATTGCCGGCGCGCCAGC
>JBDHSJ010000018.1:0-33714 GCA_039808065.1 Burkholderiaceae bacterium | reverse complement strand
CGCTCGTTCATGGCGCTGCTGGCGCGCAGCGTGCCACGGGCGTCGATGACGGCGCTGAAGCCGTTGGTGGTGACGCGGAACTGCGGCAGTCGCGTCTCCACGCTGCGAAACGCCGCCACCTGCAGGTGCAGGCGCGCGCCCAACTCCTGCGTGCTGAACCAGCTGTCGTTCGACATCGTCAGCAGCGCTTGCGCGCCCTGTCGGGCGGCGGCGATGGCCAGGTTCGGGTCCACGTCGTCACGGCAGATGAGCGCCTGCACCGGCACCTCACGGCCGTCGCGCAAGCGCAGGGGCAGCACGCGCGCGCCGCTGCCGGGTTGCCAGTTGCCCGCCCAAGCCGGTTGCAGGCCGCGCAGCCAGGTCGGCACGTACTCGGTGAGCGGGAACAGCCGGGTCTTGCGGTAGAAGCCCAGCAAGCCGCGCCCGGGCTCCACGAAGGCGGCGGCGTTGTACTCGCCAGCCGCATCGCGGTCGAAAGCGCCGAACACAAAGGGCACGCCGGCCGCGTTGACGATGGCGGCAATCTCCTGATCGAACTCGGCGCCGGCTGCGCTCTTGGGTTGGGCAAAGGTGGTGGGGTAGACGGTCTCGGACCAGAGCACCGCGTCGGCACCCTGGCGCTCGACGGCGTCGTAGCTCATCGCGAAATGGGTGTCGAGCAGTTCGCGCACCACGGCGTGGCTGCCATGAACGCGGCGGCGCGCTTCGATGTCCGTGATATTGGCCTGGATCAGGCCGATGCGCAGCTGCGGGCCCTGCTGCGGTGCGGGGGGCTGGCTCAGCCCCATGGCGAGCAGGAGCAAGGGCGACGCCGCGGCGCCCAGCAGCGGCGCGCGCAGCGCCCTCCACCCCTGCCGGCGCCGCGCCCAGGCAAGGGTCAGCGCTTCGTTGGCCAGCAACAGCAGCAGGCTCAGGCCTGCCGCGCCGCCCAAGGCAGCGCCTTGGCGCAGCAGCTCGGCGGGATAAAGCCCATGCCCAAGCGTGTCGCCCAACAGTTTGGGAAGCAGCCATTCCGCCCCCACCCAGGCCGACGCGCCCGCCAGCGCACTCCACAGCGTGCCGTGCGCTTGGCGCGCGAGCTGGCGCACCAGCGCAAAGATCAGCAGCTGCGGCTGGAACAGCGGCGCGCCCAGCAGGAGCACGGTCGTGCCCAGCAGCGGCCCCCAATCGGTGAACCGGCCGATGGCCACGCCAAACCAGGAGAAGCCGGCCGCCGTGAAGGCCAGGCTCAGGGCCCAGCCGGCCAGCAGGGCGTGGCGCGCGTCGCGGCAGCCGTCCAGCAGGCGCAGCCAGGGCAGCAGGGCCACGAAGCCCAGCGCCCAGGCGCCGCGCACATAGAGGGCCAGCAGCAGGGTACCGAGCAGCAGCAGTCCCAGCCGGCCGCGCCAGTTCGGGTTCAGGGTGCCGCCCTCCCCGGCTCAATGGGCGGTGGGATGACGATGCGCCGCGGCGGCAGGCCCGGCGGCGCCAGCTCGGGCGGCACCAGGCGCTCCTGCGCCGTGGCCAGTGAGCGGCCGGCCGCGGCGGGCGGCGGGTGGTCGGGGTCAAACATCAGCACGGCCTCGATGCGCTGGCCGTCATCGGTGGCCTGGTGGTGGCGCACATAGCCGGGCGGCAGCACGAAGTCTTCCGGTACCGCCAGCCCGATCAAGGGCGGGCGCGTGCCGGGCGGATTGAAGGCGCCCAGGCCGGTGTGCACACCGGCCTGGTGCAGGCGCTCGATCACTTCCTTCATGCCGGGGGCCTGGCCGGGCGGGACATGGGCGGCCAGGTCGTCCGCGTGCGGCGTGCTGGCGGCCGGCTCGCCCGGGTGGGTGTTCACCGGGTTCAGCGCGGCAGACGCGGGCGGGACGGCTGCCACCTCCAGCGGCCTTGCAGGGCTTGCAGGCACCGGGGTCACCGCCGTCACACTGTCGGAAGCAGGCTCAGCCTGCGGCCAGAGCAAGCCCAGCGCCACCAGCACCAGGCCAAGGGCAAGCAACAGATAGACCGTGACCGGTTGCCAGGCAACGCCTTGCGGATCGCGCGCCATGGCCCTGCCGCCCGCTGCCCGCTGCCCGCTGCGACCTCAGGGCGCCACCGGGTTGGAGGTGGAAAGCCGCCAGCCCATGCGCTCATGCCCGTACTGGTTCCACAGCGGGCTCTTGCCCCCGCTGAAGCTGGTGTAGCGCGGTGCGCCCGAACCCGTCGTGCCGCCGAACAGGCCGGCGCTGACCGTGCCGCCGGTGTAGGTGGGGTGCACGTCGTCGGACTGGATGTAGTCGTAGCTGCTGCTGCTTGAAACGAAGTGGGTGTTGGCGTCGCGGATCGAGGCGCGCAGCGTCGAGGTGATGCGGGTCACGTAGTTGGACTCGCTCTCGCCGGCCACATAGCGCAGGCCGTCGGTATCGACGATGCCGTCGCCGTTGCGGTCGTAGTCGGCGCCCATGTATTCGGCGAAGTTGTCGGCACAGACGAAGCCCTTCTGGCGCGCGTATTCGCACATCCAGTAGTTCATGCGCGCCAGCGCCGGCAGGAACTTGTTCTGCAGGTTGATGGTGGCGCCGGTGCCGGCATCCTTGCAACTGCTCTGTACGTTGTCGGCCGCGTAACCGGGGTAGTACAGATTGCCGATGACCTTGAGCTTGGTGCCCGGATAGGCATTGGCGTTGATGTAGTCCATCGCCTTGGCCACGTAGAGCTTGCAGTTGGCCTCGGCGGCATCCAAGCCGCTGTAATTGCAGGTGCCGGTCTGGCTCTTCAGCGCCGAGCGGGCCTGCAGCCCATCATTGCCGCACATCTCGAAGGTGACGACACGGGTGTTGCTGCTCTGCATGTAGGAGCGCTCGGCCACGATCTTGTTGTCGTACACATCCTTGGCCACGGCACCCGACTTGGCGCGGCGCACGCTCTCGATGTCGGCATTCCACTGGGCCGACAGGTACTCGGCATCGACCGTGGGCGCTGAATACTTGGCCGCGTTCAGGGTCGAGCCGTTGTAGCCGGCGTAGATCGAATCGCCATAGGCCACCAGGCGGTACTTGGTGCTGGTGCCGGAGCGGTCGATGGTCCAGGACACGTTCTGATTGAGGGTGCTGGCCGTGGCCTGGGCACCCAGGGTCAGCAAGGCCAGGGCGGGCAGCAGACGGCGCAGCGCGCCGGACAGGGGGATAGGCATAAAGGTCTCCTGAGGGAATCGGAACCAAAGTCACCCTGTCGGTGCGCCCTTTGCAGGGCCGGGCTTTGAAGCACCGCGTGGTGAAGCCCGTCAGCGTGCGGCCGGAGCCGCTTGCGCTGAATCCCCTCTATCCCTGCCCAGAAAAACCCTCGGCACTCCGGGCCCTGTGTTTTTCACTCGCAGCACCAGCGTGCAGAGGTTCCGCCGGGCCTCATTCGGGCTGTTGCAAACCCGCCTCAGCCAGCGCTGTGCGCCAGCGCGCCTGCAGCTCGCGCCAGGCCGCCCAGGCCCGTGCCGCCTCCACACGGTGCTGCGCGGCCAGTTCCGGTTCGCCCAAGTGCTCATGCAACTGGGCCAGACGCGCGTGTGTGATGCCGACATCATCGGCATGGCAGCTGGGCCCGATCTCCAGCAGGGCCTGGCGGGCCTGCGCGCGAGCGGTCTCGAATTGACCCAGGCGGGCACGGCACCAGGCCAGATCGGCCATCAGGCTGCAGCCCAGCCGCCCCAGCCCGAGGCCCACGGTCTCGGGCAGGCTGTCCTGGTACAGGGGCAAGGCCTGCTCGAACTGCCCGGCGGCCACCAGCACCTGGGCCCGCAGCAGCGGCGTCAGCGGATCCAGCGCCGCCACGCCCATGGCGCCATCGAAATGAGCGACCGAATCCACGGCCGCCATGGGCACCGGCCCACGCATCTCGCCGTCGGACAACTCGGCCTGACGCAGCCGCGCCACGCGGATCACGGCCATGTTGTAAAGCAGGGCCGAGATCAGGGCGTCGTCGCCGCAGCCAGCCGCCAGGGCACGGGCACGCTGGTACCAAGGCTGGGCCGCCTCCTGGCTGTCCGCCAGGTGATGGGAAAGCGCCAGCACCAAATGCCAGCGCGCCTGGGCCGCTCCATGCTCGGGCTGGGTCAGGGCCCGTGCGGCCAGCGCATGCCGCACCACCAGCTCGGGTTGGTTGTCCACGAAGCCCAGGTGCGCGAGGAAGGCTTGCGCCTCCGCCTGCACCTCGGTGCAGCCGGCCTCGGCGGCCACCGCATCGGCACGCAGCAGGCGCTCGCGTGCGGCGTGGCTGTCGTAGCCGCTGTAGAACTGCAGCAGCCCTTCGGCCAGGTGCAGCCCGGCGCCCAGCTCGGGTCGGGGGCTGGCAAACAGGGCCTGGTAGAGCGCCGTCAGTTCGGCACGCGCCAGATCCAGTTGGCCCTGGCGCACCAGCAAGCCGCAGCGCCGCGCCCGCAGGGTCTGCACGAGGGGCTGCCGCCCGGCCTGTTGGGCCTGCTCGATTTCCTGTTCGACCTGGCGCAGCAGACGCGAGTGGAAGGCGCCCCCGCTCATCAGCCGGTCAGGCGTTCCAGCGCCTTGCGGTAGGTGGCGGCGGTCTGTTCGATCACCGCGGCCGGCAGGGCCGGCGCGGGCGCGGTCTTGTTCCAGGGCTGGGCCTCCAGCCAGTCGCGCACGAACTGCTTGTCGTACGAGGGCGGGTTGGCGCCGACGGCATAGCCCTCGACCGGCCAGTAGCGCGAAGAATCGGGCGTCAGCACCTCGTCCATCAGCGTCAGCGTGCCGTCGGCGTCGAGACCGAACTCGAACTTGGTGTCGGCAATGATGATGCCCTTGGTCAGCGCGTAGGCCGCCGCACGCTGGTAGAGCTCAATGGCCACCGCACGCACCTTCTCCGCCATCTCGCGCCCGATCAGGCCGACACAGCGCTCGAAGTCGATGTTCTCGTCGTGCTCGCCCACATCGGCCTTGGTGGCCGGGGTGAAGATGGGTTCGGGCAGCTTGGAGGCGTTCTGCAGGCCGGCTGGCAGCGGCACGCCGCAGACACTCTGCGTGGCCTGGTACTCCTTCCAGCCCGAGCCGGCCAGATAGCCGCGCACCACGGCCTCGATGGGCAGGGGCTTGAGGCGCTTGACCAGCATGGTGCGGTCGCGCACCTGCTCGACCTCGTCCGGCGCCACGACCGAGAGCGGGTCCTCGCCGGTCAGGTGGTTGGGCACCACGTCCTTGAGCTTCTCGAACCAGAACAGCGCCATCTGCGTGAGCAGCGCGCCCTTGCCGGGAATCGGCTCGCCCATCACCACGTCAAAGGCCGAGAGGCGGTCGCTGGCCACCATCAGGATGCGGTCTTCGCCCACCGCGTAGTTTTCACGCACCTTGCCGCGCGCCAGCAGCGGCAGGGAATGCAGGGAGGACTGGTAGAGGGCGTTCGACATGGTCAGGCAGGGGGCAGAGCGCGAAACCCGGGATTGTCACAGCCCCACCAACCCCTCGATGAAGTGCCGCTTGGCGCGGTACTCCAGGCGCAGCCAGGCCAGCCACAGCCTGCCCGCTTCCGGGCCCAGGCGCTCCAGGCCTGCACGCACCAGGCGCAACTCGGCGGTGTAGGGGCTCTTGGCGCGCGGCATCTCGCGCTCCAACAAGCTCTTGTAGATCTGGCCGGCCGCCGCCGCGTGCTCGGGCGGCAGGCTGCGGGCCAGGCGGTCCAGGGCGGTTGGGCCCACATCGCGCGGGCTGCGCAGCCAGTCCAGCGCGGCCGCCCAATCGCCCTCGTCGGTCCAGAGGTCCAGCATCAAGGCCCCCAGTTGCTGCCCCTGCCAGCCCCGCGCCTCGGCCACGCGCTGCTGCAGGGCGTGCCAGATGCGGCTGCGCTCGGCCTGCACATCCGCCCCGGCGGCACGCACCGCCTCCAGCAGTGCGTGATAGCGCGGGCCATCGGGCTGGCGATCGAAGTCTTCACGACGCAGGCGCAGCGCCTCCTCGTCCCAGCCATCGCGCTGGTAGGCACGGATCAGCAATTCGGTCAGGCGCGGCGCGTCGGGGTGGGCCTTGTGGCCGGCCTCGGCCGCCGCCAGGGCCTCGCGCGCCCGGCCGGCCGACTCCAGGGTTTGGATCAGGTCCTGGTGGTCGGTCCAGCTGTGCAGGCGCGCACGCAGCACGCGCAGGCGCTCGTCCAGGTCTTCGGGGGACTGGAGATGATCCAGGTAGTCGCGCCGCGCGCGCCCCTCCTCGCGGCTTGTCAGCTCGGCGTCGCAGCGCTGCCGCAGGGTGGCTCGCACCTTCGAGCGGGCGGCTTCGCCCATGGCAACCTGGGCCTGCATCACCGGCAGGAAGCCCCATGCATCCAGGGCCAACAGCTTCAGATAGCGCTCGGCGAAGGCGGCGGGCTGCGGGCCGGCCCGCTCCAGCGCCCCGCACCAGCAGGCCGCCACCTGACGGATCAGGTCCTGAATCTCGCCATGGGAGTCGTCTGCCGAATCCAGCAGCTTGATGAGCTTCTGAAGGGCGTGTTCGGCCGCACCCAGGCCCAGCGCCGGCTCCCGCGCGGCCCAGCCGGCCAGCAGGCCCAGCACGCTCTCGGCCTTGCGCACATAGGTGCTGACCTTGCGCCATTCATGAAGGTCTCGCGGCGGCGTGAGCAGCGTGGTCAGCACCATCTTGGCCTGAGCCAGGTCCTCAACCGGGGTGGCGGACTGCTGCCAGGTCTGCAACTCGCGCCGCAGTTCGGGCACGCGCGCCGCCCAGCTGAGCAGGCGCGCCGCCAGTTCCTCCGCCGGCTGCGCGCGCACGAAGCGGGCCCAGTCGGGTTCGGCCTTGGGCGCTGGCGGCGGCGCAGGCTCGGCCGCCAAGGCGGCACCGCCCAACCGCTGCCGCCACAACAGGGCCACGGCGGCCTGATGCTTGCAGGCGGCGCCGCCAGCGGCATGGGGGCAATCGCAATCCCCGCGCAGGGCACGGCCGGGGCTATGGGTCAGGTGCACGCGGTACAGCGCGCCGCCCTGCACCCGCGCCTGCGCGGCGCTCAACGCGCCGTCGCTCGTCGCCTCAAACTGATGCACCGCCTTCACCAGGGCCGCCCCGCGTGCCAAGGCGGCGGCGTCCCACTGCCGTGCCAGGCCGGCGTCGCTCAGGGCCTCCAGCAGCGCCGAGGTCTGAACATCCATCAGGTCAGCGCACCCACCAACACCAGCACGGCGAAGGCCAGCAACAGCAGCACCAGGTGCATCAACAGCAGCAGGGTGGCGCGCATCAGGGTCGTCCACCAGGCGCCCCCGTAAACACGCCGGAGGGCCAGAACCGGGTACGCATTGCCCCAGAACACGGCGAAGGTCACCGCCGTCCAGTGGGGGATTTGCCCCAGCAGCAGGACCGCGTACCAGGCGGCGTGCAGATGCATAGCGAACACGAAGTGCGCGCCAAAGGGCTGGCGCCGGTTGCGGTACAGCAGCGCCAGCAGACCGGCATAGAAGGGCAGGCTGCACAGCACGGCATAGGGCGCCAGCGCCAGCATGCGCGCGCCCAGGCGGCGCGACTCGGCCTTGGGATCGGCCTCCAGACGCGCCATCGCACGCTGGGCCGCCCGCTCCATCGGCGCCGGCAGTTGACGCGCGAAGTCCTCGAACTTCTGGTCGTTACCGGCTTGTTGCGGCTCGCTGGCACGTCGCGCGCGGTCGGCTTCGAACTCCGCCTTGGCCTGTGCCACCGGATCGGGAGCCGAGGCCGCCGACTTCTCGCGTTTGGCCGCGGTGGCGGTCGATGCCGGCGCCGACGCTGCCGTGGGCGCCTGGCCGGTGCCGTCCAAGATCACCAGATCGTCGGCCGGTTCCACCTTGAGCACCAGGAAGAACACCAAGCCCAGGGTCAGGATGAGGCGCAGCGGCAGCACATAGCGCTGCTTGCGGCCGGCCAGGTACTCCATGGTCAAGAAGCCCGGCCGTGCCAGCAGGCCCCAGAGCGACTTCCACAGCTTGCCCTCGAAGGCGACGTAATGCAGCAGGAACTCGTGCACGAACTCCCACAGCGAGGGCGGGTGATCCAGGGTGTCCTGCCCGCATTGGGAGCAGAACTTGTCCCAGGGGGCGACCCGGTGGCCGCAGTTGGCGCAGGAGTTGATGGCTTCGCTCATGCCCACCTCAGTGCCGGCCAGGCAGTTGTTGGATGGTGACCGGAATGACCACCGCAATCAGTACGACAAACGCATGCAACAGGCTGAGCAAGATGCTGCGGCTCCCCGCCATCCACCAAGAACAACCATGCAAGCGATGCAGGGCGACGGGCTGGTAGAGCAAGATCGCCAGCCAAGGCAGCACTTCAATCCAGTTCCAGACTCCCGGCAACTTGTTCAGTGCCAGCCCGAGCGTGGCCGCGAGAAACCAGAACGCATGCAGATGCAGAGCAAACACGAAATGCTCACCATAAGCCCGCCGATGCGAACGGAACACGCCTGCCAGCAGGGCTGCATAGAACGGCAGCGCCAACAAAACCGCCTTGGGCGCCCAAGCCAGGGCGGCGGCATCGAACGCCGCGACTGCGGGATCCTTGGCACCCACCGGGTCAATAGGGCCGGTGGTGCCCAGCACACCCAGAACGACAAAGAACAGCAGGCTGCAGGTCAAGAACAGCCGCAACGGCAGCACCTGGCGGGCGCGTTGGCCCGCCAAATAGTCAACCGTCAATTGACCGGGCCGCAGGATCAATTGCTTGAGGGAGAACCAAAGAGCGCCCTCCAACGCCACGTAATGGCTGATGAATTCGTGAACGAACTCCCAGAAGCGCGGCTGATGCAGGACGACAGCTTGCCCACACTGCGCACAGAAGCGGTCCAGCACATTGAAGCGATGCCCGCAGTTCGGGCAATGGGTATTGGGGTGCCCGGACATCAATTCGGCGCGGTGTCAAAGGTCCAACTGCGCGCCAGCTTCAAGGCACCCGCTTCGCCCTCGAATTCAACGCGGTAGCGTCCACCGGCCAACAAGGGCAGACGCGGCACCAGATAGGCCAGATTGCGGTGCAGCTTCAGATGGGCGTCGGTCTCGGCGCTCAACTGCAGAGCCTCAACAGGGCGGCCGCTGGGTTCTTCGAACAGCTGGAATCGCACGACTTTGAGCACCCTCCCAGGGGGCGCGTAGACGGACACGGGCATGCCGAATCGGTCCAGGTCGGCGGGGCGCGGACGCTCGCAGCAGGCCAAACCGGGCACGTTCTCCTGGCCCGGGCTGGGCCACAGCACCCAGTCCGGCGCCGCCTGAGGCGCGGCGCGGGCGGCGCCGAACTCCATCACCAAGCCGGGCTGGGCCGACAGGCCGATGCCCAGATCGGCCGCACGGGCCGACAGCAGGATGTGCCGGTGGTAAGGCCCCGATAGCAGTTGCATCAGTGCCGCATCCACGTCGGCAATGCCCACCACAAAGGCCTCAGCCACCACGCCCGCCTGCCCCAGGCCATAGCCATGGGCGCGGGTGCGGTCCCAGGGCATGCTGCCCAGAAAACCCTCTTCTTCCCGCTGCTGGGCATGGGTGGCGCGGCGGTGCCGGGCGAGGTGGTCGGCATGCGCTTGGGCGGCGCGGTCCAGCTGGGGCTGGCGCACCAGCGCGCCCAAGCCCAAGCGGGCCCGTTCGCGGTTCAGGGCTTCCAGCACCTGGGGCGCGGAGTCCAGCCAGGCCTGACGAACCTCGGGCAAGAGGCCATAGGCGGGTGCCTGTTCGGCACGGGCGGCGGCCACGGCCAGCCACAGCAGAAGGAGTGAAGCAATTCGGCGCATGGAGCGGGAGTTTCGCTGCAGCTACGACGAGGGGCGCCGCAGCGCCCCTCGTGGATCACCCGTGAGGCCAGGCCCCCGGTTCAGTGGCCGTCGCCGCCTCAGCGCACCACTTGCGCCAGCTCGCCCTTGGCGTAAGCGGCGGCCATGTCCACCAGGCTGCGGTTGTTCTGCTGGCGGCCCTGGCCCTCGCAGCCGAACTGCAGGTAGCGCTGTTTGCAGATCTCCTGCGCGGCAGCACGGGCAGGCTTGAGCCACTCGCGTGCATCGAACTTGTCCGGGTTCTCGGCCAGGAATTTGCGCACCGCGCCGGTCATGGCCAGGCGGATGTCGGTGTCGATGTTGATCTTGCGCACGCCGTGCTTGATGGCTTCCTGGATCTCCTCGACCGGCACGCCGTAGGTCTCCTTCATCTTGCCGCCGTACTGGTTGATGATGGCCAGCAGCTCGGCCGGCACCGAGGAAGAACCATGCATCACCAGATGGGTGTTGGGGATGCGGGCGTGGATTTCCTTGACGCGGCCGATGGCCAGGATGTCGCCCGTAGGCTTGCGGCTGAACTTGTAGGCGCCGTGGCTGGTGCCGATGGCAATGGCCAGCGCATCGAGCTGGGTGGCCTTGACGAACTGGGCCGCCTCTTCCGGGTCGGTCAGCATCTGCGCGTGGCTGAGCTTGCCCTCGGCGCCGATGCCGTCTTCCTCGCCGGCGTCGCCAGTTTCCAGATTGCCCAGGCAGCCGAGCTCGCCCTCGACCGAGACGCCCACCTTGTGCGCCATCTCCACCACGGTGCGGGTGACCTCGACGTTGTAGGCGAAGTCGGCCGGGGTCTTGCCGTCATCGCGCAGCGAGCCGTCCATCATCACGGAGCCGAAGCCCAGGTCGATGGCGCCCTGGCAGACCTTGGGGCTGGTGCCGTGGTCCTGGTGCATCACCAGGGGGATGTGCGGGTAGGCCTCGGTGGCGGCCTGGATCAGGTGCTTGATAAAGCTTTCGCCGGCGTATTTGCGGGCGCCGGCGCTGGCCTGCAGGATCACCGGCGCGCCGACCTCATCGGCGGCGGCCATCACAGCCTGCACCTGCTCCAGGTTGTTCACATTGAAGGCAGGGATGCCATAGCCGTGCTCGGCGGCGTGGTCGAGCAGTTGGCGCATCGAAACGAGTGGCATGGGGAGGTCCTCGGGGGAGTTGATGAATCCTGGGAAGGCCGGCTCGCAGACTGCGCTGTAACCGCTTCGTAACTAGGGCGGGATTCTACGGAGCGGGCTGCAGCGCGGTGGGCCGGCCGGGCAGGTTCAGCTGCGGGCGCAGCGGCTCGCAGCGGCTCAGCACCTGGCCGCCGCGCACCACCAGCAGCCGGGGCGCGCGGGTGCGCAGGGCCTCGACGGGGTCGCGTGCCTGCAGCAGCACGAAGTCGGCCGGGGCGCCAGGTTGCCAGGTCTGCACCGGGCGGCCCAGCAGCTGCGCCGGGGTGCGGGTCACGGCCTCGAAGCAGGCGCGCATGCCGGCCTGCGAGCTGAGCTGCGCCACATGCAGTCCCATATGCGCCACCTCCAGCAGGTCGGCACTGCCGAGCGGGTACCAGGGGTCGAGCACGCAGTCCTGGCCCAAAGCGACCGGCACGCCGGCGGCCAGCAGCTCGGGCACGCGCGTCATGCCGCGGCGCTTGGGGTAGCTGTCGTAACGGCCCTGCAGCAGGATGTTGATCAAAGGGTTGGCCACCACGCTCAGCTGGGCCTCGGCCATCAGGCCAATCAGCCGGGCGGCGTAGGCGTTGTCCATGCTGTGCAGCGAGCACAGATGCGAGGCCGTCACCCGTCCCTGCAGGCCCAATCGCAAAGTCTCGGCGGCCAGGGTCTCGACATGGCGGGAGTTCGGGTCGTCGGTCTCGTCGCAATGCAGATCCAGCCCCAGACTGCGTTCGGCCGCCAGTTCGCACAGGATGCGGATGCTCTGCCTGCCCTCGGCGTCGCAGCGCTCGTGATGCGGAATGCCACCGATCAGGTCCACGCCCAGGTCCAGCGCCTGCTTCAGCAGGGCCAGGGTGGCGGGCTGGCGCAGCAAGCCATCCTGCGGAAAGGCCACCAGCTGCAGGTCGAGGTAGGGCCGCACGCGCTCACGCACCTCCAGCAGGGCGCGTACCGCCAGCAGGCGCGGGTCGCACACATCCACATGGCTGCGAATGGCCAGCACACCCTGGGCCACCGCCAGGTCGCAGTAGCGCAGGGCGCGCTCCACCACCGCCTCATGCGTCAGGCTGGGTTTGAGCTCACCCCAGAGCGCGATGCCCTCCAGCAGGGTGCCCGACTGATTGACGCGCGGCTGCCCATGCGTGAGCGCGGAATCGAGATGGAAATGGGCATCGACGAAGGGGGGGCTGAGCAACTGACCTTGCGCATCCAGGCATTCCGCCCCGGCTGGCGCCAGCAGCTGGGGGCCGATGGCAGCGATCTTGCCCTGTTGCACCAGCAGGTCCAGGCCGCAGCGCCCATCGGGCAGATTGACATTGCGCAACAGCAGCATGGCAGTGGCTCCACGGAGGTGAAGCGGTGAGTGTCCGCGCTGCGCGCGAGCGCATGGCAAGTCGACAACAAAAAACGCTTGCGCTTATGAATAAGCTTTATTTATCATGCGCCACTCGTTTAGCTCACTTCCTTGATCAGGAGCCTCTATGCCGCAATTCACCTCGCCGCGTCCCAGCAACGGCAGCAGCCTGCGCAAACCGCGCAATCCCTGGGTCGCACCCAGCCTGTTGCGCAAGGCCGGCGTCCATCGCGCCGCCCATGCCCGTCAGGCCGCCCGCATCGAGCTGGCGCAGACCCTGCGCGAACTCTGGAGCCCACCCCGCCACGACTGAATTGCTGCGCCGCCGCAGGCGGCCCAGCCGGAGAACACCATGCACGCCATCGCACTCACTGCCCGCAGCGCCGGGCGATCCCTCCCCCGCCAGCTCCTGATCCGTGCCCTGCACGCGGGGAGTCGCCAACTTGACCAACTGGCCGCCCGTTTGGCCCAGCCTGCCAGCAGCGCCGCCGAACCCAGCGGCCATCTGGAGTACCGGCTGGACCCGAGCACCGGCCAAGGCGCGCTCTACGAAGATGGCGTGCGCCGCTTCACCTTCCTGCAAGGCTTGGAGCGCCTGTAATTCACGCAAACAAGCCACAAAGGCCCGCTTCTGCGGGCCTTTGTTTTTGGGGCCGCTCCTATCATGGGCTCGCCTCTCCGGTGCCCTATGAACGACAGCACCCTTGCCCCCATCGATCGCCCGCTGCCCAGCCTGTCGGCCTGGGTGCAGGCCTTCGCCGGCCGTGAGATCCCGGTGCTGGCCACCAGTGCCGAGGCGCTTGAGCAGCTGCGTGCCGACGAGGATTCGGTGGACGCCCACCTGATCGGCGAGACCTTCGCCAGCGACCCGCTGATGAGCCTGAAGGTGCTGATCGCCGCCGCGCAGCTCGGCCGCGAGCGCCGCAATGCCGATGCCGAGACCGTCACCAGCGCCGTGGTGTTGATGGGCATCACACCCTTCTTCACGACATTCGGGCCGCAACCCACGCTGGAGCACTGGCTGGTCGGCCAGCCGCAGGCTCGTGATGGGGTCGACGCGGTGCTGCGCCGCTCGGAGCGTGCCGCCCGCTATGCCCTGGCCTTTGCCGCGCACCGCATGGACCAGGACGCCCAGATCTTGCACAGCGCCGCGCTGCTGCACGATTTCGCCGAGCTGCTGCTCTGGTGCCACGCCCCCGCATTGGCGCAGGAGATCCGGCGCCTGCAGGCTCTGGACCCGAGCCTGCGCAGCGTCAAGGCTCAGCAGCAGGTGCTGGGTATCGAACTGGCTGCGCTGGAGCAGGCGCTGATGAAGACCTGGCATCTGCCACCGCTGCTCACCCACATCACCGACGACCGCCACCACCACGACCCGCAGACTCAGTGCGTGCGCCTGGCGGTTCGGGTGGCGCGGCACAGCAGCCAAGGCTGGGACAACCCGGCCATTCCGGACGACATCAAGGACATCAGCGCCCTGTTGAACCTGGCCTCCGAGCCCACGCTGCGGCTGCTGCAGGACATCGACCGCGAGACCGGGCGCACGCTGACCTAGACCGATATCGCGCCTGCGTTCTTGACCCGTTCCAGCACGAAGCTGGTCTTGCAGTCCTGCACAGCCGGATGAGCCAGCAAGGTGTCGCGCAGAAAGCGCGCGTAATGCTCCATGTCGCGCACCAGGATGCGCAGCAGGTAGTCCATCTCACCAGCCAGCGCGGCGCACTCCACCACCTCGGGCCAGGTCTGCACGGCGGCGCGAAAGCTCTCCATCGGGCTGCGGCGCAGATCGGGCGTGTGCTTTTCCAGGCGCACGTTCACGTAGGCCGTCAAGCCCAGGCCCAGGCGCTCGGGCACCACCACAGCGCGGTAGCCGGCGATCACCCCGGCCTGCTCCAGCCGGCGCACACGGCGCAGCACCGCCGAGGGGCTCAGGCCCACCTGCTCGGCCAGGGCATCAAAGGTCAGGCGGCCGTCGGCCTGCAGGGCCTGAATCGTGCGCCGATCAATCGCATCCAGCTCGACAGGTGCATTCATGGTGCGAATTGTGCATTGATCATG
This sequence comes from Burkholderiaceae bacterium, assembly GCA_039808065.1. GTDB lineage: Bacteria > Pseudomonadota > Gammaproteobacteria > Burkholderiales > Burkholderiaceae_C > Inhella. The sequence continues at coordinate 19,422 of JBDHSJ010000018.1, read as the reverse complement.
CGCAACACCGGCGCATCGGCGCGATGAATCGCAGGAAACCTGCGCGGACCCAGGCCTACAGTGGTGGGTTCACTCAAACAGGAGACCACCATGGCGCAGTTCACTCCCTGGGACAACCCCATGGGCACCGACGGCTTCGAGTTCATCGAGTTCGCCGCCCCCGATCCCGCTGCGCTGGGTCGCCTGTTCGAGACCATGGGTTTCCGCGCCGTGGCCAAGCATCGCCACAAGAACGTCACCCTGTACCGCCAGGGCGAGATCAACTTCATCATCAACGCCGAGCAGGATTCCTTCGCGCAGCGCTTCGTGCGCCTGCACGGTCCGTCGATCTGCGCCATCGCCTTCCGCGTCAAGGACGCCGCCTACGCCTACCAGCGCGCGCTGGAACTGGGCGCCTGGGGCTTCGACAACAAGACCGGCCCGATGGAGCTGAACATCCCGGCCATCAAGGGCATCGGCGACTCGCTGATCTATTTCGTCGACCGCTGGCATGGCAAGGACGGCGGCCAGCCCGGCCAGATCGGCAACATCAGCATCTACGACGTCGACTTCGTGCCCCTGACCGACGCCCAGGGCCAGCCGGTCAGCAGCGAGGTGCCGGGCTATGGCCTGGGCCTGATCGATCACCTGACCCACAACGTCTACCGCGGCCGCATGAAGGAATGGGCGGACTTCTACGAGCGCCTGTTCAACTTCCGCGAGGTGCGCTACTTCGACATCGAGGGCAAGCTGACGGGCCTGAAGAGCAAGGCCATGACCAGTCCCTGCGGCAAGATCCGCATCCCCATCAACGAGAGCAGCGACGACAAGAGCCAGATCGCCGAGTACCTGCACACCTACAACGGTGAAGGCATTCAGCACGTGGCCCTGTCGGCCAGCAACATCTACAGCAGCGTGGACGGCATGAAGCAGGGCGGCGTGGAGTTCCAGGACACCATCGAGACCTACTTCGACCTGATCGACAAGCGCCTGCCCGGCCATGGCGAGAACCTCGCCGAGCTGCGCCGCCTGCGCATCCTGATCGACGGCGCCGCCCACCTGGGCGCCGAGAAGGAGCTGCTGCTGCAGATCTTCACCAAGGAAGTGATCGGACCGATCTTCTTCGAGATCATCCAGCGCAAGGGCAATGAAGGCTTCGGCGAAGGCAACTTCCAGGCCCTGTTCGAAAGCATCGAGCTGGACCAGATCCGCCGTGGCGTGCTGAAGGACGAAACCACCCCGGCCTGATGGAACCCGTCGGCGCGCAGATCCTGGACTGCCTGGCGCGCGTCGAGCGCCAGCGCGAGCGGCGCGCCGTCGAGGCTGCGCTGGGCGAGACCACCCAGCGCCTCAAGGCCTTTCAGCAGGAGCGTTTCCGGCGCGCCTACGGTGACCTGCTGGCCACACCGCGCTACACCCACGCGGCCAAGTTCTTTCTGGAAGAGCTGTACGGCCCGGCCGACTTCAGCCGACGCGATGCGCAGTTCCAGCGTATCGTGCGCCCGCTCGTGCGGCTCTTCCCCTGCGAGGTGGTGGACACCGTGCATGCGCTGGCGCAGCTGCATGCGCTCTCGGAGGAGCTGGATTCAGCCATGGCCGAGCGCTTGCTGGGCACCAATCTGCAAGCCGCCGACTACACCGCCGCCTGGCAGGCGGTGGGCCAGCCCGAGGCGCGCCAGCGCCAGATCGAGCTGACCCTGGCGGTGGGCCGCGCACTCGATGTCTACACCCGCAAGCCGCTGCTGCGCCACTCCCTGCGCCTGATGCGCGGTCCGGCCCAGCTGGCCGGCCTGCACGAGCTGCAGGACTTTCTGGAATGCGGCTTCGACACCTTCCGTGCAATGCGCGGCGCGCAGGAGTTTCTGGGCACGGTGCAGGGGCGCGAGCAGGAGCTGGCGCAGCACCTGTTTGCCGGCGACCCGGAAGGCCGGCTGCGTCAACTCATGGCTTGAGGCTGCCTCAGGGCAGCCAGAGTTCGAAGCGGGTGCCACCGCCCTCCCGCGGCAGCAAGTCCACCCGCCCGCATACCGCATCGCGCCGGTGCGCACGTGCCACCGCGGCGCACAGCTGCATGCCCAGGCCGGTCGAGCTCTGCGCGCTCGGGTCCTGGCTGCCCAGGCCAGGACCATCGTCTTCCACCGCGAACAGCAGCCCACCTGCGTGCGACCGCACGGACAGCAGCACCTCGCTGCGCGCGAAGCGCCAGGCGTTGTGCAAGGCAGCTTCCAGCGCCAGTCGCACCAGGCGGGCGTCGAAGTACCAGAAGGGGGGCAGTTCGCCGGCCGGGCAGAGCCGTAGCGGCGAACCCTCGGGGCGCGAGGCGATGTGTTCCAGCGTGCGCAGGAAGTCGGCTGGGGCTTCGTCCTCCAGCTGCGCGCGCAGGCCCTGGCGGCCGCCGTACAGGGTGAGGTAGGCGACCAGGCGCTGGCGCAGCTGGGCGCAATGCTGGTGCGCGCGCGTGGCGCGGGCGGCATCCGGCTGCAGGCTCAGGCTCGCCAGCTCGGCCTCCAGCTGCCCCAACTGGTTCTTCAGGTCATGCGCCAGCAGGGCCACGAGTTCGCGGTTCACGCCTTCTCTCGTCGGATGCTGAAGTTGCCATCGCGCTGCAGGGTGGCGAGCGTTTCGCGCAGGTAGCGGCGCATCTGCGCCACGCGCTCATGGCCGGGCAGCAGGGTCTCCAGGCGCTCCAGGTAGTCGCGCACGCGGTCCAGGCGCACCGCATCCAGGCTCTTGTTCAGGCGCAGCCACATGCAGTTCATCTGCGTGCATTCCAGCAGCACGGTGGTGTTCTCCGGGTACTCGCGCAGCTCTTCCTCGATGGCCTCCAGCGCTTCATCGAGCTTGCCGCTGCGCAGCAGGCGCTTGGCCTCGAACAGACGTGTCTTCAGGCTCTGCGTGGCGCTGGCGATCAGGGCCTCGGCCTGCTCACCCTGGCCGTGGTCCTGCAGCGCACGGGTAACGAGCTGCTGCATGCGCTTGTTCTCATGGTCAGCGCACAGGGCCTGGCGCATCAGGCCCAGGGCGCGTTCGTTCTGGCCGGTGGCCAGCGCGGCACGGGCCAGGGCCAGGGTGGCGAAATCGCCCTTGCTGCCGGCACCGGCCTGCATCTCCAGGGCTTGGCGGGCAGCGGCCTGCGCGCGTTCGCCCTCGCCTGCCGCGGCCAGGGCCTGCGCCTTGATGGCCAGTGCCACCTGGTCGAAGGCGGCACCGCGCGTGCCGCGCGCATGGGCCTCGCTCAACAGGGTCAGCGCCTCCTGGGTTTCGCCCTGCTCGACCAGGGTCTGCGCCAGCGCCAAGGCGTCCTGCGGCTGGCCCATCATCGAGCCCTGGCTGCCCTTGTAGGCCTTGGCATAGGCCTGCTTGGCGGCGCCCAGATCCCCGCTGCGGTAGGCGGTGTCGGCCATCAGGCGCAGGCGGCGCGTGGAGGGCACGGCCTGCGCGGCCTGCTTCATGGCGTCGAGCGCGCCGGCGGTGTCGCCCTGGCCTTCCAGCGCCTCGGCCAGCAGGTCGAAGGCAGCTAGGCATTTGGCGCCCTCGCGGCTGGCCAGCACCTCCTGGGCCAGGGTGCGGCAGGCTTCAAAAGCGCCGCCGGCCTTGTAGGCGCGCATCAGGCCGATCTGCGCCCACAGCAGGCCGGGGCGCAACTGCAGCGCCTGCTGGTAGGCCAGCTTGGCCTCGTCCACCATGCCGAGCTGCAATTGCAGTTGGCCCTTGTACTGCAGGGCCTGCATGAACCAGCGGTCCTTGCGCGCCAGCAGGTCGTCGGCTGCAGCCAGCGCCGCACCCGGATCGTCCTTGGCCATGGCCTTGGTGATGGGCAACAAGGCCTGCCGCTTTTCCAGCTGTGCCTTGAGACGCTCCTCAATGTCGCCCGCCGTGATCGGCTTGAGCAGGTAGGCATCGGGCACCTGCTCGCTAGCCGAGGCCACCGCGCTGTAGTGGCTCTCGGCAGTGACCATGAAGAACAGGCAATCGGGCGCCAGGATCCGGTGCTCGCGCAGGTACTCGAAAAGCTGCTGGCCGTCGGTCTTGTGATTGAGGTTGTAGTCACACAGGATCAGCTGGTAGCGCTTGCTGCGAATCTGGCGCAGCGCGTCCTCGGCCGAACCGGCCGCATCCACATGCTCAATGCCCACCATGTGCAGCTGGCTGCGCAAGGTGGTCTGCTGCGTGGCCATGTCATCGACGACCAGGGCCTCGATGCCGGCGTAGGGGTTGTCCAGTCGCACCCTCGTCTCCCTGCCTGTACGGCTCGGCCAAGCTTACGCGCTGCGCCGGCGCGCATCCTCTGATCTGGCGCACGGCTTTGACAAGTCGCTCACGGTAGGCTTGCTCCATGCAAAACCCCACCCTGCACATCCGCCGTGTCGGCATCGACACCTGGCGCGAGAACGTGGCCTATCTGCACCGCGACTGCCCCGTGGTGCGCGCCGAAGGCTTTCAGGCCCTGTCCAAGGTGACCGTGCACGCCAACGGTCAGGCCATTGCCGCAGTGTTGAACGTGGTGGACGACGAGCGCATCGTGCCGCCCTGCGATCTGGGCCTGTCCAAGGAGGCGTTCGCGCGCTTGCAGGTGCAGGAGGGTCATGCCGCGCGCATCGAGCATGCCGAGCCGCCGCCCTCGATTGCCGCCCTGCACCGCAAGATTGCCGGCGAGCGCCTGGGCCGCGCCGACTTGTTTGCCGTGATGGCCGACATCGCCGCCGCGCGCTACTCCAAGATCGAGCTGGCCGCCTTTGTCGTCGCCACCAACCAGTTCGAGCTGGACCGCGACGAGGTGCTTCACCTCACCGAGGCCATGATCGCCGCCGGCAGCAAGATCGACTGGCGCCAGGACATCGGTCTGGGCCCCGTGGTCGACAAGCATTGCATCGGCGGTATTCCCGGCAATCGCACCTCGATGCTGGTGGTGCCCATCGTCACCGCACATGGCATGTGGTGCCCGAAGACCAGCTCGCGCGCCATCACCAGCCCGGCCGGCACGGCCGACACCATGGAGGTGCTGGCCGAGGTGGAACTGCCGATGGAGCGTCTGCAGCAGATCGTGCGCAGCACACGTGGCTGCCTGGCCTGGGGCGGCACGGCCGATCTCTCGCCGGCCGACGACATCCTGATCTCGGTCGAACGCCCGCTGGCGATCGATTCGCCCGGGCAGATGGTGGCCTCGATCCTGAGCAAGAAGATTGCCGCCGGCTCCACCCATCTGGTGCTGGACATCCCCGTGGGCCCGAGTGCGAAGGTGCGCTCCATGCCCGAAGCCAACCGGCTCAAGCGCCTGTTCGAGTACGTGGCCGGCCGCCTGGGCCTGCAGTTGGAGGTGATGGTGACCGATGGCCGTCAGCCGATCGGCCGCGGCGTCGGCCCGGTGCTGGAGGCGCGCGACGTGATGCAGGTGCTGCAGAACGACCCCGAGGCGCCGCAGGACCTGCGCCAGAAGGCGCTCTGGCTGGCTGGCCGCATGATCGAGTTCGACCCCGATGTGCGCGGCGGTGAGGGTTGGCGCATCGCCCGTGACATCCTGGAGAGCGGGCGCGCATTGGCGCAGATGCAGGCCCTGATCGACGCCCAGGGCCGGCGCGCCGCGCCGCCGCCCACGGCCGCGCTGCTGCACGAGGTGCGCGCCCCGCGCGCCGGCGTGGTCGTGGCGGCCGACAACCACCGCCTGGCGCGCATCGCCCGCCTCTCGGGCGCGCCGCAGGTGCCCGAGGCCGGCATCGACCTGCGCGTGCGCCTGGGCGACACGGTGCAAGAGGGCCAGTTGCTTTACCGCATCCATGCCCGCTTCGAAGCCGACCTGCAGTTCGCCCGCGAACTGGCCGAGGCCGACAGCGGCTGGCGCATTGGCAGCGGCAGCGAACTGCCGCGTGACTTCGTGGCGTCCGAATGAGCGCGCCCGAACTGCTGCTGGCCTGGGCCGACGAAGCCGCGCTGGCTCAGGCCCTGGCCCAAGCGCTGGGCTGCCCGCTGGCTCGCGTGGATGTGCACCGCTTCCCGGACGGCGAGAGCCGCCTGCGCCTGCCGCCCCGCCTGCCTGCCCACACCGTGCTGCTGCGCGGCCTGCAGCAGGCGAACGAGCGCCTGGCCGAGCTGCTGCTGGTGGCGGGCGGTGCGCGCGAACTGGGCGCGCAGCGGCTCAGCCTGGTCACGCCCTATCTGGGCTACATGCGCCAGGACATCGAGTTCACGCCCGGCGAGGTGGTCAGCCAGCGCCATATGGGCGCCTTGCTCGCGCGCGCCTTCGATGCCGTGCTGACGGTGGACCCGCACCTGCACCGCGTGCCCACGCTGGACGCGGTGATGCCGGGCTGCCAGGGCGTGGCGCTGAGTGCGGCGCCGCTGCTGGGTCGCTTCGTGGCCGCGCAACGCCCCGGCGCACTGCTGCTGGCCCCCGATGGCGAGGCCGAGCAGTGGGTGGCTGCGGCTGGCGCGGCCTCCGGCCTGGCCCATGCGGTCTGCCACAAGGAGCGGCACGGCGATCTGCAGGTGCAGATTGCCCTGCCGGACTGCGAGTTCAGGGGCCGCGCCGTGGTGTTGCTGGACGACGTGGCCAGCACCGGCGGCACGCTGGCCCTGGCCGCGCGCCTGGCCCTGGCGGCCGGCGCCGCCTCAGTGGACGTGGCGGTCACACACGCGTTGTTCGTGGGCGCTGCCGAGGACCGCGTGCGCGCCGCCGGGGTCGGTCAGATCTGGAGCAGCGACTGCGTGCCGCACCCGAGCAATGCCGTGGCGGTGGCGCCGCTGCTGGCGCAAGGCCTGCTCAGCTGAGCAGGATGCCGCTGCCGCGCACTTCCTGCGCCACGCGCTGGATGTAGGCCTGGAAGCCGGCGTCCTCGCCGCGCAGCAGGGCCGGCAGGCTGAAGAAGAAGTCGTCGCGCTCGCACCACTCGCGCATGTAGTCGTCCCAGCTGTTCCAGCGCCGCCTCTCGCTCTCGGTCATGTCGTCCTTGTAGGCGACGAGATAAGCGCGCTCGAACAAGCTGACCAGCATGTCGAAGATCACCTGCATGCGCTCGCGTTGCTCGGGCGTGGGGTTCTCCAGCGCGGCGGTGGTGCGCAGGTGCAGATCGCTGTTGGCCAGCACCACCTTTAAGAACTCGTTGTAGGCATTGGCCAGCAGCAGGTAGGCCTCTTCTTCCTCGTTCTCGCGCTCGGCGCGCTCCTGGCGCATGAAGACCCAGATGGCGAAGGGCAGGCCGATCACGGTGACCAGATAGCTGGCCTGCTCCAGGGCATTGCTCCATTCCATGGGGGCTCCCCGCTCAATCGCTCGCCAGCGGCCAGATCCGCCGTGCCAGCTCGGCCAGGCTGCGCGCCTCGGTCCAGTCCGGGCAGCTGGCCAGCTGCAAGGGCAGATGGCTGTAACGGTGCAGCAGCAGCAGGCGCAGCTGGCGCTCGCGCGCGGCCTCGTCAAACACCTGCCCGTAGCCGGCGAAGAAGGCTGCCACGCGCTCGCCATGCCCGGCAGCCAGGAAGCACAGCGGCCCGCCCCAGTCGTAGGCGGCCGGCCCGATCAGGCCGTCGCCGAAGTCGAACATGCCGGTGAGGCGCTCTCCGGTCGTATCCACCAGCAGGTTCATGGGCGTGTACTCGCCGGTCAGCAGCACGTCCGACGCTTCCGGCAGCGGACCCGCGACAAAAGCCTCGACCTGCGCCAGCAGATGCTCGGGCAAGCCGGTGCGGCGCTGGCGCGCCAGGCAGCCGGCGCGTTGGCGGGCGATGAACTCCGGCCAGCGCGGCGCCATCGCCGCCTGCTCGCCCACCGGCAGCGCGTGCACCTCGGCTGCCAGGGCGCCAATCTGGCGCAGCAGCGCGCAGCGCCGCGCCTCGTCCAGCCCAGCCCAGACGCGTGTCAGCGGCTGCCCGGGCAGACGGCTCATCAGCGTCCAGACCCAGCCCTGCTGCTCGCCACTGGCCTGCAGCTCCGGTGTGGGCACGGTCAAGCGCCCTTGCAGGCGCTGCAGCAGGCCTCGCTCGAAGGCCCAGTGGTCGTGCAGAAAAGGCGGGTAGAGCTTGAGCACCTGCTGCTCGCCCACCCCGGCCACCAGCACCGTACCTTCACCCAGGGGCTGCACCGCACCGGCCAGCCCCAGGCCACGCGCCAGCTCGGTCAGCAGGGGTTGCCAGCGCGCGGGGTCGTCGTGCAGAGCGTGAAACTCGGCCGGGCCCTCGAAGGCAGGGAAGTTCAAATCATTCATGGTGTGCACGGCTGCGCCACTCATTGATAGCGCCCTTTGGTGCCCATGCGCAAGGTGGTGGTGGCGGGCGGTGCCGCATGGCCTGGCGGGTCAGAGCGCTCTCGCTGGATCAGGATCAAGTCACGCCAACCTGCGGTGCTGTGCGGCGCCACGGCGAGTTGCACCTCAGTATCCACTTGGATGCAACCCTCGCGACGGTTCCAGCAAGCCGCCAGGTCGCCGCCCAGGCGCCAACTGGCCACGGGCAGGCGCTCCAACACCTGGCGGTAGCGCGTCGCGCCCTCTGACACAAACAGGCTCAGCACCTGGGTGTCTCCGCCCTCGGCCCACTTGGAGGGTTCGCCGACAGCCATGCGCACGCCAATGGCACGGCGCCCAGGCTGCAGGTGGTAGCGCGCAGTGTCCAGCTTGAGCCCGTTGATGAGTACGAGGCGATCCTCCCGCGCCATCGCCATCCGGCCCTGGCGAAGCAGGCGGCCGCGGTGAGCATCCAGTGCCGCCAGCACGAAGCCGGCCTGCTCCGGGTGCGCGGTGGTGTGGAAAAGCGCCACCAACTCCTGGTCGGCGCGCTCGGGATGGGGAGCGCAGGTCCAATACAGAACCTCGTTGGCGCGCTCCGTCTGGGCGGGCTCAAAGTGGAGCTTCAGCGCGCGGCCCAAGGCCGGCGCGATCCGGGCGGGATCACAGCGCTTGTGCTGCGGCGGCTGCGGGAGCGGTGCGGGCCGCCAGCGTTGGCAGGCGGCTCTCAAGGCCTCGGGGGCGCTGAGGGCGTGACAGTCCGCCCCCACCGGGCTCAAGCCGTCCAACAGCTCGTCGCGCAGGCTTTCCGGCAAGGCCTCCAGGCGCGCCAGCAGACGCTCGCGCAAGGCGCGCAGGGCCGGCGTGGTGGCCTCGCGCAGGCTCACCCAATCAAAGCGGTGGCAGTGCAGTCCGGGACGTCCCAAGGCCCGCTCCGCCAGTCGGTTGCGCAGCCCCTCACCCCAGGCTCCGGAGGACTCGAACCACAGCGCGGTCACGGGGCAGGTGCTGGCCTGTGCCTGCTCAGCCGCCAGATGGTCTTCCACGGCCGCCAACAGGTCCTCCGCAGCGGGATCGCGCAGCAGTGCCCAGGGGTTGAAGCGGTCACTTCTGGCGAAATCGAACTGCTGCCAGCGGTTGTCCAGCGTGGCGGCATGCTGGCGCGCCAGGGCACTGAGTTGCGCCAGCACCTCCCGCAGCTCGGCCCCACCCCGGCGCTCGGGCACGGCCAGCACGGCGCCCAGCTTGGCGCGCATATAGGCGGCTCGGCGGGTCAGTTCCAGCAGGCGCGGTTCGCCGCGGGTCTGATGACCCAGATAGTCCTTGGGGTCCTTCAGAAAGGGCGGCAGCGGCGCCAGCGGCGCTACCCCGGGCTCCAGGCGCTGCAGCGCAAGCCACAGAGCGGGGTCGGCCGGCGCCAGTTGGGACCAGGCCAGCAGCACCAGCACGCAGTCGTCCGGGCCCTGGCCCTGGCAGCCGGTGCGGTGCAAGTGGCGTTCAAAGGCCTGGGTCAGCACCGGCGTGGCGCGTGCTGTCATGGCCTGGCTGGCGGCGCGGGCCGCGGCGCGCTCGGTCTCGGCAAACAGCCGCTCCACCCCTTGGTGGTGGCGCAGGCACGCCGCAAACTCGTCCAGCGGGGGCGGCCCGCCCGGCCCGGCAAACGGCTCGTGGTCCACCCCACGATCCTGTCGGAAAGGAGAACGCTGCGGCTCCAACCAGGCCGCGCGCGGCCAGCAGTGCCACAAACCCACCCAGGCGATGGCGCTGCCGGACCAATCCGGGTACGGCCCCGGCAAGCGCGGCATGGAGATGCTCTCTGGTCTGCGCGCGGCGGCCAGCGCTTGTGGCAGCAAGCGCTCCAGCGTGGCCAGCACGTCCGAGGGCTTCTCGAACCGCAGCCCTTCCCCCAGCCCGGTCAGCGCCAGCGCCTGGGCGCGCAGCGGCTCGCTCGCCTCGGCATGCCCTGGGTGCGCCAGTGCGCGCTAAATGCGCTCGGGTGTAGCCACCAGCGGACGAAAGCGCATGCGCTGTACGGCGGACAGCTCCATGGCCTGCCGTACTTCGGCCCAGATCGCCAGATCGTCCGGCTCCGGCCTCGGATCTGGCAGGGGCGCGGCGCGCGTCCACCCCATCAGGGCCAGCAAGCCCACCGCGAGCCAGCGAATCAAGAACATGCCTGGCTTCAACAGCCGCAACCGTAGGACATCACATCGCTGCCAAGCAGCTTCCATTGCCCGGCCAGATTGACGAACAGCAGCCGCACCCAGGGGTCATCATGGGTAGGCAGTTCGTCCAGGTGCCCAGGACCGCGACCGGTAGCCTCAGCCCACAACAGATCGGGCACGCCATCGCCGTCCAGATCGAAGCGGCGCAGGTCCACGCGGGTGAAACCGTGCTGCTCGCGCTTGAGCGCCACGCGCTCCACCGCGCCCAACGCCTTGGCCTCGGCCGCCGGCATGCGGCTGCTGTGGAACCAGAACAGCCGTCGTGGGCCGGCGGGCGGGGCCTGCCAGCCGTTGCGCTTGGCGGTGGCGGCGTCCAGGTCGCCATGAGCAAAGCCTTCGCCCGACCAGTCCTGGCACATGTAGTCGAGATCCGGTCGCCACTCGCGCCGCACCTTCTGCGGCAACTGCGACTGGGCCCGCACCCGCCCATCGCTGAGCAGCTCGACACGCACCAAGGGCTTGGTGAGGCGCTCGATGCGCGCATCCGACCACTCCTTAGCGTTCAGCAGCGCCCCCACGTACCAACGCTGCTGGGCATCGAAACGGTCGGCCAATTGCGCCAGCGGGGTGTCCGGGCCGGCCAGCTCGGCTTCGGCGCGGAACCAGGAGGGCGTGGGTGACTGCAGGGGCAGCGCCTGAAAAAACGCCTTGAGGCGCTGGGCCGCCTGAGCGCCTTCTCGCGGGAAATCAGGCGACCCCTGGAGCGACCACTCGCTGCCCTCCAAGTCCCCCAAGCCCTTGAGGGCGGGTACGGGTTCACGCCCCGCCACCAGCTGCCCATGCAAGGTCTGGCGCATGCGCTCGCGCTCGGCCTCGAAGTCCGGGTCGCGCGGCGGGCAGTTCGCGCCCTCGCACAGATGGCCCTGCTGGGTCTCGTAATGCGCCATCCAGTTCCAGGTGGGTTCGAGCGCGAACAACTGGCGCGGGCTGTACTCTGGGTTGGCTTCCCAAACGCCGCCACGCTGCCAGCCGCGCACGCCGAGTCGTTCCGGCGCCAGCGGCGAGCGGGCCAGCAAACTGCAGGCCACGAAACCATCCTGCGGTGCCTGGGTCGGAATCTGGGTCTGCACCGCGCAGTAGGTCGCGCCGGGCGCGGGCGGTGCGCGCAGGTTCAGCTCGGTGTTCAGGGGCAGGCGCGCCAGCACCTCGGCCTGGGGCTGTGCGGCCGCACGCAACAGCACAGCGCGCCCGGCGGCCCAGCGGCGCTCGGCGGGGATGCCGGCCTCGCCGGCGCGCGCCGGCGCCACCTGAGCCAGGCTCAGAAAGCGGCAGGCCACAAAGCCGCGCTGCGAATCCGCGGAGGGGCTGAGCAGGCCACCGAAAGCGACTTCGCAATAGCCCTCCTGCGGCCCGGGCGTGACGAGTTGGACCCGGCTGCCTTGCTGCAGACGCGCCTGCACCGCCCCCTCGGCCGCGGCTTGCGCGCGCACCAGCAGCGGGCCGCTCTGCACCCAGCGTTCGGTCGCGTCCGCCCCAGCTTGAGCACGCGGACTCTGGGCAGCCGCCGGTAGACCCAAGCAGGCAAGAACGAGCAGCAGGCGAGGAGCGAGACGCAAAGTCATGGAGCAGGCTCAGCCGCGCGCGAAGCGCCGGCTGGCGTCGTAGGGGAACACATCATGCACGTGGCCAGCCTGGATCCTTTCCTTGTGCCCCTGCCAGAAGGCAGGGTCGAGCAGGTCGGCGTGGTGCTTCATGAAGGGCTCGCGCACGCCCGGGTGACCGAGCAGGAAGGGGCCGAAGGTCTCCGGAAACACGTCGCCCTTGTTGACGGCGTACCAGATCTCGCCGCTCATCTCCTCTTCCTCGTTGCGCGGCGCGGGCACCTTGCGGAAATTGCAATCGGTCAGGTACTCGATCTCGTCGTAGTCGTAGAACACCACCTTGCCTTGGCGCGTGACACCGAAGTTCTTCCACAGCATGTCGCCGGGGAAGATGTTGGCGGCCACCAGGTCCTTGATGGCGTTGCCGTACTCCAGCACCGCGGCCTCGCGCTGCGCCTCGTTGGCATCCTGCAGGTAGATGTTCAGCGGCACCATGCGGCGCTCGATGTAGACATGCTTGAGCACGATGTCGTCGCCGTTCTCCTCCAGCAAGCTGGGGCAGAAGTGGCGCAGCTCCTTGATGAGCTCTTCTTCGAAGCGGTGGCGCGGCAGCGCGACGTTGCTGTACTCCAGGGTGTCGGCCATGCGACCGACACGGTCGTGCTGCTTCACCAGCAGGTACTTGCTCTGGATGAGTTCGCGCGTGGTGTCCTTCTGCGGCGGGTAGAAGTCCTTGATGAGCTTGAAGACGAAGGGGAAGCTGGGCAGGTCGAACACCAGCATCACCATGCCCTTGATGCCCGGGGCGATGCGGAACTTGTCGCTGGAGTGGCGCAGGTGGTAGAGCAGGTCACGGTAGAAGAGGTTCTTGCCGTGCTTCTGCAGGCCGATGGCGTTGTAGAGCTCGGCGCGCGGCTTGCGTGGCATGAGGCTGCGCAGGAACTGCACGGTGGCCGAGGGCACCTCCATGTCCACCATGAAGTAGGCGCGCGCGAAGCTGAACAGCATCAGCAGGTCGTCCTCGCCGAACAGGGCGCCGTCGATGACCAGGCCCTTGTCGCCATGCAGGATGGGCAGCGCGAACGGCGTCTCGTGGAAGCCGTTGATGATCTTGCCGACCACATAGGCGCCCTTGTTGCGGAAGAACAGCGAGCTGAGCACCTGGACCTGGAAGTTGGTGCGCCACTTGGCGCCGGCCATCTGGCGATCGACCGCTGCCATCACCGCCCGCGTGTCGCGCTCCGGGTCTTCGAACGGCGCCTTGAGCTGGAAGTTGGTGACGATGCGGCGAAAGGTCTGGTCCAGCTTGCCGGGCTCGGGGTAGTAGGCGCGGTAGGTGGGCTTGGCGGCGGGCTCGTCGTTCTCGATGTACTCGGTGCTGACGGCCGGGCGCACGAACAGAAAGCTGTTGTGGAAGTAGCTGTGGTGCAGGATGCGCGTGCACACCGAATTGAAAAAGGTCTCGGCCAGTTCGGGCTGCAGGTGGTTGGTCAGCAGGCCGATGTAGTGCAGCTTGACCTGCTGCCACACGTCCATCGGCAGCTGCGACGCTTCGTAGCCGAGCTCCAGCAGTTCCACGCACTCGCCCACGCGCTGGTCATAGAAGGCGATGCGCTCCGCCTGGGCCTTCTGCTGGCCATGCCAGTCGGCGTTCTCGAAACGCGTCTTGGCCTTGGCGGTGGTGCCGCGGAACAGGCGAAAGTGGCGGTTGAAGCCGCCCAGCAGGGCCTGCGCGATCTCGTAGGCACGGGGGTCGTTGAGCTGATGGGGAAACACCGCGGGCTCCGTCCGTTCTGCACAAGCTGCCAGACTAGCTGGCGCGACGCCCCTGCGTGGGTGGAGCATCCGTGCCGGACGAAGCCAGCCGCGGGTCGCTACGCCTCGGCCAGATAACGCCGCGCCACCCGCTCCAGGCCCTTCTGGTAGGCCGGCATTACATCGTCGGGCCCGCCAGCAGTGATGCGCAAGTCCTGCAACAGGCCGTTGTGCAGGCCGTAGACCCAGCCGTGCACCACCACCGATTGACCACGCGCCCAGGCGTCCTTGACCACCGTGGTGTGGCACACGTTGCGCGCCTGCTCCAGCACATTCAACTCCACCAGCGCATCCACACGCAGCGCCTCGGGGATCCGTTCAAGCAACGCAGCGTGCTGGTCGCGCACGTCCTGCACGTGGCGCAGCCAGTTGTCGACGAGCCCGAGGCGCGCGCCCGCCAACGCGGCCTTGACGCCGCCGCATTGGGAGTGGCCGACCACGATGATGTGCTGCACCTTCAGGCCATCCACGGCGAACTGGATGACCGAGAGCGCATTCAGATCGGTGTGCACCACCAGGTTGGCCACGTTGCGGTGCACAAAGAGTTCACCGGGCAACAGGCCCACGAGGTCGTTTGCAGGAACGCGGCTGTCAGAGCAACCAATCCACAGGTATTGCGGCGTCTGCTGGCCCAGCAGGCGCGTGAAGAAGCCGGGCTGGCGCTTTTCCTGGGCGGCCGCCCAGTCACGGTTGTTGGAGAAGAGTTCGTTGAGGTCTTGGCTCATGCTCGATAGCAGGCGTAAAGATGCCGGTCCAAGACCCGCCCTTGCTTGATCACACTCTGGCGCTGCAGACCTTCGTACTGCATGCCAATCTTTTCGGCCACCCGCTGGGACGGTGCGTTGCCGTCATAGATGCCGGCAAACACGCGGGTGATCTCCGGATGAGCAAGGGCCTGCGCCACCACCTCCCGAGCCGCGCGACTGGCCACGCCCAGGCCCCAGAAGGTGGGCGCCAGCCACCAGCCCACTTCGGCATTGCAGCGCAGCGGCCCCTGGCCGGGGTGGAAACCGCAGCCCCCCTGCGGCGCATCGTTCAGGCAAATGGCCCAGGTGGAAGCACCGCCGGCCTGATGGCCTTCCGTAACCCACCAACGCGCATCGTCCAGCGTGTAGGGCATGGGCCAGGTATCCACCATCCAGCGTGCGATGCGCTCGTCGTCAGCCAGGAGCTGGAGCGCCGGCGCATCGGCTTCACGCCAGCGGCGCAGCTGCCAGCCCGGCAGGCCCAGTTCAACGAGCTCGCGGTTCAAGCGCCCGCCTTCGGCACCCGCGCCCCCAACCAACCCAGCGGCCCGAGCAGCAGGCTGCAGCCGAACACCCACCACAGCGTGAAGGTGCCGCCCTCGAAGGCCAGAAAGCCCAGCGAGCGCAGCACCAGCACGGCGATGGCCACCATGCCGAGCAGCAAGCACAGGGCGCCGCTGACCTTGGTCATCAGCTGGATCGGGCCGTCATTGGCCGGCACCACGAAGAGGCCATAACCCAGCAGGGTCAGGCCCGGGTAGGCCAGCCAGGCCGTCCAGCCCGGCTGCAGCTTGGTGACCTCCAGCGCGGCGGCCGTCAGCACCCCGCCCGAAAGCAGGCCCAGAACCACCATCAATGCGCCGAAGGCCAGCACCATCACATCGTCTCCGCAAACAGTTCGCGGCCAATCAACATGCGACGGATCTCGCTCGTGCCCGCGCCGATCTCGTACAGCTTGGCGTCGCGCCACAGGCGGCCCAGCGGGTACTCGTTGATGTAGCCATTGCCACCATAGATCTGGATGCCTTCGCCGGCCATCCAGGTGGCCTTCTCGGCGCACCAGAGGATCACCGACGCGCAGTCCTTGCGCACCTGTCGCACATGGGCCGCACCCAGCTTGTCCAGGTTCTTGCCCACCGTGTAGCAGAAGCTGCGGCCGGCCTGCAGCACGGTGTACATGTCGGCCACCTTGCCCTGGATGAGCTGGAACTCGCCGATGCTCTGGCCGAACTGCTTGCGGTCGTGGATGTAGGGCACCACGTTGTCCATCACCGCCTGCATGATGCCGATGGGGCCGGCGGCCAGCACGGCGCGCTCGTAGTCCAGACCGCTCATCAGCACCTTGGCGCCCTGGTTCAGGCCGCCCAGGACGTTCTCGGCCGGCACCTCGACGTCCTGGAACACCATCTCGCCGGTGTGGCTGCCGCGCATGCCCAGCTTGTCGAGCTTCTGTGCCGTGCTGAAGCCCTTCATGCCTTTTTCGACGATGAAGGCGGTGACGCCGCGCGCGCCCAGCTCCGGCTCGGTCTTGGCATAAACCACCATGGTGTCGGCGTCGGGGCCGTTGGTGATCCACATCTTGCTGCCGTTGAGCAGGTAGTAGCCGCCCTTGTCCTCGGCCTTGAGCTTCATGCTGATGACATCGGAACCCGCGCCGGGCTCGCTCATCGCCAGCGCGCCGACATGCTCGCCGCTGATCAGCTTGGGCAGGTACTTCTGCTTTTGCGCTTCGTTGCCGTTGCGCTTGATCTGGTTGACGCACAGATTGCTGTGCGCGCCGTAGCTCAGGCCGATCGAGGCACTGGCGCGGCTGATCTCCTCCATGGCCACCATATGCGCCAGGTAGCCCATGTTGGCGCCGCCGTACTCCTCGGGCACGGTGATGCCCAGCACGCCCAGCTCGCCCATCTTGCGCCACAGGTCCATCGGGAACTGGTCGCTGCGGTCGGCTTCGGCGGCACGCGGCGCGATCTCGGCCTCGGCGAAGCTGCGCACGGCGTCGCGCAGTGCATCGATGTCCTCGCCCAACTGGAAGTCAAGACCTGGGAGATTCATGGGAGTTACCTGCAGTTTCCGAAAAGAGAAGGATTCTAGGGAGCGCACCCTACGATCGCGCCCATGCGACTGACCCAGATCCTGTTCTCCCAAGGCTTCGGCACCCGGCATGAGTGCCTCGGCATGGTCGTCAACGGTGCCGTTTCGCGCGCCGGTGAGGTGCTGGACGATCCCGAGCTGGAGCTCGACCCCAAGGGCCTGGTGCTGACGATCGACGGCCAGGACTGGCCCGTGCATGACAAGGCCCTGATCCTGCTGAACAAGCCCACCGGCTATGAGTGCAGCATGAAGCCCAAGCATCACCCCTCGGTGCTGAGCCTGCTGCCCGGCCCCTTGCGCGTACGCGGCGTGCAGCCGGTAGGCCGGCTGGACGAAGACACCACCGGCCTGCTGCTGCTGACCGACGACGGCGCGCTGATCCACCGCCTGACGCACCCGAAGAAGAAGGTGCCCAAGATCTACGAGGCCACGCTCAAGCACGCCATGGACGAGGCGGCACGCCAACAGTTGCTGAAAGGCGTGGTGCTGAATGACGACCCCGAGCCCATCCAGGCCGCCGCAGCCGAGTTGCCCGAACCCACGCGCCTGATCCTGACCCTGACGGGCGGGCGCTACCACCAGGTCAAACGCATGGTGGCGGCGGTGGGCAACCGGGTGGAGGCCCTGCACCGCAGCGGTTTCGGGCGGTTGCGCATCCCGGCCGACTTGGCGCCCGGCAGCTGGACTTGGGCCGACCCGGCTGATCTTTGAAGCGGTAATAAGTCACCAGATCGGCGGCTGCATCCCGCGACTGGGCGGTACTGGCCCGGATGCGCCGGCGCCGCTTCCCGACTAAATTCCGGGGGGTGGCTGCCTGAACGGCGGCTCCTGATTCACAGCCCGCCGAGGTACCCCATGAAGAAGTTCGCCCTGATCGCCTTGCTCGCCCCGCTGGGCGCCTTTGCTGCCACCGACAGCCTCCGCACCGAGTGCGCCGCCCGTGAAGGCAGCGCCGCCAACGAGTACGAGTTCGTCTACACCAAGGGCAAGCTGGGCTGCAACGAGCGCCAGTACAACCAGTACCTGGCCAGCCTGGACCCGGCCAAGGTGATGGCCGCCAACCCCACCGCCGCCGGCAAGCCCGCCGTGGAAGAGCACCAGTTCAGCTACCGCAAGGGCAAGCTGAAGACCCAGTAAGCGTCCCTGACGCCAAAGAAAAAGCCGACCCTCGGGTCGGCTTTTTTCATGGTCTCAGGCGTGGACTTGCCGAATCAGTTGGCGCTGGCCGTCAGCGGCTGTGGCAGCTCACGGATGGCAAAGCGCTGGGCGCCACCGGGTTCGTCGCTGTTGCGGATCGCCAGCACGAAGGCAAAGCGCTGCGCCTGACCGGCGGTCTGGGCGTCCTGGCAGTCCACCCTTCGCATGGCGGTGCGCACGGCTTGGCGATAGTCCACCGGGCCGCCCAGGGCCTGCACAGAGCTGACGCGATCGCCTTGAAGGTCGAAACGGACCTGGTAGTCGGCATCCATCTTCACGCGGTAGATGCTGCGAGCCAGCGCGTCGGTCAGGTCCGCAGCCAGGTTCGGGCAGGTGCGGTTCACGTCCACGCGCATCGACTGGCCCGCAATTTCCACGCGGTCCAGATGAGCGTTGTCGTCACGGGCCTGGGCGGCTCCGGAGCCAAGCGCCAGCACAGCGGCCAGCAGGGGGGCGAAAGATTGCAGACGGGTGCGGGTCATGGTGCTCTCCAAGGGCGTTGGTTTGACAAACCCAGACCGCAGCGCGGGCCCACGCCCACGCTGGATCTGAAGTCAAACCCCGGCCGAAGCACCTTGCGTCGCGCGCCGCGGGGAACGCAGCGGCTGGGGTCAGAGCCCCCGTTTCCGAAGGCCTGGCAGCGATGTTGTGCCCGTTTTCAAACGGCCCAAAAAGTCACGCAGTAGACCTGGCAATTGGGGTAACTACCGGCACCGTGCTCCTTGGCACGCCTCGGCGTGAAGGGCGTCGATTTCGCGGTCTTTTTCTTCCCAAATGCCCTGCAGCCAGGCCTGAAAACGCTTGCGCAGCACCGAATCCTCAGCGCAGTTGCCCTCCACGAACTCGGCCGGAATGGCGCGTTCATGCACACGCACGATCACCCGCCCCGCCCGGCCGCACGCCAGGTCCCAATAGGTCGGTACGCCATCGGGATAGACCAGGGTCACATCCAGAAGGGCGCGGAATTTTTCGCCCAGGATGTTGACCGCCAGTGCCAAAGCCCCTCCCTTGGGTTTGAGCAGGTGGCGGTAGGGCGATTCCTGCGCCCGATGCTTGGCAGCCGTGAAGCGGGTGCCCTCGGCGAAGTTCATCACGCTGGTAGGCGCCAGTGCAAAGCGCGCACAGCTGCGCTTGGTGGTCTCCATGTCCTGGTGGCGCAGCGCCGGGTTCTTGCGCAGCGCCGCTTTGCCGTGCCGACGCATGAAGGGGAAATCCAGCGCCCACCAGGCCACGCCGATCACCGGCACCCAGATCAGCTCCTGCTTCAGGAAGAACTTCAGGAAGGGAATGCGCCGGTTGAACACCTTCTGCAGCACAAAGATGTCGACCCAGCTTTGGTGGTTGCAGTTCACCATGTACCAGCCGCCGGGCTTGAGCTGCTCAAGCCCCTGCACGTCCCAGGGTGCGCGGTTGATCAGTGCGATCCAGGCACTGTTGCAGGCGATCCAGCTCTTGGCGATCCGGTTCAGCCAGGGGTCGATAGCCTGCCGGGCGGCCTGGAAGGGCAGCAGCAGCTTGATCAGCGACAGCACGAACAGCGGCGTGCACCAGAAGAGGGTGTTCAGGCCCAGCAGGGCCGAACTGAGCAGGCCCAGCGGAATGGCGAACAGGG
>JBDHSJ010000017.1:0-34581 GCA_039808065.1 Burkholderiaceae bacterium | reverse complement strand
AGCGGGCACATCACCCGTGTCCGGCTTGGCGGGGCGGCCATCGGCGCTGGTGCGCTGCCCTTTGCTCAGCCAGCCCTCCACCTCGGCCTTGAACTTGGCGAACTGCTCGTACAACTTGCTGCGGATCAGATCGATCTGCTTGCGCACCTCCGGGCTGAGGTGCTTGAGCAGCGTGGGATTGGTCAGGATCTTGTCCAAGGTGGCGCGTACCTTGGACACTTCCAGCATCTCGCGCAGCAGCTTCTCGGGATCGCCCTTGTAGAAGCGCCGGATGATCGACAAGAGCTGATCGATGCGGACCGCGCCACTCTTGACCGCCCGCAACGCACGCTTGACAGCATCGCCGCCACCCGGGATCACGCCAATGATGGCCGTGATGAGGTTGAACCAGCCCAGCGGGTTGTTCGGATTGGCCGCCACTTCGACCAGGCCCTTGATGATGTCGCGCGCATCCACCACCTGGCCCAGCACCGGCACGCAGCCGATCACGGTCTCGGCCAGGATGGCCCAGGGGCTGTTGTTGTCCCCCTTGACGAAGCTGACCGCTTCATCCTTGATCGACTGCAGTCAGGAGCGGCGTTTGGCCTGGGCGGCCGACTGCGCGGCTTCCGTGGCGGCACGCAGGGTGACGCTGCCGGCACTCATGGCATTTCCCGGACGAGCTTGGCGCGCAGGGCCGTTTGCCCGGTTAAGCGCCCATGGCGTGCCAGACGTCCAGCGGGCGCTCGATCCTCAGCCCTAGGGTCTGCGCCAGATGCAGAACCCGATCAGTGTCCTGCCGCCGAACAGCAAATAGGCACAAATCCTCGCCTCCGTGTCCGTCCAGTGAGAGCGCCTCGTAGCCACCGTCTTCGCTCCAGTTCGTCAAATTGGTGTCGAGCCAGCGGAAGTAGTCGGGGGTGGTCATCTTTGGTGAAGAGACCGGGAAGTCTGGAAGCTCGCCACCGAACATCTCGACGACCTGCTCGTGCAACTCATCAAGCTTGTCTCCTGTCGCGCAGTGGTTTGCCAGGGCAAACTTCAAGGAAGCTGCTAGGGCCATAGGTTCCCCGCAGCCGTACTGAAGCGCGGAGGTGACTTCTGTATCGAACTCAGACAGTGCGGTCTGGAGGTCCTGCGCCTCCAGCAGACCGCTAGTCAGAAGCTCGAAAAGTTCGGAAAGCAGTTCTTTGTCTGCGGTGGTCGCGGTGGTCATGGCAGTTCGGTGTGTTTTGTCGGCAAGCGGTTGAAGTTCAAGCCTGCTGGTTGTCGTCCCACTGCCAGATGGTGACGCCGTAGTCGCCGCCCAGGCTGGGCATCACGTCCCCGGCGTTGAAGTGGCGGCGGCTGTCGAGCTGGGCGGGGGTGAGCCAATAACCGGTCTGTGGGCAAGGCTGGCCGGAATCGCACCGCAGGCGAGCCCGCCCACTGGTGTCTGAGCCGTCGAGTCCGTCAGCGTTGCTCAGGTGGCGATGGTCGCGTGCCCAGGCCACAAGATCCCGGGGGTAGACCAGGTGATCGATGGAGCTGTCATCGACGTCACACAGCAGGGCCACGGCGCCGGCTTCGAATGCCCAGTACCCGAAGTAGTCACCGTCCGTGCCGTTGATGCGCAAGTGCCCGTCGTGCCAGGGGGCCAACTTGAACCAGGGATACCAGCGGGCGACGTACTCAGCCACGGCGCCCTGGGCCTCTTCATCGGCGTCTGCGTACATCGCCTGAACGAGAGGGTCATAGACCTCAACGAACTTCAAGTCTTCGGTCTCAAACCGACCCGGCAGGCTGTAGTCGAGGAGCTCCTCGTAAAGCACATCCTCGCCAGCGTATGCGGGGTCTTCCAGTGCGGCAATGCGCGGCAACAAGTCCCGGCGATGCAGCAAATAGCAAAGGCCGATCAGCTGCATGCAGCATTCGTATTCTTCTAGGCGGACCAGCCCCAGTGGAGCCACGTCGGGAATCTGCTCGTAGGCGGCCAATGCCCTTTGGTATTGCTCGTAGGCCTCGATCACGTTGGGCAGCTCTAGCCGGAGTTGTTCGAGTGGCTCACCTGCGGTGTAGCGAAGGGAGAAGAGCTGGTAGGCGTTGTCCACCAACTGTGCGGCTTCCAGTGACAGGTTCTGTCGCCCAAGGTCCGGCCTATTCAGGTTGTCAACAAGTTCGGAATTCCAGGTTCGGAGCCTGGCCGCCGCAGCCAAGTAGTAGTCCTGACTGAGGAATGGCTGCCTGCGAAGTTGGCCAAACTGCGCTTTCATTGCTCACCCTGCAGTCCGCTCAAAGCTCCAAACTTTCTTCGGAGCTTGGCTTTGCGGGCATTCACTGCTGCCTTCACAGCCGCCTCGTTGTAGTGATATGCGTCATGGGCGACATGGGCGTGAGCTGGCGCGTTTCCAGCATGACGCGCCTCCATGTGTTTTCTTGGGCTGTCGCTGGGGTGCCACGCTGGCGCGTAAAAGAGGTGGCGTGCGTAGTTCTTTTCATCTGCCGGCAGCTTTTTCAAGATGTCGGGTGCGATGCCAGCGCCGACTGCGGCCACTATGTTTCGACGGATCCACTCATGACTCATCTGTACCAAGATCTCCTTCGGTTGTTTGGCCGCTGCGGACGTTTGGGGCGGGGGAGTGACTGCTTTCTGAGATGGCCCCTCTTGGCCGCGCTTCTTGCGCTTGGTGCCACCGCTCTTGCTGCTCGGCGATCCCGTGGCCGAGGACTGCGCCGGCTCGTCTCTCGGCTCCAGTAGGCTGTCTGCTTTCGGGTTGAAGTCTGGCGCGTTGTCTCCCAGCGTGGACTTGATGCTGGGTTGGCGCTTGCTGCCGGGCAGGCTGGCGAACTTTGGCGCCTCAACACGGCCTCGACGATCTGGCGCGTGTCCAGGTCCTGGAGGATGAAGCTGTCCTGGCGGCGCGCCAGGAAGGCACCGTAGCTGCGCAATGACAGCCGATAGCGCGCTAAAGCTCGGGCCGAAGGCTCTGGAGAGGTGGAGGCAGGCGTACACCTGCCGACCACCATCTCCGCTCAACGGCGGTAGTAGCGGCGAAAGACCACTCGACCGGCGAAGAGCTTTGCGATCAATGTTCCGCCAGCTACAAGCGCCAAGAGCCCGACGATCCAGCCCACCAAGTTGATGCTTGTCCAAGTGGCCGACTGAATACCGAGCAGTCCAGAAGCCACGGCGACGACTCCGACGGCAAATCGCGGCGCGCCGTACTCCACTTCGGCTTGGCAGCCGGTGCAAACGGTTGCGCCGTTTGGAACGTTCGTGTGGCAGTGCGGACACTGGTGAACAGTCATACGAAGGCTCCTCAGACTTGCTGGTTGTCGTCCCACTGCCAGATGGTGGCGCCGTAGTCGCCGCCGAGGCTGGGCATCACGTCGCCCGCGGTGAAGTGGCGGCGGCTGTCCAACTGGGCGGGTGTGCGCCAGTAGCCGGTCTGTGGGCAAGGCTGGCCGGAATCGCAGCGGAGACTGACGCGACCGTGGGCATCCTCTTCACTGAGCGCTCGATTGGCGCGCGCCCATTCGACAAGGTCGCGCGGGTAGACCATGTGATCGATCTCGCGGTCGTCGATGTCGTAGAGGAAGGCCACGGCACCCGCCTCGAAGGCCCAGTAGCCGAAGTAGTCCCCTTCAGTACCCTCGATGCGCAAGTGGCTGTTGTGCCACGGCACGTACTCGAAGGCCTTGTACCAAGTGTTGCAGTAGGTGTTCAGTGCGGTCGCGTTGTCTGACGCATCCAGGTACATCGCGTTGACCAATTCGTTGTAGGGCTCGGCGTGGTACCACTCGTCCAAATCCACGCGGCCTTCCACGTCGAAAGCCATCAGGTCTTCGTAGATGGTGTCTTCGCCTGCGTAGGCAGGATCGAGCAGGGCGCGCAGGCGCGGCAGCAGGTCGCGGCGGTGGAGGAGGTAGCAGAGGCTGACGAGTTGCAGTGCACGCTCGTAGTCGGCCAGTTCCTCGAACGAGAGTGGTGCGATCTGCGGAATTCCCTCAAACGCCGCAAGAGCACGCTGGTAGCTTTCGAGGGCCTCGACCACTTCCGAAAGGTTCTTGCGCAGCGCATCTGGGGGGGCGCCAGCGGTGTAGTGGAGTATGAATCGGCGGACGCGGTGGTCAGCACTTGTGAACCTGGAGAGCGAAGCACGCTCCAAGTCGGTTTCGCCGATACCGACTAGGTTTGTGCTCCAGTGTGTCCCAGACCCATCCAGGTACTTGTCAAAGGCACGGAACTGGGTTTCGGTCAGAAACACCTGCCGACGCTTTAGCGGGAATTCGGTGCTCACACTTCGTCCACCAGGTTCGGGTGATTGCCATGGCGGCGGCGTAATGCCGCCTTGCGCTTGTTCACGGCTCGCTTGACTTCACTCTCGTCATAGTGGATGGCATCGTGTTTTCTGTGCTCGGACTCGTCGGAGCGCTTCACGATTGCTTCCGCGTGAGCAGCCGCGCTCGGGTGATATAGGGGGCTAAAAAACAGATGTCTTGCGTACCCGTTTTCACGAATGGAATCTGCCAAGCTGAGATGACCAACTGCGGATTCCAAATTGGCAAGGATCCAGACGTGACTCATCTGCACCATCGGCCCCCCTGCCTGATGACCCTTTAGTTGTGTTGGCGAGGCTTTCCCAGCTGAGGCCCCTGCAGGCGCGGTTACCTTGGGTTTCGTTGTCAGGGTTCCCGCTCCGGAAGGCTTCGCTCCACCCGGCTTCCCACCCCCCGCCTTGCCCGTTTGCGGCTTGGCTCCGGCCCCATCGTCCAACGGCTCCAACAAGTCCACCGCCCCCGACACGCCAAGCTTGCCCTGCATCGCGGGCTTCCTCGTGTTCCCGGGCTTGCGCATGAACTTCGGCCCGTCTTCATCCCGGCTGGCCTTGGCCTCCACGATGGCGTACTTCTTACCCCCGTTCTTGCCTGTGGTGTGCCACACAGCATCGATGCCGGTTCCATTCGCCCCATCAGTCAGCTTGTACAGCGCGTGTCTGACCTTGGGCTTGCCGCCGCTGCTGAGTTTGCCGGGTTGCTCTGCGCTCGGCTTCACCTTCCATCCGCCCGTGTGCCCGTCGTCATGCTGCTGCCAGCCCGGCGCCCAGCCGAACTTGTCAGCACAGATGTAGTCGGCAATGTGTTCGCCGCTCACGCCCAGCGCATCGTTCGCCAAATCGGCCACTGATTGGGCGGTGTTCAGTACCTGGTTGTCGACGGGGCCGCCGCCCTGCTTCTTGGCCGTGCTCGGCGTCCCGCCGGTCTTGTCCTGCGCCTGCCGCGCCGGCACGCTGCCCTTGGGCTTCTGCGCGGCCGCGTTGTGCCCGCCCTTGGTGCGCGTGCCGGCGCGTGCGCTGGCCGGCGCCGCAGGCATTCCAACCGCCAACACCACGGCTGCGGCCTGCTCGCCAATCAAGTCCTTCAGTAGCTCATGAATCTCGCGGCTACCGCGCTCCAGCGGGGTACGAATGCCCCCGCGCAGTTGCTGCAAGCCCTGTAGTGCGGATGCGGCCATGGATTGAATCGAATCCGGGACCAGGTAATCCTTCCAGCCGCTGGCCGTGGCCAAGAAGTGCGTGAGCGCGATGACGGACTCCAAGGCAGCCTCCGCCTTGGCAACCGCCTCTTGCGTTCGCGCTGGCCACTTGTCGAGCAACTCCTTGCGGATCCAGGTCAGCGCGCCGCCCTTCTTCATGCCCAGCATGCGCTCCATGGCTTGCAAGCCGCCTTGCACGGCGCCCTGGGCTGCCTTGCGGTGGCGGTAAAGCGGCTTGAAGACCGTCTTGAACGCGCTGCCCACCACCGGAATGGCGCCGAATGCGGCGAAGGCCAGGTTCACGATGTCATCCGTGGTCGCGCCCTTGAATCCCCCACGCTGGTTGATCAGGTACAGCGAACCCGCAATGTCGCGCACGTCCAGCACTTGATCCAGAACCGGAATCATGGACGCCAGCCCACCCACGATCTGAGCGGCCGTGTTCTGGTTGGCCTCAAAGTCCCCCAGGATCAAGGTGCGGAAGAAGGCTTCGACTTCAGACCGGCCGCTCATGGGGCACTCTCCTCTTCGCTCGGCTGTGCGTAGACCAGCGCGGGTTCGCGCGCCAGCGCCGCTTCAATGCGGGCCTGGCCTTGGCTGCGCAGCGCACCATCCTTGTGTGCGGGTGGCGGTAACTCGGGTGCTTCCCAAGGGCGCTCGTCTTCCCCGTAGGACACCTGATAGCGGCCCTTGGGAACGGCCCTCTCGATGGCGTAGCCCTTGGCGTCGAGCTTGCCCTCACGCACCGTGCCGTCCTCGAATGTGATCTTGTAAGGCGCGCCCACCACGGGGCTCAGGTCGTCGTAGTGGTAGTTCAGCTCGATCTCATTCGGCGGCTCATCCACCTTGCCCTGAGGCAGCGCCGGCAACACCGCCGGCCCCGAGCCCCCGCCCTTGAAATCATGAATCGCACTCTTGACCAGGAAGGTCCCCGGGGTGAAGAAGTCGATGTCCCCGCCCCGGAGCACCAGGGTCGAATCCCCGGCCACGATCTCGATCTTGTCCTTGGCCTGGATGCGGATGCAGTCGTTGACCGAGAGGATCTGCACCGACTGATCGGCCAGGATCTCTAGGGTGTCCGAGTGCGCATGCAAGCTCACCGGCCCTGCGGCTGCCTTGACCTGCAGCTCCCCCTCGTGCGTGTACAGGCTCGCGTGCTTGCCGCTGACCTGCACGGCCGTGTGCGCGGCGGTCTCATGCTGATCGCCCTGGCTCACGCGGTTGGTGTTCTGACCCGAGACGCTGAGCACATCGCCCGGGCTGACCTGGGCGAGGGAGGAGGGCGAATCCAGCAACAGGTACGGCCGATCCGGGCGTGGCACCGGGTCTTCCAGCTTGCGGCCGGACTTGGGGCTCAAGGCCTCCTGCCCGCTCACGTGGCTCGGGTGCTTGCCCTTCTTCTTGGGGTCCGTGTCCTCGATCCAGCTGTCCACGGCTTTCTTGGGGTCGTGGGTCTTCAAGGCCTGCGCGCCACCAGGGGTGCTGGCCTGGCTCAGTCGTTGACCGAGGTCGGTGGCGGCCTTCACTTGGGCAAGAGCCTCGGGCGCATCCATCTGCGTGCCCTGGGCCGAGCCGTAGGAGCCGGCGCGGGCTTGCGTCGTCAGGTACAGGCCCTTGGGCGCTCGCAGGCTGCCCCAGCCCTGCGTGCCCAACTCCGCACCCATGCCGCGCCAGGCCCCGCGCGTGCTGCTCAAGGGGTTGTGCGCGATGCCCTCGCCCAGGATCAGTTCACTCTGGCCGTGGCTGGATGCCAAGCGGGTGCGCACCTGCCCCGGCGTGTCATCCACCAGCCAATGGTTGTGTCCGGCCCCGTCGAGCGTCTGGCTGCGGATGCCGCTGATGACGCCGGGGTGATTCGCCCCCGAACCCTCGCCCGCGCTCCAGGGCGGCAGGTGCGCGGCGTTGTAGTGCTGGCCGGTCACGACGGGGCGGTCGATGTCGCCCTCGAGGTAGCCGATGGCCACCTCGGTGCCGATGCGCGGCGTGAACACCTGGCCCCAGTTGGCGCCGGCCTGGTGTTGGGCCACGCGCACCCAGGTGCCGCTGGCCAGTTCACCCGGGGCATTGCCTGTCTCGTCCACGGGGCTGCGATGCGCCAGGCCGCCGAGGTTGGGCCGCTGGCCGCGCTGCCAGGGGAACTGGACCTTGACGCGCAGATCCCGATCGGGACTCAGCGCCTCGCCGTCCACCCCGACGACCAGGGCCAGCTGACCATCCGGTGCGGTGGGCTTGCGCGGCAGGGGCGGGGTCAATGCGGCGGCGGCGGGCACCGCCTCGATCGTGCACAGGGTGCTGCCGGATTCCAGCGCCGGCGCCTGCAACAGCCGTGCCATGTCCGCACCCAGGTTGTTGCGCACGGTCAGATGCACCTCGGTGAGCGTGAAGCGTGCGTCCGGGCGCTGGTGGCTGGCCAGCGCCGCCCCGGCGTAGTCCAGTGCCGTGGTGTTGGCGCCGAAGTGCGGGTGGTCGAAGAGCTCGAAGCAGGCTCCCGCCAGCAAGTGCCGCAGGCTGCCCTGGCCTTGGTAGCGCTTCAGGTCAAGCTCCAGCGCCAAGAGCTGCTGGTCGGCGCGGCGTTGGGCCTGCGCGCCATCCTGGAAGCGGTACGCGCCGGAGCCGATGTACTGTTCCAGCTGCGGCACCTTGCCCGTGTTCAGGCTGGAGGCTGCATGCGCCGAAGTGCCGGCCAGGGGCTTGTAGTCCCAACTGGCCTCGGTGACGGCCAGAGCCGTGAACTCGCGGCTGGCGTGGAACTGATGCAGCGTGTCTTGACCCTTGGTCGCCACGACATGCTGGGCCGCAAAGCGCACCTTCCCCAGATCCGTGCGCGCCGAAGCGGCATCGTGGATCACCAGGCAGTGCCGGGCATGGCCCTTGGCATCGGCCGCCGCAGCCGCGTCGTCCAGCAACTGCTCCAGATGCCAGGACAGGCCCTCGCTGGCCAGCATGCGGGTGATGAAGGCTGCGTCGCTCTCCTGGTACTGCGTGCAGCGGCTGTGCATCTTGAGTGGCTGCGAAGCCTCCCAGCGCCAGTTCGCCATCGCGTGGTCGGCCAGCACGGCTTCGATGATCTGGCGCGTGTCCTGGTCCTGAAAGAGGAAGCTGTCCTGGCGGCGGGACAGGAAGGCGCCGAACGAGCGCAGCGAGAGCCGGTAGCGCGCCAGGCCGCCATTGCCGCCCAGTTGCGCCGCGTGCGCCACATAGCCGTGGATGGCGCGGTACTCGCCCGAAGGCTGGAGCAGCCGCACGGTAATCTGTTCACCGATCAGGCGCTTGAGCTCGAAGTGCGCATTGGTGGAGAGGCAGTCCAGCTCGTAGCCGAAGCCGTCGAGCAGCGGCGCATTGACGCGGTCCACGCCGCGCAGGCTCTCGGGCACCAGGGCCAGCTCGGGCAGGGCGGTGCGCACCTGCAGCAGGCGTTGGTGGTCCTTGAGCAGGGCCAGGAAGTCGACACGGGAGACTAGGCTGGAGGCCAGAGTGCTCAGATCCATCTAAAGAGTTCCCAATGCAACTCAAACACGTGAAGCGCATGGGCGCACCGTCACTTGGTGCCACCGTGGAACCGGCTTGGCCGGGCCACTGGTGGCGCCCCCTAGGGGGAGGCGCCGCAGGCGCTTCGGGGGGGTCAAGGTAATGTGATGGTGACGTGCGCGGCCTGAGGTGCCAGCTGCACCAGCTGGCTGTGCTGCATCAAGCGTGCTTCCGTTTGGCTGGACAACCAGTGGTGCAGGCCCAAGAAGGCCAGCAGACCGAACAGCGCAAACACGGCGGCGAAGGCCCACATCGGCACCTCATGCTTGAGGGTGTGCAGGATGCGGTCGGGCGCCAGGGCGTGAGGGGCGAAGGGGGCGCGCTTGCCGCGCAAGTGGGCGATCTCGTCGCCCAGGCGGGCCGTCAGGTAGCCCAGCTTCTCGCTGCCTTCCAGCACATAGCGGCCCTGGAAGCCGAGCAGCAGGCACATGTGGAAGACCTCCAGCACCTGCAGCTTGGCCGCTCCTTGCGTGCGCAGGGTTTCGAGGTGTTCGAAAAACTTCTCGCCGGCCAGCTGCTCGCCAAAGAGTTCGAGCTGCAGCGGGCGGCGCTCCCAATCCTCACGCAGATTGAGCGTGGGGCTCAGGGCCAGTTCGTCCACCAGGGCGGTGAAGGCGAACTTGGCCAGGAACACATCCTCGGCCGGTGCATTGAGACGCTGGCTGCCACGCTCGAAGCCGGCCAGGAAGCTCTTGACCCGTTCGCGGAACTCCGACGCGCTGCCCGGTAGGTGCCGGTTGCGCAGCAGGAAGACCATGTAGAAGCCTTCGAACAGCAGATCCATCAGATCGCGCGCCTGGCGCTGGCCGCGCGTGGCGGTAGGGGTGCCTTGCTGCGGGGCGGCGCTGCCGAAGAGAGAAGGGGCGATGCTCATCAGCCGTTGAGTGCGAAGAGTTCGAGCTGCAGCTCGGGGATGCCGGCGGGCACGTACAGGCTCAGCGTCTGGCCCTGCACCATGCGCTCGTACAGCGGGCCGCGCGGTTCGATGCTGAAGTAGGTGCAGCCTGGGCGCACTGGAATGGCGCCGGGCACCTGGGGGACGTGCGCCAGACGCACACCCGCCATGGCCGAGAGCACCAACTTCTCCACGTCGTCTGGCGCGCCGGTCTTGAAGCGGATCGGCACGATGTCGATCAACTCGCTCATCGGCAGTGCAGCCTGCACGCCCAGGAAGAGGCGGGTGTCGGCACTGATGCGCTCGGAATCCAGGCGTGCCTGGTAGAAGCTGGGCTTGAGTTCATCGAGCGCCAGCGCAAAGCAGCGCGTCGAGATCACGGTCTCCAGCAATTCGCGCACCACATGGTCCAGCGCGGCGAAGGCGGCGTCGGGCTGGGCATGCTCGTAGGGGCGCAGTTCGGCCAGCGAGTGCGTGCGCGAAAAGGTCATCAGCGAACCCGCCAGTTCGAGCAGGCGCTGGTACAGGCGCTCGGGGTGCAGTCCGGGGTTGTGCAGCAGGTGGCTCAGGCCCGCGAAGGCGGTGGATGCCGTGTGCAGCAGCCAGAACGAGGCAACATCCCCGCTGCGGAACTCGATCACGTGCTTGGAGGGCTCGCGGTGGAAGCCGTAGAGCGCATCCACCTTGGCTTGCAGGGCATCCAGCAGGCGGCGCAACTGGGCCAGCAGGGCGGGGGCGGCGGCCAGGTTCATGGCCGGGGGCACGAAGCCGTTGTCCTGCTCCCAGCCGCCGGTGCCCTGGCGGCGCAGGCGCAGCAGCGGCATGGTGACGAGCTGGTCGCGCGGCTCGCCTTCCAGCAGCAGGCGCGGGCTGCGGCGCAGCACCATCAGCTCGGCCGGGTCGGCGCTGGTGAACCAATCGGCCGCCTCCTGCGCATGCTGCACGAAGCGCAGCGGGGTGCCACCGTCCATGCCGGGCTGGCCGTAGTTGCTGGCGTGGCTGCGCAGCGGGGGCAGGGCCAGGTGCACGAGCAGTTCGCTCACCCCGGGGCGCACATCGGCCAGCGAGCGCGCCGGCGGCAGTTCGTCATCAACCGGCGCGTGCACGCGTTCGCCATCGGGCAGCACCGCGCTCAGCTCCGTCAGGCGCAGCATCTGGCTGGCCAGCGCATCACTGTCGATCTGCAGGCGGCGCAGGCCCCAGGCGTAGGGATGCAGGGCGCGGGCGGTGTCGGCCAGGCGGCCCTCGTGGTACGCGTCCTGGCGTTGGAAGTGCTGCGGGCGCAGGAACAGGCCCTCGCCCCACAGGAGCTTGGAAGACTGGATCACGGTGTTCATCCCTGAAGAACGCGCCTCGGCCCGGGGGCTCGTTGCGTCCGGCTTGTCGGAACGGCAGGGGCTGGCCCCGCCAACTTTCAGCTTAGGTCAGTGGCCCTGGGCTGCCACCCCCGCATCCGGGCAGTTCAAGGCAACAGTTGGTTAATGCCGGTGAGTGCAGGAAAACAAGCACCGACTTGGCTCCATCGCTGTGCGCTTTCTGGCGCCTTTGTGCGGGCCATGGCTTCATTGGCAACGCACACCGGCCACGCGCAGATGCTCGGGTGCCGCCTGCAGCGGTTGACCTTGCGAGACGCTCATGGCGCAGCCATGCAGGCCCAGGGTGATGCCGCTGGCGCTGGCGGCCTTGGACTCAAACGCAAAGCGCCAGCGTCCTGCGGCAGGCTGGCGGTACAGGGTGACGACGGCCAGCGCCTGCACCTCGGGGCCAAGCTTCTCGACGCTTTCGGCGCGCTGGCCGGGTGCCAGCACCAGCTCGCGCATGTCGATCACGTCCTTGGCGAACGGCGTGCGGGTCGGGTCATCGGCCTGGAAGGCCTCGTAAGGGGCTTGCAGAAACGTATCCGTTGCGCGCAGTTTGTAAACCCGCGTGACAACTGTAAGAGCCCGCCCCGCCGCATCGGTGTTCAGCACCTCGCCGGCATGCAGGCGCAAGGTCACCGGCTGGTAGCGCGGTGCCGAGGGCAGGGCAGGCAGTTTTTCCAGCTGCTCCACGGCGGCCGGTTTCTGCAGGCCCACCGCCTGCAAGGCCTTGTCCAGCAAGCCCGTTCCCTGCTCGGCGCCGGTGGGCGAAGGGGCCGAAGCACAGCCCGCCAGCAAGGCCCACAGACAGGCCATCCAAGCGGCCCGCAGGCCTGGTTTTGATACAAAAAAACTGGATGAAATTGCTCGATTCATGGCCAGGAAATTGTGGCGATCAGGGTGTAACAAGCGGGTGCTGCGTTGCCCCCGTTCGGGGGGTGCGGAATTTGGAGCCCGGCACTTACATTCGTTTTGCCATTGCGTGATGAACTGCACAAGCAGTCGCGGCAAAGGCCTTGACGTTCACAAATGACCCCATGTGGGTCATTTGTATTTAGGGAGCAAATTTTGTGAATATTTGTGCGGCCTCCGGGTCCCTCAAAAGCCTCCTGGCCGTGCGCCGGCCGCTGGCATCGTTCGCGCTGCTGGCCTTGTTGACGGCCTGTGCAAGCCCACCACCCCCGCCCCCGCCACCCGCGCCTGCCCCCGTGCAGCCCAGCCTGACCGAGCTCATGAAGCAGGCCCAGGATGCGCAGAGCCAGGGCAGCAAGGAGCGCGCCCGTGAGACCTGGCGCGATGCGGCCAAGGCCTACCCCACCAGCAAGGAGCCCTGGCAGAAGCTGGCCGAGGACCACTTTGCCGCGGCCGACTACGGCTACGCGGTGCTGGCCGCCCAGGAAGTGAGCCAGCGCGACCCGGCCGACCGCACCGCCCACAGCATCCTGGCCGTGGCCGGCCTGCGCGTGGCGGCAATGGCGCTGGGCGCCTTGCGCGGCCAGCAGTCGGGCATGCCTGCCGATACCCGCAGCGAAGCCGAGGGCCTGACCAAGCTGCTGCGCGAGACCTTGGGCGAGCAGGTGCTGGTGCCGCCCACCGAGGTGGCTGCTCCGGCGCCGCGCCGCAACGCAGTGCGCCGAGCCGCCGCTGAGCCTGCCAAGGCCAACGATGCCAAACCCGCCCCTGCTGGCGCCCCCGCGCCTGACGCCAAGCTGGCCGAGCTGGCCAAGTCTTCGCCGGGCAAGCCCGAAGCCGTGAAGCCCGAGGCCGCCAAACCCGCCGCAGTACCGCCCAAGCCGGCCGCCACGCCGAGCGCGGCGGCCAATCCTTTCGACCGACTGCGCTGAGCGCACCCCACCACCCCACCGGAGAACTTCCATGGCGAAGAAACAGTCCGTCCAGAAGCGCCTTGAGAAGGTGCGCCCGCCCCGCGTGCAACTGACCTATGACGTCGAAATCGGCGACGCGATCGAGAAGAAGGAACTGCCCTTCGTCGTCGGCGTGCTTGGCGAATTCAGCGGCCAGCCCGACAGTGACAAGCCCCTGCCCAAGGTCAAGGACCGCAAGTTCGTCAGCATCGACATGGACAACTTCGATGACGTGATGGCGGGCATGGCGCCGCGCACCGCCTTCCGCGTCAAGAACCGCTTGACGGAGCAGGGCGGCGAGTTCGCTGTCAACCTCGAGTTCAAGGCCATGGAGGACTTCCGCCCCGAGGCCGTGGTGCAGCAGGTCGAACCCCTGCGCAAGCTGCTGGAGGCGCGCACGAAGCTGAGCGACCTGCGCAACAAGCTGGCCGGCAACGAGAAGCTCGAAGACCTGCTGGCCGGGGTGCTGCAGAGCACCGAGAAGCTCGCCACGCTGAAGCGTGAAACCCAGCCTGCCACCGAGGAGTGAACGCCATGCTGCAAGAAGCCACCCTGAACCCGGCGGGCGAGGCCGTCCTTGAAGAAGCCAGTCTGCTGGACGAGATCGTCAGCAAGAGCAAGGTCGCCCGCTCGGACGCCGAGCACCACCGCGCCAAGGACATCATTGGCGAGCTGGTGCGCGAGGTGCTGCAGGGCACCGTGGTCGTGTCCGAGAACCTCAGCGCCACGCTGGACGCCCGCGTGGCCGAGATCGACGAGCTGCTCTCGCGCCAGCTCAGCGAGGTGCTGCACCACCCCGAGTTCCAGAAGCTCGAATCCAGCTGGACCGGCCTGCACTACCTGGCCAAGCACACCAGCACCGGCTCGGGCATGAAGATCCAGATGCTCAACGCCACCAAGAAGGAGTTGATCAAGGACTTCAAGACCGCGATCGACTTCGACCAGTCGGCGCTGTTCAAGAAGGTCTACGAGGAGGAGTTCGGCACCTTCGGTGGCGCGCCCTTCGGCGCCCTGATCGGCGACTTCGAGATCGGCCGCGGTGCCGAGGACATGTACTTCGTCGAGCAGATGTCGCATGTGGCCGCGGCCGCGCACGCGCCCTTCATCAGCGCCGCTTCGGCCGAGCTGTTCGGCCTGGAGACCTTCACCGACCTGGGCAAGCCGCGCGACCTCAGCAAGGTCTTCGACACCGTCGACTACGCGAAGTGGAAGAGCTTCCGCGAATCGGAGGACTCCCGCTACGTCGGCCTGACCCTGCCGCATTTCCTTGGCCGACTGCCCTTCCACCCCAAGGACGGCATGACGGTGGAGGGCTTCAACTTCGTTGAGAACGTCGACGGCTCGGACCACTCGCGCTACCTGTGGGTCAACGCGGCCTACGCGATGGCCGCGCGCCTCACCGCTGCGTTCGAGAACTTCGGCTGGTGTGCCGCCATTCGCGGCGTGGAGGGTGGTGGCCTGGTGGAAGACCTGCCCACCCACACCTTCAAGACCGACGAAGGCGAGGTGGCGCTGAAGTGCCCGACCGAGATCTCGATCACCGACCGGCGCGAGAAGGAGCTCAGTGACCTGGGCTTCATCCCCCTGGTGCACTGCAAGAACACCGACTACGCCGCCTTCTTCGGCGCGCAGAGCACGCAAAAGCCCAAGAAGTACGACCTGGATTCGGCCAACGCCAATGCGGTGCTGTCCTCGCAGCTGCAGTACATGTTCAGCGTCTGCCGCATCGCGCATTACCTGAAGGCCATGATGCGCGACAAGATCGGCAGCTTCGCCTCGGCCGGCAATGTCGAGGAGTTCCTGAACCGGTGGATCCGCCAGTACGTGGTGGAAGACGACAACGCCAGCCAGGAAACCAAGGCCGCCTACCCGCTGCGCGAGGCCTCGATCCAGGTCAGCGAAGTGCCCGGTCGCCCCGGCGTGTACCGCGCGGTCAGCTTCGTGCGCCCGCACTTCCAGCTGGACGAGCTCTCGGTCTCGCTGCGCCTGGTGGCCGAATTGCCGCAAGGGCAGCGCGGCTAAACCCCAATCTGCATGACGCCACGCACGGGCTCTGAACGGAGCTCGTGGCGTTGCGGCGTGCCCGCCATCTCCCGGGACGCCGGGGGCCTTGGGCTGTGACGGCAGCCCGAACAGCGTGACGGGTGCTCTCGGCCCTTCGACCCGCTCCACCGCTGCTCCCATTCCCGAAGGGTTTCCAAGGAGGTTCTTTCCCCATGAAGGACATTTACGTCAAGTTTGTTGGCGCCAGCGAGCTCGAAGGCGACAGCACCGACGACAAGCACAAGAACGAGATCGAGGTCTCGACCTTCAAGCACCGCGTGTTCCAGCCGAAGTCCTCTTCGGCTTCGACCGCGGGCTCGCACACCGCCGAGCGCACCGAGCACGGCGAGATGCTGTTCACGAAGGACATCGACAAGGCCACCAGCAAGCTGCTGCGCGCCTGCTCGGCCGGCACGATCTACCCGAAGGTCGAGATCACCTTCTACCGCGCCTACGGCGGCAAGAACTCGACCAGCACCTCGCAGACCCGCATCGATTACTACAAGATCGTGCTGGAAGACGTGGTCGTTTCGTCGGTGGACACCATCATCGACGGCGGCGAGCTGCCCGCTGAGACCTTCGGCCTGAAGTACGGCAAGATCGTCTGGGAATACAAGCAGCACAAGCACGACGGCTCGGCCACCAGCACCGGCAAGGCCGGCTGGGATCTGCGCAAGAACATCGCCGCCTGATCGGCCGGTTGATGTGAACCCTCGGAAGCGGCCTCGCGCCGCTTCCTCTTTGCGCTGCTGCCCATGGCCGACACCTACGCTCCATCCCTGCTCGACAAGCTGCTCGGCGACGCCGACGAGGCGCAGCGCGGCGTGCTCGCGCGCTACAGCGTCGAACGCATCAAGGCCTCGGTGGCGCGCGACATCGAGCATGTGCTCAACACCCACGCCAGCTTCACGCCCGAAGAGCTGGCCGCCTACCCGCATGCCGCGCGCTCGCTGGCCACGCTGGGCCTGGTGGACATCAGCTCGCTGAGCATGGCGAGCGACCGCGACCGCAAGACCATCTCCGACAGCATCCGCCACGCGCTGATGCGCCAGGACGCGCGCCTGCGTGAGGTGGAGGTGAGCGTGCGCGAAGACCGCAGCGCCACCGCCAAGCTGTCCTTCTCCATCCGCGCCAAGCTGATGCTGCACCCGCACACCGAGCCCGTGGCCTTTGACGCGGTGCTGCACCCGGGCAGCCAGCGCTACGAGGTGGGAGCGGCCTGATGAAGGAGCTGCTGCCCCATTACGAGCGCGAGCTCAGCTTCCTGGCCGACAACGCCAAGGACTTCGCCAAGGCCTACCCGCGCATTGCCGGGCGGCTGTCCACCAGCGGGAACCTGCAGGAGGACCCGCATGTCGAGCGCCTGATCCAGTCCTTCGCGCTGCTGAGTGCGCGTGTGCACAAGCGCCTGGACGACGACTTCCCGCGCGTCACCGAGGCGCTGCTGGAGGTGCTCTACCCGCATTACCTGCGCCCCTTTCCGAGCTGCTCGATCGCCCACTTCGAACTGGGCGCCGCGGCGGCCCAGCTCAGCACCGGCAGCCAGCTGGCGCGCGGCACGCTGTTGCAGACGCGCCCGGTCAACACCGTGCCCTGCCGCTTTGCCACCGCCTACCCGGTGCAGCTGCTGCCGCTGCAGATCCAGCGGGCGCAATGGCAGGCCGCCACGCCCGCACCCGAAGGCACGCTGCTGCCTGCCAAGGCCACCAGCCTGCTGAGCATCGAGCTGGACCTGGCCTCGAACCAGGCCAGTTGGTCCGCGCTGGGCACGGAGTGGCTGCGCGTCTACCTGGACGGCGAACCTTCCCTGGTGAGCGCCCTGCGCGAGGCCCTGCTGGGCCACAGCCTGGGCTGCTGGGTGGAGGCCGCGCCTGGCCCCTGGGCGCCGCTGCGCCAGGGCCTGCCGCGTGCGGTGGGCTTTGCCGATGAAGACGCGCTGCTCGAGTTCGATGCCCGCTCGCCCCAGGCCTACCGCCTGCTGACCGAGTTCTTCGCCTTCCCCGAGAAGTTCAACTTCATTGACCTGCGCCTGCCCGGCACGCTGGGCAGCCAGCCGCGGGTGACCCTGCATTTCGCCATGCAGGGCCTGCGTGCCGACAGCGAGGCCGCGCGCCTGCTGGAGAGCTTCAGCGCACGCAATCTGCGCCTGGGCTGCACGCCGGTCATCAACCGCTTCAGCCAGCGCGCCGAGCCCATCCGCATCACCCACGCCCAGGCCAGCTACCCCGTGCTGCCCGATGCGCGCCGCGCCCATGCCTTCGAGGTCTACTCGGTGGACCGCGTGTTCCGCGTGCAGCAAACCCCGGCCGGCGAAGCCGTGCAGGCCTTCCAGCCCTTCTACGGCCTGCGCCACGAGCAGCTGCTGGAAGAGGGCGTGGACCGTGCGCGCTACTGGAGCCTGAGCCGCGACCCCGTGCTGGCCGAACGGGCGCCCGGCTACGAGACCGAGATCAGCATCGTCGACATTGACTTCGACCCCGCCGCGCCGCAGACCGACACGCTCTCGCTCGACGTCACCGCCACCAACCGCGACCTGCCGCACCAGATCTCCATCGGCCAGGCCGGCGGCGATCTGTTCATGGAGGGCGGCTCGCCGGCGCGCACCATCGCGCTCTTGAAGAAGCCCACTCGCAGCCAGCGCTTCGAGCGCGGCAATGGCACGCTGTGGCGCCTGGTTTCGCATCTGTCGCTGAACCATTTGTCCTTGAGTGGCACCGGTCTGGAAGGCCTGAAGGAGCTGCTGCGTCTGTACGACCTGCCGCGTGCCGCCAGCACCGCGCGCCTGCTCGACGGCCTGCTGGCCATTGAGCATCGCCCGGCGGTGGCCTGGCTGCCAGGCGATGCCGCCATGCCCTTCCCAAGCTTTGTGCGCGGCACCGAGCTGCTTCTGATGGTGGAGCGCGAGGCCTTTGTGGGCACTGGTCTGCATCTGTTCGCCCAGGTGCTGGACCATTTCTTCGGCCAGTACGTGCATGTGAACAGCTTCGTTCAGCTGCGCCTGGTGTGCGCGCGCAGCGGCGAGACCCTGGTGAGCTGCCCGCGCCGCGGCGGCTCCGGCCCCTTGCTTTGAGATGAGCACCCTGCCGCCGCCCAAGCTGCGTGTGGACAGTGCGCTGCAGCGCCTGTTCGCCCAGCCGCATGAGCATGGCTTCTACCAAGCCCTGCGCCTGCTGGAGCGCAGCCTCGCCCTGCACCAGGGCCTGGGCAGCGACGCGGCGATGCAGCGCTTGCGCTTTCGCAACTCCCTGCACATGGGCTTCCCGGCCAGCGAGATGGCGGCGCTGCGCCCGCTGCCAGGGCCGGACGAAAGTACGGCCAGCACCCAGGCCACCACGCTGGCCGGCGTCGAGATCACCCCGGCCTTCCTGGGCTTCACCGGCGCCACCGGCACGCTGCCGTCCTTCTATACCGAGCTGATCGCGCTGCGCGAGCAGCAGAAGGACGGCGCGGCGCGGGCCTTTCTCGACCTGTTCCTGCAGCGCTCGGCCGTGCAGCTCTACCAGGCTTGGCGCAAGAGCCGCCTGTCGCTGCGCTACGAGCAGGACCGGCGCCGCCACTTCACCCCCATGCTGCTCAGCATCGCCGGGGTGGGGCAGGAGGCCCTGCGCGAGCGCCTGCGCGCGCCCGAGGGGGGCGTGGCCGATGAATCACTGGCCTTCTACGCCGGCCGGCTGCAGCAGCGCCCGGTCTCGCGCGCCACGCTGGAGCAGCTGCTGGCGCATTACTTCGGCGTGGGCGTGCGGGTGGACGAATTCGTCGGTCGATGGTTCACGCTGGCCCCCGAGCAGCAAACCGCGGTGGGCCTCAGCGGCGCGGGCCTGAACCAGGGCGCCCTGGTGGGCGCGCGCGTGTGGCAGCGCGACCAGCGCCTGCGCATCACCCTGGGCCCCTTAAGCCGCGGGCAGCTGCAGCGCTTCCTGCCCGGCCAGCCCGGCGCGCTGGCGCTGCGCGAGTGGCTGCAGCTGCTGGTGGGCCTGACGCTGGAGCTGGAGATCCGCCTGACCCTGCGCGCCGAAGACGTGGCGCCGACCCAGCTGCACAGCAAGAGCGCCCACGGTCGCCTGGGCTACGACAACTTCCTGGTCACCCGACCGCAATCCCAAGACCGCAGCGAGCCGGGCTACTGCCTGCTCGCTGCTTGAACCAGCCACCACCATGAGCCACCTCAAGACCCTGATCTCCAAGCTCAACGACAGCTGCCGCCGCGCCGCCGAACGCGCCGCCAGCCTGACCCTGTCGCGCGGCCATTTCGAGGTGGACATCGAACACCTGCTGCTGGCCCTGCTGGAGCAGCCCAAGAGCGACCTGGCCTTGCTGGCGCGCCGCTACGAGGTCTCCGCCACCGCGCTGCAGCACGATCTGGAACGCGAGTTGGCCCAGCTCAAGAGCGGCAACACCCGCACCCCGGTGTTCAGCGCCCGCCTGCCGGTGCTGCTGGAACATGCCTGGCTGATCGCCTCGCTGGACAGCGCCAACGCGCGCATCCGCTCCGGCCATCTGTTGCTGGCCCTGCTGAGCGAGCCCGGCCTGGCCCAGCTGGCCCAACGCGTCAGCCCGCTGTTCGCGCGCTTCTCGCTCGACGACCTGAAGCACCGCCTGGCTGACATCACCCAGGGTTCGGACGAGGTGCCGCTGGGCGCTGCGGCAGCCCACGCACCTGCCTACGAAGCCAGCCCTGGCGAAGCCGCCGCCCCCGGTGGGGCTGGCGCCACCCCGGCGCTGAACCAATACACCACCAACCTCACCGCCCGCGCGCTTGAAGGCAAGCTGGACCCGGTGATCGGCCGCGATGCCGAGATCCGCCAGGCCATCGACATCCTGATGCGCCGCCGCCAGAACAACCCCATCCTCACGGGCGAGGCCGGCGTGGGCAAGACGGCGGTGGTGGAAGGCCTGGCGCTGAAGATCGCCGCCGGCGAGGTGCCGGAAAGCCTGCAGGGCGTGGCCCTGCATGTGCTGGACATGGGCCTGCTGCAGGCCGGCGCCAGCGTCAAGGGCGAGTTCGAGAACCGCCTCAAGTCGGTCATCGACGAGGTCAAGAAGAGCCCGCACCCCATCATCCTGTTCATCGACGAGGCCCACACCATGATCGGCGCCGGGGGCCAGGCCGGCCAGAACGACGCGGCCAACCTGTTGAAGCCGGCGCTGGCCCGCGGCGAGCTGCGCACGGTGGCCGCCACCACCTGGGCCGAGTACAAGAAGTACTTCGAGAAGGACGCCGCGCTGGCGCGGCGCTTCCAGGTCATCAAGGTCGAGGAACCCAGTGAGCCGATCGCCGCTTCGATGCTGCGCGGCATGGCGCCCTTGATGGAAAAGCACTTCGGCGTGCGCGTGCTCGATGAAGCCATCGTTGAGGCCGTGCGCCTGAGCAGCCGCTACATCAGCGGCCGCCAGCTGCCGGACAAGGCGATCAGCGTGCTCGACACCGCCTGTGCCAAGGTCGCGCTGGGCCAGAAGGCTGTGCCCGCGGCGATCGAGGAGCGCGCCAAGCGCCTGGAGCGCCTCAGTGCGGAAGAGCAAGCCCTGAAGCGCGAGACTGCCGCTGGCGCCGCGCATGCCGAACGCCTGGCCGAACTCAAGACCGAGGCCGAGCGCCTGAACAGCGAGCTGGGCGCCCTGCGCGAGCAATTGGCCAAGGAACAGGCCCTGGTTGAGGCCATCCAGACCCTTCGCACGAAAGCGGAGGCCGAGCCCCAGCCCGAGGCCGCACCGGCCCCCAAGAAGGGCAGCAAGAAGGCCCCGGCGCTCAGTCCCATCCAAGCCGAGCTGGCCGCCAAGCAGGCCGAACTGGCCGCGCTGCAAGGCGAGCAGCCGCTGCGCCCCACCCAGGTCGATGCCCATGTGGTGGCGGAGATCGTCGCTGCCTGGACGGGGGTGCCGCTGGGCAAGATGGTGGCCGACGAGATCCACACCGTGCTGAAGCTGGCCGATACGCTGAAGGAGCGCGTGATCGGCCAGGACCAGGCGCTGAGTGCCATCGCCCAGCGCGTGCGCACCGCCCGCGCCCAGTTCGAAGACCCCAACAAGCCCAAAGGTGTGTTCCTCTTCGTCGGCCCCAGCGGCGTGGGCAAGACCGAGACCGCCCTGGCCCTGGCCGACGCCCTTTACGGCGGCGAGAAGAAGCTCATCACCATCAACATGAGCGAGTACCAGGAGGCCCATTCCGTCAGCGGCCTCAAGGGCAGCCCCCCGGGCTACGTCGGCTATGGCGAAGGCGGCGTGCTCACCGAAGCCGTGCGCCGCAACCCCTACAGCGTGGTGCTGCTGGACGAAGTGGAAAAGGCCCACCCCGACGTGCTGGAAATGTTCTTCCAGGTCTTCGACAAGGGTGTCATGGACGACGCCGAAGGCCGCGAGATCGACTTCCGCAACACCCTGATCATCCTGACCAGCAACATCGGCAGCAGCCAGATCATGCAGGCCTGCCTGAACAAGCCGGCGGAAGAACTGCCTGCGGCAGACGCCCTGGCCGAAGCGCTGCGCCCCGTGCTGATGAAGCACTTCAAGCCCGCCTTCCTGGGCCGGCTCAAGGTGGTGCCCTACTACCCCATCAGCGATCCCGTCTTGGAGCAGATCATCCGCCTCAAGCTCGACCGCATCGCCCATCGCGCCCAGGCCAAC
The DNA here is from genome assembly GCA_039808065.1 of Burkholderiaceae bacterium. GTDB lineage: Bacteria > Pseudomonadota > Gammaproteobacteria > Burkholderiales > Burkholderiaceae_C > Inhella. The sequence continues at coordinate 12,777 of JBDHSJ010000017.1, read as the reverse complement.
CACCGCGCCAGCTTCGCCTACGACGACAGCCTGATTGACGCGGTGCTGGCCCGCTGCACCGAAGTGGATTCGGGCGCGCGCAATGTGGACCACATCCTGAACGGCAGCCTGCTGCCCGAACTGGCCGAGCAGACCCTGAGCCGCATGGCCGCGGGCGAGAAGCTCAGCAAGATCAAGGTGGGTGCGGACAAGCAAGGGCGCTTCCGCGTCACCGTGGCCTAAGCGTGCGCGGGGAGGGCGCATGAACATCCAGGCACTGATCAACAGCTTGCTGGGGCCGCTGACGCAGAACCAGCGCCTGCTCAAGCTGCACACGCCACGCGGCCCCGATGTGCTGGTGGCGGAGCGTGCCCGCATCCTGGATGCGATCGGCCCGCATCCGATGCTGCCCAAGGACTGCCCGCAGGACTGGAGCAACGCCGCGGGCCTGCGCCTGGAGATCGATGCCCTCAGCGCCGACGGCCATCTCGAAACCAAGCAGCTGATGGCGCAGAGCGTGCGCCTGGAGCTGCTGACCGAACAGGGGCAACGCAGCTGGAGCGGCCGTGTGCATGGCTGCCGCTTTCTGGGCAGCGACGGTGGCCTGGCCCGCTACCGCCTGATCGTCGAACCCTGGCTCGCGTTCCTGCGCCACCGCATTGACGCCTACGTCTTCCAAGACCAGACGGTGCCCGAGATCCTCGACACCGTGTTCGGCGACAGCGCGCATGCCGCCTTCGCCCCGGCCTGGCGCTGGGACCTCGAAGACCCGTCGATTTACCCCAAGCGCAGCCTGTGCATCCAGTACCAGGAGAGCGATCTCGACTTCGTCGAGCGCCTGCTGCGCGAGGAAGGCATCCACTACCGCTGGGAACACGAGGGCGATGTGCACACCCTGGTGCTGAGCGACTACAACGACTCCTTCCCCGAGAACGCCAAGGCCAGCGTCCGCTACACGCAGAGCGGCTCCGTCTTCAAGGAAGACAGCCTGACCCAGGTGCACAGCGCCCGGCGCCTGGCGACGAACCAGCTGCACTGGGCCAGCCGCGACCACCGCAGCACCCAGCTGCGCCCGGTTGGCAGCAGCGCAGGCGGCCCCATCGCGCTGGAGCTGGCCGACATCCCCGGCGCCTACGCCTACCCCACGCAAGCGGACGGGCAACGATTGCTGGACCGCCAGCTCGAAGCCCTGCAAAGCCAGGCCGCGCAGATGCGCGCCGCCGGCCCCTGGAGAGCAGCCGCGCCCGGCACCCGCTTCACCCTGCTGGAGCACGGACGCGAATCGGGCCAGGAACTGCTCGTCACCGCCAGCTACCACCAGGCCCGCAACAACGTCAGCGCCGACCTGCGCGCCGGCCTGCTGGCGCTGGACGCGCACCTGGTGCACGGCGAGCGCAGCGGCGAGCTCGCCAACGAACGCGAAGAACCGCTGCACCACGTCGAACTGCTCTGGCAACCCTTCGCCCAGACCTATCGCGCAGGCAGCGGCCCCAAGCACTTCAAGCGCCCGCTGATCGCCGGTTTGCAGACCGCAATCGTCGTCGGCGAAGGCGAGCCCACCCATACCGACCGCGACCACCGCATCAAGGTCCAGTTCCACTGGCAGCGCGGCAGCCAAAGCAGCCACCGCCTGGACCACCCCAGCCGTGCCGACAACGCCCCCGCCAACAGCAGCAGCTTCACCTGGGTGCGCGTCGCCACAAGAGTCGCCGGCGCCAACTGGGGCGGCGTGCACGTGCCGCGCCTGGGCCAGGAAGTGCTGGTCGCCTTCCAGGGCGGCGACATCGACCGCCCACTTGTCATCGGCAGCGTCTACAACAGCGAGGGCCAGCCCAACGCCCAGGGCGCCAAGACGCCCGCAGGCGCGGCCACCGCCACCGGCGACGCCCCGCAATGGTTTCCCGGCGACAAGCAAGAGGACAAGCTTCAAGCCCACAACCACGCCCACGTCCTGGCCGGCATCAAGACCCAGGAGCTGGCCACCAGCAAGACCGGCATGGGCGGCTACAACCAGCTCGTCTTCGACGACACGCCAGGTAGCGCAAGGCTTGAGCTCTCGACCACCCAGGTCAAGACAAGACTGCAGCTCGGCAGCCTGATCCACCAGGACGACAACAAGCGGCTCAACCTCAGAGGCCACGGCTTCGACCTCAAGACCGAGAGCCTGGGCGCGGTACGAGCCGGCGCCGGCCTGCTGATCAGCACCCACGCCAAGCCCAGCAGCTTCAGCCAGGCCCGGCAGATGGACAGCCGCGAGCCCCTGCAAGCCCTGCAGCAAGCCCACGAACTGCTGCACACCCTGGCCCACAGCGCGCAGGCGCATCAGGCCAAGGGCAAGGCCGAGAAGGCGCTACCGAAGCCCTATCCCGATGAGACCAAGGACGCCCCGCGCCTGCCTAACGAGGAAGCCCTGCGCGGCATCACCCAAAGCCTGCAGGGCGAGCAAAGCAGGAACGAAAGCCAGGACGAAACCTACGGCGGCGGCAGCGGCACCATCACCGCCTGGACACGGCCCGATCTGCTGGTGGCCAGCCCGGTCGCCATCAGCCGCTTCACGCCCGCCAACCTCATCAGCAGTGCCGGCCACACCCACAGCCTCGTCGCCGGTCAAGACCTGCAACGCCTGGCCCAAGGCCACGCGGCGCTCACGGTCAAGGGCGATCTGACCCTCTACACCTACGGCCGCGCCGAGAACCCCAAGAAGCCGACGCAGCAAAAGGGGATTGCGATGCATGCGGCGCAAGGCTCGGTACACGTCGGGGCGCTCAAGGCCAAGGTGATGGTGCATGCCGACAAGGAGCTGCAGGTCAACAGCACCCAGGCGATGGTCAAGATCGTGGCCCCGAAGCATGTGCTGCTGGCGGCCGGTGGTAGTGCGATCAAGCTGCAGCCGGGGAACATCACGCTGTACAGCTCGGGGACGGTGCATTTCCAGGCGAGCTTGGATGACCTGACCGGGGTGGCGGGTGGGAGCGGATCGGTCTACCTCAAGCAGCCGGGCCGCTGGAAGAACTGGATCGGCATTCATCACCGCGATGCCTATGGCGCACCCATGGCAGGGCAGCGCTACAAGATCTTCTTCGAGGATGGAACGGTCATACCTGGCGCTCTCGATGCCCAGGGGCGGGCGCGCCATGACGGGGTTCCCGACCGTGCCATTCGTACCGATTACGAGCCTCGCAAGCCCAAGCCAGAACCGAAGTGGCCCCCATTGGCCGAGCTGTTGGCCGCAGTCAAGGCAAGCGAGCAATGAAGCATGAATGAACTCGAGCTGAGAAATGCCCTGGCTTGGTTCAGGTCGGCACCCCAGCGCCTCTACGAGGGCGCAAGCGCCAGGGTTGCCCAGACCGCCGAGTGGGTCTGGGTGGTCTTGCAGGGGGACTTTGCCGAGGAGCAGACCACGGCCCAAGCCGTGACAGGAACCATCATTTCGATGATTCCTTTCGTGGATCAGATCTGCGATGTCCGCGACATCGTGGCCAATTGCAAGAAGATCAATGAAGACAAGAGCAACAAATGGGCCTGGCTGGCCCTGGTGCTCACGCTTATCGGGCTGTTCCCCAGTTTGGGCAGCCTGGCCAAAGGTTGCTTCAAGATCCTGTTTGCCTATCTGCGCAAGGGGGTGTTCAGTGCTGGCGCCAAGGCTTTGGATAGCAACCTTTGGCAGGTGGTCCAACCCTTTGTGGAAGCCGGCATTCGCAAACTCAATGACTTCTTGGCTCGTCCGGAAGTTCGGGCGACCCTCAGCCGGCTGCACATCGACAACGTTTACCAATACTTGGCGAACCAGTTGCGAGTGCTCAAGGGCAAGCTCAACGTGGGCGGCCTGCTCGGGGTGTTTGATCAGGGCATCGGAGCCTTCAAGGAACTGATGGCATTCGTGCAGCGTTGGGGTGGGGCTGCGCTTGCCGAGCGGGCCAAGGCGCTGGTCGAAGTGGTTGCCCGTGTGCGGCGCGACGCGGATCGGATGCTGGGTCAGGCCATCAAGCCGGCCCAGGAGTTGGTGGATCGACTGATCAATCGACTCGAGCTGGAACATGCCCAGACCTACCGGGCTACGACCAATGCGCTGAACCCGCACAACTTCGCGAAGCTGAGCCTGGATGCGGAAGTCGCTGCGCTGCGGAGGGCGAGGCCGGAGTGGGTGAAGGTGGGAACGAGGGCCAGGTACCCAGCGCTGACACGAGAGCCTGCCGTGCCGAGTACGCATGTGGATATTGGCGCCAAGGGACCCAGAGGGCTCACAGACGCATTCAGGACGTTTGCGGATGTTCGCCCCGACATCCTGCCCAAGGGCACCGTGATCTACCGTGTGGTGGACCCCAAGTCCTTCGACAACAGCATTTGCTGGATGACCGAAGCAGAGTTCAAGCAGCTTTCCAGCAAGAGGGAATGGCGGGAACGCTTTGCGGTGTGGGGCCACTGGAACGGCAACGGCGAGTACGTTCGCTACACCGTACCGGAAGGCGGGCTTCCGGTGTGGCGTGGTACGACCGCGTCGCAGGAGCTACAAGACTATGGCGCCGGCAAAGCGGTGGCGGCAGATGCAAAGGGCAATACCTTCTGGATCGACGGCGGCGCAGAGCAACTGGTCGTGAATCCAGGAGACTTGAAGCGCGAGCATGTGAGCGCTCGGCGCTTTACGGGCTGGACCGACGGGAGCGCGGAAATCGAAGTCAACCTGGTGGGCGTGCCCAGTCTGAACAGTTGGAGGTAATGAGACCGTGGCAACACCCCTGAGACCGCAAGAGATCTTCTTGCTCGAGCGCTATGGCTCGGTGCCCTACTTTGAAGCCATGCGGGATGACTTCGCCTGCCTGTTGGATGTGGCAGAACAGGCTCTGGCCGAGTTCATGAAGGCGATCCAGCCGGACTATCGGAGCCGGCCCGAGTACCAGCAACCCGATGCCGTGTGGGGTGAACGCATCCTGCCCATCCTGCGCTGGACCCTGGAGGGGCTGGATGTTGGCTTGCTGCAGCTCAAGCAAGGGGACGCGAACGGACTCTTTGTGGCGGGAAATGTGGAGACGGCGTTTTCCAGCATCAATCGGGACTACAGCTGCGACTGGATGTCGCCTCCGCTTCTCGATCTCTATGACAGGCATCAGCGTGCCTGCTCGCACCGGGTCAGCAACATCGTCACGACCGCCAGGGGAGACTGGGACTGCAGCGATTTGACCGAAGTGCCCCTGTACTCCGGCCGCGGCCCGCTGGATCCGCCTGCCACATGGCCGCTCTATGCATGCGATCTGTCCGTCCGCGTGCAGACCGATGATCCTGTGCCGGAGACTGGAATCTACTTGCCTGACGCCGATCTGAGTGCCGCACAGCTTCTGATCAAGGGTCGTCAAGCCTGGGAGGCCAACGTCCCGCCTCCCGACGGTTCGCGAGCCCGTTTTGTGCGCTTGTCGACCATCTGGACACTGGTACGTCGCCAGGCAGATCAAGGCGGTGGCATACCCGGACAGGCCGACGAACAGAGCGCCGGGGTGCGCTTGCGCGCCCTGGCGGGTGAGCGCTGCCCTCGCTCAGGTTATTGGTCTACGCCGGTGCGGCTTCATTCACGGCGTGACTTCACGGCCGGTGACACCATGCCTTCAGTTGAGGGGGACTACGGTGTCACGATCTGGCAGTGGGACGGATATCAGTAGGCCCAATTCATGACCCATGCACTCTTATTGCCCTGTGGGGCAAGCGCTCCTACCGGCCCCGACCTCGGCTTCTCCCCCGCCTTTGACGCCATCGCCGAACTGCGCCGCGAGGACGACCCTACGCTCGCGCAAGGCGAATGGGTCACCGAGCTCAAGCAGGCCGACTGGCCGGCCGTGAGCCGTGCCTGCGAAGACCTGCTGGCCCATCAGACCAAGGACCTGCGCGTGGCCGGCTGGTGGCTGGACGCCGCCGCCCGTGTGCAAGGCCTACCGGGGTTGTCCGATGGACTGAGTCTGACTCTGGAACTGATCCGCCGCTTCTGGGACGGCGTGCATCCGCAGGCCGATGGCGGTGACTATGAAGAGCGCGTCGGCGCGCTGGCTTGGAGCCTCAAGCGCGTCGAAGAACTCGCGCCCGTCGCTCCAATCATTCAGCTCGGCCGCCTGAAGCTCGGCTTGCGCGACATCGACCACGCCCGCCAGCACGGCAGCCTGCCGCAGCCCGAGGGCAGCTCGGATGCCCCGCCCACCTGGGCAGCGATCCAGCGCAGCGTCGCCCAAGCCGGTCTGGGCGCCTTTGAGAAGCAGCTCGCTGCCCTGGAATCCGCCCGCACCGCGCTGATGGGCCTGCAGGCCGAACTGGATCAACGCCTCGGCGACGAAGGCCCCGGCTTTGCCGGTGCGCGCAAGGCGCTGGAAAACGCCACCGACCAATTGCGCCGCCTGGGTCGCGACGCCGGCCTGGGCACCGCCTCAAGTGCAAGCGCCGAAGCCGACGCGCCGGCCGACGAAGCCAACTCCGCCGCACCCGCTGGTGCCGCCCGCAGCAGTCCTATCCAATCCCGCGCCCAGGCCCTGGCCCAGTTGCAGGAAGTCGCCGCCTACTTCCGCCGCACCGAGCCGCACAGCCCCGTGGCTTATCTGGCCGAGAAGGCGGCGCGCTGGGGCGAAATGCCCCTGCATGCTTGGTTGCGCCAAGTGGTGAAGGACCAAGGGGTTATGGGCAGCTTGGACGAAATGCTCGGTGTGGACCCTGGCAGCTCCACCTGAGGGAAAAGGGCGGCTGAGCCGCTCCGTCCAAGCGCTTTGCGTCAAGGCTGTTCAGGGCCTCTGCGCGGCGTGAATCTGGATCGACAAGGTCCGAACAGGCAAACGCACCGCCGGTTGTGTTCCAGCCCTGGCAGGTGGTGATGTGGGAGCGGTTCAAGTGGATGTTATGGAACAAGCCCGATGACTCGACGCATTGAAGCCATCTGGCTGCTGCTGGCTCTTCTGACCGGCCTGCCCAGTGCGGCGCCTGCCCAAGAGGCAAGCGCCCGAGCTGCGCTGAACGGTCAGTTCACCCTCGAGCAGACAGCAGGCATCGAGGATGAGAAAACCCCCGCGAAGCCGCTGCCCATCCGATCCTGGCTGGTGCAGAACAACCGAGCCAAGGTCAACGCCAACTGTGAACTGGAGTTCAAGGAGCAGCCCTACCACCCGGGCGGTCCGTTCCAGCTTCTATTGAAGTCCGGCCTGAGGATGGCGGAAATTGAACGCTTCTTGGCGAAGCGCTTCAACTTCAAGCTGGGCGACTCGCCCAGGTACTTCGATGTCGAGGCCAGCCCACTGTGCCCCTCCATGGGTAGTAGCCTGCTGCTGGCAAATGGCAAGGCCGTGATGATTGGTGCGAGCAGTGTTTTTCATGGTCTGAAGTGGGCCGAGGTTGCGGCGGGAGACCCGGCTCCCCTCTCTGATCTGCTGCAGGGTTTGCAGGTCACTCCGCTTCCCTTCAGCCCAGCCCAGTTCGCTGAGAACTGCGGGCAAAAAGTTCGCTTAGTCAAGGGTGTGCCGAGGGCGCCGGCCGCCTGCGCTCCGAGATTTTGGGCGTACCCCGCCACACGAGACTCACGGGAGTCGCTGGCGAAGCTCGTCGGATCTCACGACTACCCAAAGTGGGGCGGCAGAAACGAATCTGGCGATTACGCCAACCCGGTACAGAACGGCCTTCATCCCATCTTCCTGATGTTCCGTGCCCATCCGGGCATGTGGGTCCTCAGGGTGGAGGATCTTGAAGGGCGCGGCGAATCTCGCGACCCTATGCCCGGTGTCTATCTGGTGGTGAAGGACGGTGTCGTCACTGATCAGCTCAACGAGGGGTGTGAGCTGGACGTTCAATTGGTGTGTCGCTCGACCCGGAATCAGACTTCGCGCACCTTGTTGTCCAACGGCAAGTTCACCCGCTGAAATGAGCATGGAACGACTGGTCGCTCCCGTGTCCGAAGTCCTGGCCACCGGCCCTGACCTCGGCTTCTCCCCCGCCTTCGACGCCATCGCCGAACTGCGCCGCGAGGACGACCCCACGCTCGCGCAGGGCGAATGGGTCACCGAACTCAAGCAGGCCGATTGGCCCGCCGTCATCCGCGCCTGTGAAGACCTGCTGGCACACCAGACCAAAGACCTGCGCGTCGCCGGCTGGTGGCTGGATGCCGCGGCCCGGGTGCAGGGCCTGCCCGGCCTGGCTGATGGACTGAGTCTGACGCTGGAACTGATCCGCCGCTTCTGGGACGGCGTGCATCCGCAGGCCGATGGCGGCGACTACGAAGAACGCGTCGGCGCCCTGGCCTGGACGCTCAAGCGCGTCGAAGAACTGGCGCCCATCGCTCCAATCATCCAGTTCGGCCGCCTGAAGCTCGGCCTGCGCGACATCGACCACGCCCGCCAGCACGGCAGTCTGCCGCAGCCCGAAGGCAGCTCGGATGCGCCGCCCACCTGGGCGGCCATCCAGCGCAGCGTCGCCCAAGCCGGTCTGGCCGCCTTTGACGAGCAGCTTGCCGCCCTGGAATCCGCTCGCACCGCGCTGATGGGCCTGCAGGCCGAACTGGACCAACGCTTGGGCGACGAAGGCCCCGGCTTTGCAGGTGCCCGCAAGGCGCTTGAAAACGCCACCGACCAATTGCGCCGCCTGGGTCGCGACGCCGGCCTGGGCACCGCCTCTTCTGCAGGCCCAGAACCCGACGCGCCGACGGACGAGCCCAGCGCCACTGCGCCCGCCGGCTCCACCCGCGCCGGCCCCATCCAATCCCGCGCCCAAGCCCTGGCCCAGCTGCAGGAAGTCGCCGCCTACTTCCGCCGCACCGAACCGCACAGCCCCGTGGCCTACCTGGCCGAGAAGGCCGCCCGCTGGGGGGAGATGCCGCTGCATGCCTGGCTGCGCCAGGTGGTCAAGGACCAAGGGGTGCTGGGCAGCTTGGATGAGATGCTGGGTGTGGACCCGAGCAGCAGCAACTGATCACTCGCTGCGCTTGAGGATGCCGTAGCGATTCAGCGTGCGCTCACGCGCCGCGGCGTGGTCCACCAGCGGCAGCGGGTAATCCACCCCCAGCCTCAAGCCCCCAAGCTCGATTGGCCGCGCGGCCCAGGGCGCATGGATCGCCCCATCCGGCAGCGCCGCCAGTTCGGGAACATAGCGGCGGATGAAGGCGCCTTGGGCGTCGAACTTCTCGCTCTGCGTCACCGGGTTGAAGATGCGGAACCAGGGCTGGGCATCGCAGCCGGTGCTGGCGGCCCATTGCCAGCCGCCGTTGTTGCTGGCCAGCTCGAAGTCCAGCAGCTGCTCGGCGAACCAGGCCTCGCCGCGGCGCCAGTCCAGCCCCAGGCTCTTGCAAAGGAAGCTGGCCGTGACCATGCGCAGGCGGTTGTGCATGTAGCCGGTGCGGGCGAGTTGGCGCATCGCGGCGTCCACCAGCGGATAGCCGGTGCGGCCCTCGCACCAGGCTTGGAAATGGGCATCGGCCAGCGGGCCCTGTTCCCATTGCACGGCCGCGTACTCGGGCTTGAGCGGGCCGTTCACCACGCCGGGGTGGTGGTGCAGCACCTGGTGATAGAAGTCGCGCCAGATCAGCTCGCTCAGGAAGGTGGCGGCGCCGGGCTCGTCCCGCCGCTCCCAGGCGGCGCGGGCCAGTTCGCGCGCCGACACCAGCCCGAAGCGCAGGGCCGGGCTCAGGTAGCTCGGGCCCTTCTGGGCCGGGAAGTCGCGCCGCTCCGCATAGGCACGCAGGCGCTCGCTGAGGAACTCGGCCGCCTGCTGCTGCGCCTGTCGGGCGCCGCCGCGAAAGCGTGCATCCAGGTCGGTGGGTTCGAAGCCAAGCTCACGCAAGCCCGGCAGGCCGGTGGCGAGCGGGGAGGGCGCCAGCTGCTCCAGGCGGGGCCGCCGCTCGGCCAGGCGCTCGGCGCGCACGGCCTTGAGCCAGGCGTTCTTGTAGGGTGTGAAGACGGTGTAGGGCCGGCCCTGGCCCGTGAGCAGCTCGCGGCGCTCGAACACGGTGACGTCCTGCACCGACTCCACCTGCACGCCCAGCGGCAGGGCGGCGCGTACGGCCTGGTCGCGTGCCAGTGCGAAGGGGTCGTCGTCGTGGGCGTAAATCAGTCGGCCGGCCCCGGTTTCCTGGACCAGGCGCGGAATCCAGTCGCGCGCCCGGCCGTGCCGCACGATCAGCCCGCAGCCGCGCTCGCGCAACTGGGCCTCGAGGTCCTGCAGCGCGCAGTGGATCAACTCGACGCGCCGGTCTTGCCGCGGCAGGGCATTCAGGATCTCGGTGTCGAACACGAAAGCCAGCAGCACCGGGGACTCCGCGCGGCAGGCCAGTTCCAGCGCGGCATGGTCGTGCAAGCGCAGGTCGCGCCGCAGCCAGACGAGGGTGGGCTCAGGGTTTGCCATGGGGCGCGAGTGTCGCCCTCAATAGAATGCCCCCATGCCCAAGGCCGAGATGGACCTCACCAACCAGTTTTTGATCGCCATGCCCGGCATGGCCGATGACACCTTTGCGGGGGCGGTGGTCTATCTATGCGAGCACAACGATCAGGGCGCGCTGGGCCTGGTAATCAACAAGCCCATCGAGCTGACGCTGGACGGCCTGTTTGAGAAGGTGGACCTGAGCCTGGCGCGGGAAGACTTGAAGGGCACGCCGGTGTTCTTCGGCGGCCCGGTGCAAACCGAGCGTGGCTTCGTGCTGCACGAGCGCCTGGATGAAGAGGGCGGCCACTACAACGCCACGCTCGCCATCCCTGGCGGGCTGGAAATGACCACCAGCCGCGATGTGCTGGAAGCCCTGAGCCATGGCGCCGGTCCGCGCAAGCTGCTGGTCACGCTGGGCTACAGCGGCTGGAGTGCGGGGCAGTTGGAGGAAGAGATCGGCCGCAATGGCTGGCTGACCGTGGATGCCAAGCCCGAGTTGATCTTCGACACCCCGGTGGAGCAGCGCTACGAAAAGGCCCTGGCCCTGCTGGGCATCGACCCGCGCATGCTCAGCCAAGAGGCTGGGCACGCATGAGCCTTTCCAGCTTTCTCAGCTTCGACTACGGCTTGAAGCGGGTGGGCGTGGCCAGCGGCAACCGCCTGACCGGCACCGCCACGCCGCTCACCACCTTGCACGCCCAAGGCAAAGCGGTGTTCGCGCCGATCGAGGCCTTGTTGAAAGAGTGGCAACCCGACGCCCTGGTGGTGGGCATCCCCCGCCACCCCGACGGGGCGCCGCATGCGATGACGGCGGCAGCCCAGAAATTCGCGGCCTCGCTCAGAGGCCGTTTTCACAAGCCCGTGTTCGAGGTCGATGAGCGCTACACCAGCGTCGAGGCCGAAGCTCTGGGCGCACGCGATGTGGATGCCGCCGCGGCGGCCTTGATCCTGGAGCAATACATGCGGGAGCACACAGCATGAGTGCCTTGGCGCTGGACGCCGAAACCCTGTACGCAGAGCTGCTGACGCAGGTCCGCGCCTTCCTGACGCGCCCGGACTGGGTGGGCGCGCAACTCGTGGGCATCTGGAGCGGCGGCGCCTGGTTGGCCGAGCGCCTGCAGCGCGACCTGGGCCGCGCCGGCCCGCCGGGGCTGATCAGCAGCCGCATGCACCGGGACGACTTCGGCGCCCGCGGCCTGGCCGCCACCGCCGATGCGACCAAGCTCACGCAGTCGATCGACGGCGCGCCGATCCTGCTGATCGATGACGTGCTTTGGACCGGCCGCACCACGCGCGCGGTGCTGAATGAGCTGTTCGACTACGGCCGCCCGGCTCGCGTGGCCCTGGCCGTGCTGGTGGACCGCAACGGCCGCGAGCTGCCCATGCAGGCCGAACTGGCCGCTGCGCGCATCAGCTTGGCCGGGAACCAGCGCCTGCACCTGAAGAAGAACGGCGAATCCTTCAGCCTGGAAGTGGAGACCGTCTGATGCTCAGCAAACGCCACCCGCAACTGAACAAGAACGGCGAGCTGATCCATCTGCTCTCCATCGAGGGCCTGCCCAAGGCGGTCATCGAGCACATCCTGGACACCGCCTCGACCTTCGTCTCGGTCAGCGACCGCGACGTCAAGAAGGTGCCGCTGCTGCGCGGCAAGTCGGTCTTCAATCTGTTCTTCGAGAACAGCACGCGCACCCGCACCACCTTCGAGATCGCCGCCAAGCGCCTCAGCGCCGATGTGCTGAACCTGGACATTGCGCGCAGCTCCACCGCCAAGGGCGAAACCCTGCTGGACACGGTGGCGAACCTCAGTGCCATGCATGCCGACATGTTCGTCGTGCGTCACTCCGAATCGGGCGCGCCCTACTTGATCGCCCAGCACTGCGCGCCGCATGTGCATGTCGTGAACGCCGGTGACGGCCGCCACTCGCACCCCACCCAGGGCCTGCTCGACATGTACACGATCCGCCACTACAAGCGCGACTTCACGCAGCTGTCGGTGGCCATCGTCGGCGACATCCTGCACTCGCGCGTGGCGCGCTCGGACATCCATGCGCTCAGCACGCTGGGCGTGCCCGACATCCGCGCCGTCGGCCCCAAGACCTTGGTGCCGGGCGATCTGCGCGAGATGGGCGTGCGCGTCTGTCACGACCTGGAAGAGGGCATCAAGGGCTGCGACGTCGTCATCATGCTGCGCCTGCAAAACGAGCGCATGAGCGGCGCGCTGCTGCCCAGCTCGGGCGAGTATTTCCAGCGCTACGGCCTGACCGAGGAGCGTTTGCAGCTGGCCAAGCCCGACGCCATCGTCATGCACCCGGGGCCGATCAACCGCGGGGTCGAGATCGATTCGGCCGTGGCCGATGGGCCGCACAGCGTGATCCTGCCGCAGGTGAGTTTCGGGATCGCGGTCCGCATGGCGGTGATGGCCATCCT
>JBDHSJ010000016.1:0-34916 GCA_039808065.1 Burkholderiaceae bacterium | reverse complement strand
CGGCTGCCGCTGCTCAGCGCGATGCAGCGATGCCCGGCGCGCGCCAGCTGCGCAGCCAGCTCGGTGGCCACGAAGCCGGAGGCGCCGGTGATCAGGGCCTTCATGCGAACGGAGATTCGAATTCGGCCAGCGCCGGGTGACGCCGGTCGCGCTCGGACAGCAGCGGCGAATCGACTGGCCAGTCAAAGCCGAAGCTGTCCCAGCGGATGCCGGCGTCGTGCGCCGGGCTGTGTGGGCTGGACACCTGGTAGCTCATGCAGGCCTGCTCAGACAGGGTCAGGAAGCCGTGGGCGATGCCGGCTGGCAGGTAGAGCGCCAAGCCGGTGTCGCCAGTCAGTTCGATGGCCTGATGCCGGCCAAAGTGCGGCGAGCTGCGGCGCAGGTCAACGAAGACATCCAGCACCCGGCCGGCCATGCAGTGCACCAGCTTGGCGTGCTGGGCTGGCGGGGTCTGGAAGTGCATGCCCCGCAGCACGCCCTGGCGGGATTGGGTGTAGAACGCCTCGCCCTCCAACGCCACCATGCCCGCGGCTTCGAAGGCGGCGCGCTGGTAGGTCTTGACGAAGCAGCCGCGCGCGTCCTCAAAGCGGTCCAGTTGGACCAGCAAACAGCCCGGCAGGTCCAGCGCCTCGGTCTTCATGCTCAGAAGCCCACCCCGAGGAACTCTTCCAGCCGCGCCGCCATGAACTCCAGCTGCTCTTCGCCCAGGCCGGGGTAGACGCCCAGCCAGAAGGTCTGGTTCATGACCACATCGGTGCGCTCCAGCGAGCCGCTGACGCGGAAGTTGCGGCCAATCATGTAGGGCTGGCGCGTGAGGTTGCCGGCAAACAGCAGGCGCGTGCCGATCTTGTGCTGCTCCAGGTAGTTCAAGAGGTCCAGACGCTTGATGCCGCTTTCGGGCTTGAGCACCAGCGGGAAGCCGAACCAGGAGGGCTCGCTGTGCGGCGTGGCCTCGGGCTGGTGCAGGAAGTCGGCGCAGCTTTGCAGGCGCGCGTGGAGCCAGGCGAAGTTGCGCCGGCGGGTGGCAATGAACTCGGGCAGACGCTCCAGCTGGGCCAGCGCGCAGGCGGCCTGCATGTCGGTGATCTTGAGGTTGTAGCCCAGGTGGGAGTAGGTGTACTTGTGGTCGTAGCCCTCGGGCAGCTGGCCGAGCTTCCAGCAGAAGCGCTTGTTGCAGGTGTTGTCCTTGCCGGGTGCGCAGTAGCAGTCGCGGCCCCAGTCGCGGAAGGATTCGGCGATCAGGCGCAGCTCGGGGTTGTTGGTGAACACCGCGCCGCCTTCACCCATGGTGATGTGGTGGGCGGGGTAGAAGCTCAGCGTGCCGATGTCGCCGAAGGTGCCCACCAGCTGGCCGCGGTAGGTGGCGCCGAGGGCGTCGCAGCAGTCCTCCACCAGCCACAGGCCATGCTTCTTGCACAGCGCGGTCACCACGTCCAGGTTGAAGGGGTTGCCCAGGCTATGGGCCAGCATGATGGCCTTGGTCTTGGGCGTGATGGCCGCCTCGATCAGGCTGGCGTCGATGTTGTGCGTGGCCAGGTCGACGTCGACGAACACCGGCACGGCGCCGAACTGCAAGATCGGGTTGACGGTGGTGGGAAAGCCCGCCGCCACGCCGATGACCTCGTCACCCGGCTGGATGGCGCGGGCGCCGAGCTTGGGCGAAGTCAGCGTCGAGAAGGCGACCAGATTGGCAGACGATCCCGAGTTCACGGTGATCAGGTGCTGCACACCGAGGAACTCGGCCAGCTTGCGCTCGAACAGGGCGTTGAAGCGGCCGGTGGTGAGCCAGCCGTCCAGCGAGGCCTCGACCATCAGCTCCAGCTCGCGCGCGCCGATGACCTTGCCGGACACCGGCACCGGCGATTCCCCCGGCACAAAGGGTTTTGGCGCATGTGCCAGCTCAGCGTATTGGCGCACCAGGGCGCCGATCTGGGCGCGCAGGGCTTCAGGGGAGGTCGTCATGGGAATGTTCTTCAATCTGTTGGAGGCACAGGGCGCGCACATCGGCGCCGCCCCGCCAGGCTTTGTGCCATTCGACGGTGCGCTGCAAGGCCTGCTGCAGGCCCCAGCGGGGGCGCCAGTTCAGGCCTTCGCGGGCCTTGGAGATGTCGAGCTTGAGGGTGTGGGCTTCGTGCGGGTGGCCCTCGGTTTCCAGGGTCCAGCGGGCCTCGGGACCCCAGAGCGTGGCCAGCTGCTTGACGATCCAGCCCACGGGGCGGGCGTCGCGGTCCTCGGGGCCGAAGTTCCAGCCCTCGGCCACGGTTTGGCCGTCGCGCAGCAGGCGTTCGGCCAGGTGCAGATAGCCGCTCAGCGGTTCGATCACATGCTGCCAGGGCCGCACGGCGGCGGGGCGCCGGATCACCGCGGGCTCGCCGCGTTCAAACGCGCGCAGCAGATCCGGCACCAGGCGGTCGGCTGCCCAGTCGCCCCCGCCAATCACATTGCCAGCCCGGGCGGTGGCCAGGGCCACGCCGCCCTCCGCCAGAAACGAGCGGCGGTAGGCGGCGCTGAGCAGCTCGCTGCAGGCCTTGGAGCTGCTGTAGGGGTCGTGCCCGCCCATGGCCTCGTTCTCGCGGTAGCCCCAGGGCCATTCGCGGTTTTCGTAGCACTTGTCGGTGGTGATGTTGAGCACCGCGCGCACGCTGGGTGTCTGGCGCACGGCCTCCAGCAGGTGCAGGGTGCCCATCACATTGGTGGCATAGGTGCCCACCGGGTCGGCGTAGGAGGCACGCACCAGCGGCTGGGCCGCCAGATGCAGCACCAGCTCCGGGCGGCAGGCCTGCACGGTGCGCTGCACGGCGGCGGCGTCGCGCAGGTCCACGCGGTGGTCGCCGGCCAGGCCCTGGGCCACGCGAGCGGCCTCGAACAGGCTGGGGGTTGTCGGCGGATCCAGCGCCAGGCCGTGCACCTCGGCGCCCAGCTGCTGCAGCCACAGGCACAGCCAGCCGCCTTTGAAGCCGGTGTGGCCGGTGACGAGCACGCGCCGGCCGGCCCAGAAGCTGGCGTTCGGGCTCATGTCCAGACCTTCCAGGGCGCGCGGCCGCTGGCCCAGAGTTCTTCGAGCTGCTGCTTGTCGCGCAGGGTGTCCATGGGCAGCCAGAAGCCCTTGTGCTCATGCGCCATCAGCTCGCCCTGGGCAGCCAGGCGCTGCAGCGGTTCCTGCTCCCAGATCGTGTGGTCGGCCTCGATCAGCTCGATCACCTTGGGCGAGAGCACGAAGAAGCCGCCGTTGATGACCGCGCCATCGCCCTGAGGCTTTTCGCGGAAGCTGGCCACGCGCCCATCGCGCAGCTCCAGCGCGCCAAAACGCCCGGGCGGCGTGGTGGCGGTGAGGGTGGCGAGCTTGCCGTGCTGGCGGTGGAAGGCGATGGTGGCCGTGATGTCCACGTCGCCCACGCCGTCGCCATAGGTGAAGCAAAAGGTCTCTTCGTTTTCCAGGTAGCGGGCCACTCGGCGCAGGCGGCCGCCAGTCATCGAATCCTCGCCGGTGTCCACCAGGGTGACCGTCCAGGGTTCGGCGCGGTGCTGGTGCACGTCCATGCGGTTGTTGCGCAGGTCGAAGGTGACGTCGCTCATGTGCAGGAAGTAGTTGGCGAAGTACTCCTTGATCACATAGCCCTTGTAGCCACAGCAGATGATGAAGTCGTTCACCCCATGGTGCGAGTAGAGCTTCATGATGTGCCAAAGCATCGGCCGCCCGCCGATCTCGACCATGGGCTTGGGCCGCAGCGTGGTTTCCTCGCTCAGGCGCGAGCCCAGGCCTCCGGCCAGGATGACGGCTTTCATGGGATGGCACTCCTTGGCGCCGAGGCCACGAAGGCATCGGCATGGAATTGGTCAGGCGGCAGGCCGGCCGCCGCGAGTTGCGCGCGCGCTTGGTCCACCATGGCCGGGTTGCCGCAGGCGTAGACCGTGGTCCGCGCCCAGTCGGGGGCATCGGCCAGCAGGGCCTGCTGCACATGGCCGCGCCGGCCGCTCCAGTCCGAAGCGGCGCGCGACAGCACCGGCACATAGCGCCACTGCGGGTGCGCGCAATCGGGTTGCAGGTACAGATCGGTCGGCCGCCGCCCGCCCCAGTACAAGGTCACGGAGCGCGCTTGCTGCTCGACTGGTCGCTGGGGCAGGGCCTGCAGCATCGCTTGCACGGGGGCATAGCCGGTTCCGGTGGCCAGAAAGACCAGGTCCCGCCCGGCCAGCTCGCGCAGCACAAAGGTGCCCAGGGGGCCGTTCAGGCGCAGCAGGTCGTTGGGTTGGGCCTGCTCGAACCACCAGGCGCTGAAGCGACCCTCGGGCACGCGGCGGATGTGCAGCTCCAGCAAGGCACCCTCACCATTGGCCAGCGAGTAGCTGCGCTGCAGGCCTTCGGGGCCGATCACATCGACGAACTGGCCGGCCTCATGGCGCCAGGCCGCCGTGGGCGGCAGGCGCAAGTGCACCCGCAGCACATCCTCGGCCAGGCGCTCCAGGCTGGCGATGCGGCAGGGCCAGAGCCGGGCCGGCGGCAGGGCGGGGCCGGGCAGCAGGGGCAGCTCCACCCGGACCTCGCCGCAGGCGGCGCGCGAGCAGCTCAGCACATAGCCCGCGGCCACCTCGGCGGCGCTCAGGCCCAGTTCGGGCTGCAGGGTGCGGGTTTCGCCTGCCACCACGCGGGCGCGACAGCTGTTGCAGCGGCCGGTGCGGCAGCTGTAGGCCACGTTCCAACCCTGGCGCAGGGCGGCGGCCAGCAGGCTTTCGTCGGCGCCGGTTTCGATCTGGCGGCCGTCACGTGGGTCGATCAGCAGCGTGCTCATCCGTGCGAGGCCACGACGAATTGCGGGTTTACGTACAGGCGCTTGCCGGCCGCGCGCAGCGCAGCGTGGAAGGGCACGTGCTCGCAGACCTCGCGGCCCTGCTCCCAACCGTTGTAGCGCGCGCCTTCAAGCGCGGCGGCTTTGTAGATCCCCATGCCGCCGAAGGCCGAATCCACCGGCAGCCAGCCTTGCAGCTGGCGCCAGTCCACCTGCAAATGGCTGGCGGCGAAATGGCGCGCGAGCGGCAGCCCCAGGGCGGCGTCCATCACCGCCCCTTGCTGCATGAAGTCGTAATCGCACAGCACCGGGTGGCGCAGTGCCCAGATGTCGTAATAGGGCCCGGCGTTGACCGGAAACACCGCATCCCAGCAGGGCTCGAACTGGAAATTGCTCAAGAAGGATTCGGTGCTGGGCTGGCCCGGCCCGGCCAGGCCGTCCATGTCCAGCCAGCAGATGTAGTCGGGCTGCAGCGCGCGGGCGCGGTCGAGCAGGCGATTGCGCGCCAGCGCCAGGCGCAGGGTGCGCTGGGGCAGGGCGGCAGCCAGGCCGGGCTGCTGGTGCAGTTCGATCGGCAGGGTGCCAGCACGCTGCGCCGCCCGATCGGGCGTGCCATCGGTTGAGTCGTTCTCGAACACCAGCAGGTGCCAGCGGCCGAATAGCGCACCCAGCTCGGCCACGCGGTCGATGCTGGCATCAATCTGGCCGGCGCACTGGCGCGCGCAGCCCAGGAAGACGATGTGCTTGTCCTGCAGTTGCAGGGCATTCAGCGGTGTGGGTGCCAGAGTCTGGAGCAGGGCCTCGGGCTGCACCGGGCCCTGGTGGTGCAGCTCCACACGGAACTGGTGAAAGTTCTCCGGCCGGTTCAGGCGGGCCACCCAGCTCTCGCCCTGGCGCTCGACGCCGCAGCGCAGGGGCTCCCAGCGCTGCGGGTGCAGGGCGCGGCTGGCCCAGACCGACAGGTCCAGCACGGCCTCCGCCTGGCCGGGCGGAAAGCGCAGGTGCAGGGCCTCGACAAAGGCGAGGGCCTCGTTGTTGAGCGAAAAACTGAGGGAAGGCATCAGAACAGCGCCGCCAGTTCGGCCGTCACACGGCCCCAGTTGTAGCGCTCGGCCAGGGCCTTGCGCGCAGCGTCCTGCTCAGGGCCGCGCGGCACCCGCCGCTCGGCCACGGCGCGCAGGGCTTCGACCAGGTCCTCCACCTCGGGCGCCATGAAGCGGCCCTGGCCGGCCGGCGCCTTGGCCAGTCGGCCGGGGCGACTGGCCAGGCGGTGGCCCAGGGCTTCCGGCACAAAGTCATCCGTGGCGCCGCCACTGGTCACGATCACCCAGGTGCCGCAGCCCATGGCTTCGAGCACCGGCAGGTTGAAGCCCTCGGCACGGTAGGGCGAGACATAGGCATCGGCCAGGCCGTAGAGGCTGCGCAGTTGGTGCAGGTTCAGGCTGCTGGAGATGACCAGAATGCCGGCCTGGATGTCGGCGCGCTGCAGCAGGGGTTCACGCTGCATCAGCTCGCCCATCACACGCTCCACGCCCAGGCCGTACAGGCCCTTGTGGTCCTTCAGGATCAGGCGCACCGGGAAGCCCTCGCTGCGCAGCTGCACATAGCCCAGCACCGCCAGCTCCACGCCCTTGTTCCAGGTGCTGACACCGACGTTGCAGAGCACGATCTCATGCTCGCCGATGCCAACCCGTTGGCGCGCCTCCAGACGTTCGGCGGGGCTGAGCGGCTGGAAGACATCGGTCTTGTACCCATGCGGCACCACGTGAATGGCATCGGCCTGGAAGCCGCGTTCGACCAGGCGCTCCTTGGCCCAATGGCTCGGCGTGACCACGAAATCGTCGCCCTGGGTCAGTTGGTCCGTATCCAGCGGCTCGGGCTCAAAGGCGAGGTCGCCGACTTCGGTGACCACGAAGGTGCCGGTGCGCCGCGCGCTGCCGGGTACGCCCAGGCGGATGGGCGAGGCGATGCGGTAGCAGCCGTCCAGCAGCTGCCCTTCGGGCGGCGGGGGCAGGGCGTCGATGAGCGCCTGTTCTTCGGCGCTGAAACCGGCACTCAGCGTGCTGCGGCTCCAGTGCGGCAGAAAGTAGGGGGCATCGCGGTGGTAGAGCTGCCAGCCCGGCAGCTTCAGCCACTCCAGGATCTGGTTCTGGTTGACCATGCCGATCGAGTGGTTGATGCCCCGCCACCCCTCGATGCACAAGGTCTTGTTCGCCGCGCTGCCGTTCATCGGGCGCATTGTGCAGACGCCCCGGTGCGCTCAAGCCCTCAAAGCGCCCCGGGTTGACCCGGCATTCCTAACCGAGCGCTGAAAAAAGAAACCCCGCCGAGGCGGGGGTTCGGGGCCGGACCCAGAGGCTGGGTCCGGCGTCGCGCAAAGCGTGGTCTTAGAACAGCGGCGTCGGCGGCCGGTTCAGTTCGTCGTCGTCCAACTGCTTGTGCAGCGGCGGCACGATCGGCGGCAGGTCTTCCGCTGGCCGCGGTGTGCCCGCGGCTACCGCTCCAGCTGGATCCGGCGCACCGCCTCCGTCCGCACCGGCCCCCGGCAATGGGACGGCATCGGCGGCCGGTGCCAGCAGCTCGCCTGCCGGCGGTGCCTCGCGGTCCTTCGCGAACCAGACGTCGGCCATCGCGGCCTGACTGCCATCGGTCTTGGTGTAGCCAGACACCAGCCCGATCAGGTTGCCGTTGTCGACCTCCGTGCCCTTGGCAGCGTGCAAATCAAGGCTGGCAATTCCGAGGTCAGCCAGTGACTTCAGTTCACCCGCATCGGTCTGGCCGTCGTGGTTCGCGTCCACCCAGACCTTGAGCTGGCCGAAGGCGGCATCGCTGCCGTCGACGTCGCCGTCGCGATCCGTGTCGAGCTCGCGCAGGGCGACGTAGCCATCCGCTGCACGGCTGCCGTCTTCCAGGCGCGTACCGGAGCCGAACAGTTCACGGCCGTTGTTGATCAGACCGTCGGCATTGCGGTCCATCACCAGGAAGCCGTCTCCGCCGGCCGCCCAACCCCACTGCGCCGTCTTGCCGTCACCGAACAGGTCGAAGGTCACACCACCTGCCGCGGCCGTGGTCTTGATGCCATCGCCATCCAGGTCCAGCATGATCGGCGTGGCCAGGAACAGGGCGTTGGTCTGCTCCGTGGTCATGGCGTTGGTCTGATCGGTCGTGAAGGCCAGCACCTGCGACATGTTCATCGCCGCCAGGTCCGCCGTCTCGAATCCGACCACCTGATCGGTGGACATGCTGGCGATCTGGTCGCTGGTGATGCCGCGGATCTGCGCCGTCACGAAGGCCGCGATGTCTTCGCTGCCGAAGCCGGCGAAGTCTTCGGTCGTCATGCTGCTCAGCTGGCTGGTGGTGAAGGCCCGCACCTGGTCGGTTGTCAGCGCGGAGACGTCACCGGAATCCAGCCCCACGATCTGCGCCGTCGTCATCACGCTGATCTGCGTGGTGCTGAAGGCCGCGAACTGGTCGCTGGTCAGACCCTCCATCTGATCGGTCGTCAGGGCGCGGAAGGCCGCGGTGCTGATGCCGACCAGGGCGTCGGTGCTGATGCCGCCGATGTCCTCGCTGCTGATGCCGATGATTTGGGCGCTGGTCAGCGTGTTCAGCTGGCTGCTGGTGAAGGCCGCCATCTGGTCGCTGTTGAAGGCGCCCCAGTCTTCGGAGCTCAGGGCACGCAGGCCGCTGGTGCTCAGGGCGCGCAAGTCATCAGTGGCCAGACCGCCGATCTGATCCGAGCTCAGGGCGCCAATGAAGCTGCTGCTGATCGAGCGCCACTGGTCGGTGCTCAAGGCCTGCAGCGCATCGGTGTTGAAGCCCACCACCTGCGTGCTGGTCAGTGCGCCGAGCTGGCTGGTCGTGAAGCCGGCCACCTGATCCGTGCCCAGGGCCGCGATCTGCTCGCTGCTCAGGCCGCGCAGGGCCGTCGAGCCGATGGCGCGCAGGTCATCGGTCGCGATCGCCGCCACCTGCTCCGTGCTCAGGCCCAGCATCTGCTTGCTGGTCAGCGATGCGAACTGCGTAGTGCTGAGCGCCACGATGTCCTCGGTGCTGAACGCGCCCAGTTGCTCGGAGCTCATCGTGCTGAGCTGCGTCGTGCTCAGGCTGGCCACCTGGGCCGAGTCGAGCGCCGCCACCTGCTCGGTGCTGAGCGCCTTGAAGGCCTGGCTCGAGAGGGCGCGCAGGTCATCGGTCGCGATCGCCGCGACCTGCTCCGTGCTCAGGCCGGCCACTTGGGCCGAGGTGAGCGCGGCGGCCTGCTGGCTGCTCAGGGCCACGATGCCTTCTGTGCTCAGCGCTGCGATTTGCTCGCTGCTGAGCACGCGCACACCGGCCGAACCCAGCGCACGCAGGTCGTCGGTCTCCAGACCGGCCACCTGTTCGGTGCTGAGTCCGCTGATCTGGCTGGTGTTCAGGGCGGCGAACTGCAGCGTGCTCAGGGCATTCAGGTCTTCGGTACTGAGGCTGGCGATTTGTTCCGTCGTCAGGTTGCGCACCTGCGCCGTGGTCAGGGCACCGATCTGTGCGGTGTCCAGCGCACCGATCTGCGCGGTGTCGAAGTTGCGCAGGGCCGAGCTGGTCAGAGCGCGCAAGTCATCCGTCGCGAGCGCGGCGACCTGCTCGGTCGTCAGACCCTCGATCTGACTGGACGTGAGCGTGGCGGCTTGCATCGAGGTCAGTGCCACGATGCTTTCGGTGCTCAGGGCACCGATCTGCTCGCTGCTGAACACCTTCAGGCCGGCCGTGCCCAGGGCACGCAGGTCTTCGGTTTCGAGGTTGGCCACCTGTTCGGTGCTGAAGCCGCGCACCTGGGCACTGGTCAGCGCTGCGAACTGGGTGGTGCCGAAGGCGTTCAAGTCTTCCGTGCTCAGGCTGGCGATCTGTTCGGTCGACAGCGCGCGCACCTGCACCGTGCTCAGTGCGCCGATCTGGGCGCTGTCCAGCGCCGCCACTTGCTCGGTGCTGAGGGCACGCAGAGCCGCACTGCTCAGCGCACGCAGGTCATCCGTGGCGAGGGCTGCGATCTTGTCGGTGCCCAGGCCGGTGATCTGCGCGGAAGTCAGCGTCGCGGCCTGCATCGTCGTGATGGCCACGATGCTGTCGGTCGACAGGGCCGCGATCTGCTCGCTGCCGAAGACGCGGATGCCGGCGGTGCCGATGGCGCGCAGGTCATCGGACTCCAGGGCAGAGACCTGCTCGGTGCTGAGCGCCTTGATCTGCGTGGTGCTGAGCGCGGCGAACTGGGCCGAGGTCAGCGCATTCAGACGGTCGGTGCTGAGGCTGGCCAGTTGCTCGGTGCTCAGGGCGCGGACCTGCAGCGTGGTCAGGGAGCCGATCTGCGCCGTATCCAGGCCACCCACCTGCTCAGTGCTGAAGTTGCGCAGCGGCGTGGTGGTGATGGCCCGCAGGTCGTCGGTGGCGATCACCGACACCTGCTCGGTGCTCAGGCCGGTGGCTTGGGTGGAGCTCAGCGCCGCAGCTTGCTGGGTGCTGATGGCCACGATGTTCTCGGTCGAGAGTGCCGCGATCTGCTCGCTGCTCAGCACGCGGAAGCCCGCGGTACCCAGCGCGCGCAGGTCGTCGGTCTGCAGGCCGGCCACCTGCTCGGTCGTCAGGCTCTTGATCTGCGCGGTGTTGAGTGCGCTGAATTGGGCTGAGTCGAGGGCGTTGAGGTCTTCGGTGCTCAGGCTGGTGACCTGTTCGGTGGTCAGGTTGCGCACCTGCACCGTTGCCAGGGCACCGATCTGTGCGGTGTCGAGGGCACCGATCTGCTCGGTGTCGAAGTTGCGCAAGGCCGAGCTGTTCAGCGCGCGCAGGTCATCCGTGGCGATGGCCGCAATCTGTTCCGTGCTCAGGCCAACGACCTGGCTGGAGGTCAACGAGGCCGCTTGCATCGAGCTCAGCGCGACGATGCTCTCGGTGCTCAGCGCGCCGATCTGCTCGCTGCTGAAGACGCGCAGACCGGCCGTACCCAGGGCGCGCAGGTCTTCACTCTCCAGGTTGGCCACCTGCTCGGTGCTGAAGCCGCGCACCTGCGTCGTCGTCATGGCCGCGAACTGCGTGGTGCTGAAGGCGTTCAGATCTTCGGTGCTCAGCGCGGCGATCTGCTCGGTACCCAGGCTGCGAACCTGGGCCGTGGTCAGCGAGCCGATCTGGGCACTGTCCAGGGCCGCGATCTGATCGGTGCTGAGCTGGCGCAACGCAGCGCTGCCGAGGGCGCGGAGATCGTCCGTGGCAAACGCCGCCATCTGGTCGGTGCTCAGGCCAGTGACTTGCGCGGTCGTCAGGGCTGCAGCCTGCTGCGAGCTCAGGGCCACGATGCTGTCGGTGGACAGGGCGGCGATCTGATCGCTGGCAAACACGCGGATGCCTGCAGTGCCGATGGCGCGCAGGTCATCGGATTCCAGGCCGGCCACCTGTTCGGTGCTCAGCGACTTGATCTGCGTGGTGCTGAGTGCGGCGAACTGGGCCGAGCTGAGCGCATTCAGCTCCTCGGTGCCCAAGCTGGCCAGCTGCGCCGTGGTCAGCGAGCGGACCTGCAGGGTGGTCAGGGAGCCGATCTGGGCCGTGTCCAGGCCCCCGATCTGCTCGGTGCTCAGGTTGCGCAGCGGCGTGGTCGTGATGGCGCGCAGGTCATCGGTCGCGATCACCGAGACCTGCTCCGTGCTCAGGCCGGTGGCCTGGGTCGAGCTCAGCGCTGCGGCCTGGCTGGTGCTGATGGCGACGATGTTTTCGGTCGACAGCGCGGCAATCTGCTCGCTGCTCAGCACCCGGAAGCCCGCGGTGCCCAGGGCGCGCAGGTCTTCGGTCTCCAGGCCGGCCACCTGCTCGGTGCTCAGCTTGGCGATCTGGGTGGTGCTGAGGGAAGCGAACTGTGCCGAACTCAGGGCATTCAGGTCCTCGGTGCTCAGGCTGACGAGCTGTTCGGTCGTCAGGTTGCGGACCTGGGCCGTGGCCAGGGCGCCGATCTGTGCGGTGTCCAAGGCGCCGATCTGCTCGGTGCTGAAATTGCGCAGCGCCGAGCTGCTGAGGGCGCGCAGGTCGTCGGTGGCGAAGGCGGCGATCTGGTCGGTGCTGAGACCGACGACTTGAGCGGAAGTCAGCGAGCCCGCCTGCATCGAGGTCATGGCCACGATGCTGTCAGTGCTGAGGGCGCCGATCTGTTCGCTGGTGAAGACGCGCAGGCCCGCGGTACCCAGGGCACGCAGGTCTTCGCTCTCCAGGTTGGCGACTTGCTCGGTGCTGAAGCCGCGCACCTGGCCGGTGCTCAGCGCCGCGAACTGCTGCGAGCTGAGGGCGTTCAGATCCTCGGTACTCAGGCTGGCGACCTGTTCCGTCGTCAGGGATCGAATCTGGGCTGTGGACAGTGCGCCGACCTGGGCGCTATCCAGGGCCGCGACCTGCTCGGTGCTGAGCTCACGCAGCGCGCTGCTGTTCAGGGCGCGCAGGTCATCGGTGGCCATGGCGGCCATCTGCTCGGTGCTCAGGCCAGCCACCTGGGCCGACGTGAGCGAGGCGGCCTGCATCGAAGTCAGGGCCACGATGCTTTCGGTCGACAGGGCGCCGATCTGGTCGCTGGTGAAGACGCGGATGCCGGCGGTGCCGATCGCGACCAGGTCGGCCGATTCCAGCGTGCTCAGCTGGTCGGTCGACAGGGCGCGCAGCTGAGCCGAGCTCAGTGCGGCGAACTGGGCCGTGCCAAAGGCGTTCAGGCTGTCGCTGGTGAGGGTGGCCAGTTGCTCCGTGGTCAGGCTGCGCACCTGGGCGCTGGTGAGCACGCTGAGTTGCGCACTGTCAAAACCGGTGAACTGCTCGCTCGTGAGGGAGCGCAGCGCGGCGCTGGAGAGGGCGCGCAGGTCGTCGGTGGCGATCACCGAGATCTGTTCAGTGCTCAGGCCGGCGGCCTGCGTGGACGTCAGCGAGGCGGCCTGCTGGGTGCTGATGGACTGGATGCCCTCGGTGCTCAGGGCGGCAATCTGGTCGCTGGCCAGTGCGCGGATGCCGGTGGTGCCCAGCGCGGCGATATCAGCCGACTCCAGGTTGTTGATCTGTTCGGTGCTCAGCGCCTTGACCTGCACCGTGCTGAGCACGGAGAACTGCGAGGTGTTGAGGGCATTCAGCTCATCTGTGGCCAGCGTGGTCAGCTGCTCGGTGGTGAGCGTGCGCACCTGCGTGGTGGTCAGCGAACCCACCTGGGCACTGTCCAGGCCACCGACCTGGTCGGTGCTGAGGTTGCGGATCGTGGAGGTGCTGAGGGCGCGCAGGTCGTCCGAGGCCAGTGCGGCCACCTGGTCCGTGCGCAGGCCGGTGGCCTGTTGCGAGGTCAGCACACCCGCTTGCGAGGTGCTGATGGCGACGATGCTCTCGGTCGACAGTGCCGAAATCTGCTCGCTGCTCAGCACGCGGAAGCCCGAGGTGCCCAGGGCACGCAGGTCATCGGTCTCGATGGCCGCCACCTGCTCGGTGCTGAAGGCGGACACCTGGTTGGTGGACAGGGACGCGAACTGCACCGAAGTCAGGCCGGTGAAGTCCTCGGTGGTCAGGCTGTTGACCTGCTCGGTCGTCAGTGCACGCACCTGGGTGGTGAGCAGGGCGCCCATCTGGGCCGTATCCAGCGCGCCAATCTGAGCCGTATCGAGCCCACGCAGCGTGCTGGTGGTGATGGCCCGCAGGTCATCGGTCGCGATGGCTGCAATCTGGTCGGTGGTCAGGCCGACGGCCTGCGAGGTGGTGAGCGCACCCATTTGCTGGGTCGTCAGGGCCACGATGCTGTCGGTGCTGAGCGCGCCGACCTGCTCGCTGCTCAAGGCCCGGAAACCGCCAGAACCCAGCGCACGCAGGTCGCCCGATTCGAGGGCCGAGACCTGCTCGGTGGTGAAGGACTTGATCTGAGCTGAAGTGAACGCACCGAACTGCGTGCTGCTGAAGGCGTTCAGCGACTCGGTGCTGAGCGACACCAGTTGCTCAGTGGTCAGTGCGCGGGTCTGGCTGGTCAACAGCGCGGTCAGCTGATCCGAACTCAGCGCCGCCACATCCTCGGTTTCGAGATTGCGGATCTGGGTCGTCGTCAGGGAACGCAGCTGCGTGGACGTGAAGGCACCGAACTGCTCAGTGCCAAGGGCGTTCAGCATCTCCGTGCGCAGCGAAGCGACCGATGTGGTGCTGATCTTCTGCAAGTCTTCCGTCTGGAAGGCCGCGAACTGCTCGGTGTTCAGGTAGCGGAACGCGAAGCTGGTGAGCGAACCCACTTGCTCGGTGGTGAGCGCCTGGACCTGCTCGGTGTTGAAGGCCGCCCAGTCCTCGGTGGTGAGGCGCGACAAGATGGTGGTCGTCAGGCCGGCAATTTGCTCGGTGGTCAGGCCGGTGATCAGAGATGCCATGGTGCGCTCACTTGCTCAAAAGTTCAGAGGCCCAGGCGGCGTCCCGCTTGGGCTGGCGGCAAAAGAAAACCAGCAGGTCAGAAATGCCAATGCACACCGCTGCATCGGGCAGGGGTGTGCAGAAAGAAAGATGCGACGGGCGATCGGTCATGTCCATCCCCTGGATGGCCAGCCGGCGCTCGCTTTGGATCTCGCAGTTGGCATCGTTCTCTTCTCAAGATGCCGCAACCGCCTGAGGGCAAACACAGGCGCGCGGCTACCGAATGGCAGTGGTCGTCCTCGGCTTATCGGTCGCCCTGGTTGGACCTTTAGAGGTTTCTAAAGGTTTCTGTCACGCCCTCGTACAAACCCGTAGATCGGTGCAGCGAAGGCGTCGTTCCAGGCCGGCATCAAGCCCATCGGACCCTCATTTGCGGGGGATCCTAGTGGGGGTTTCGGCTGCTAGCACCAGGAAAAGGATGCTGGTTTGCCCAGTCTTCCACGCAGTGCGGCGCATTGGCCATGCACTTCTCCGGCTCGGGCGAGCCGACCTCATTCTTAAGAAGGAGACTGCGCCGGGCCTTCGGCAGCGCGAAGCCCGTTCTTGAAATGGGTCAGCATGGTGTTGCGAACGGCGTCCACATTGCGCTGACGAATGGCCTCCATCAACTGACGGTGCTCCTCCAGCGATTCCGCCAGGCGACCTTGCTGGAAGAGGGAGTGATGGCGGTTCAGTTTCATCAGCCGACGCAGGTCGGTCACGATCTGCCGGCGCCAGCGGTTGTCCTCCATCTCCAGCAGGCGCAGGTGAAAGCGTTCATTGGCGGCGAAGAAGCTGTCGCGGTGGGGGTACTCGCGTTCCAGGTCGGCGTGCAGGGCAGCGAGCTCGGCGATTTGCTCCGCGCTGGCCTTCGCTGCCAAGCTGGCCGCGCCGTCGCTTTCCAGCAAGGCCAGCAGCTGGTAGGCCTCGCGCACATCGCGCTCGCTCATTTCGGTCACATAGGCGCCACGCCGCACTTTCATGGTGACGAGCCCTTCGGTGGCCAACACCTTCAGCGCTTCGCGCAGCGGTGTGCGGCTGATGCCCAGTTCTTGGCAGAGCTTGAGCTCGTCGACCCAGGCTCCAGGCTCCAGCTGGCGATTGAAGATGCGCTGGCGCAGGTGCTCTGCCACCTCTTCGTACAAGGCGCGTGGAGCGAGCTGCGCGGCGGGGGTGGACATGGGGGAGCGTCAGGCCGGATTCAGGTTTGAATTCATAATTATGAATGACGTCCCGGCTATGATGCCGGCCGATTTGGAGTTCGATAGGCCCGCCATGTCTGAAAACAAGACCCCGCCCGCGTTCAACCCCGCCAGCTTGGCGCAATGGCAGAAAGCGGCGGCCAAATCGGCGCCGGGCGGTGAGGTGGAGCGCCTGAACTGGCTGACGCCGGAGGGCATCACGGTCAAGCCGCTCTACACCGCGGCCGATGTGCAGGGCCTGCCGTACACCGACACGCTGCCGGGTTTCGAGCCCTTCCTGCGTGGCCCGCAGGCCACGATGTACGCGGTGCGGCCTTGGACGATCCGCCAGTACGCCGGCTTCTCCACCGCCGAAGAGAGCAACGCCTTCTATCGCAAGGCGCTGGCAGCCGGCGGGCAGGGCGTCTCGGTGGCCTTTGACCTGGCCACCCATCGCGGCTACGACAGCGACCACCCGCGCGTGGTGGGCGATGTGGGCAAGGCCGGCGTGGCGATTGACTCGGTCGAGGACATGAAAATCCTGTTCGACGGTATTCCGCTCGACAAGGTCTCGGTCAGCATGACCATGAACGGCGCGGTGCTGCCGGTGCTGGCCGCCTACGTGGTGGCGGCGGAAGAGCAGGGCGTGTCGCCAGACAAGCTCAGCGGCACCATCCAGAACGACATCCTCAAGGAGTTCATGGTCCGCAACACGTATATCTACCCGCCGGAACCGAGCATGCGGGTGATCGCGGACATCATGGCCCACACCGCTGCGGAGATGCCGAAGTTCAACAGCATCTCGATCTCCGGCTATCACATGCAGGAAGCCGGCGCCAACCAGGCGATCGAGCTGGCCTTCACGCTGGCCGACGGCATGGAGTACGTTCGCACGGCCATGAAGCGCGGGCTGCAGGTCGATGCCTTCGCGCCGCGCCTGAGCTTCTTCTTCGCCATCGGCATGAACTTCTATCTGGAAGTGGCCAAGCTGCGCGCCGCGCGCCTGCTGTGGTGCCGGATCATGAAGGACTTCGGCGCCCAGGACCCCAAGAGCCTGATGCTGCGCACCCATTGCCAGACCTCGGGCTGGAGCCTGACCGCTCAGGACCCTTACAACAATGTGGTGCGCACGGCGATTGAAGCCATGGCCGCGGTGTTTGGTGGCACCCAGAGCCTGCACACCAACAGCTTTGACGAGGCCATCGCACTGCCCACCGAGTTCAGCGCGCGCATCGCCCGCAACACCCAGCTGATCCTGCAGGAAGAGACCCAGATCACCAAGGTGGTCGACCCCTGGGCCGGCAGCTACATGATGGAAAAGCTCACCCAGGATCTGGCCGACAAGGCCTGGGAGTTGATCGAGGAAGTGGAGCGCCAGGGCGGCATGACCCAGGCCGTCAACAGCGGCTGGGCCAAGCTGCAGATCGAGGCCAGTGCCGCGCAGAAGCAGGCCCGCATCGACTCGGGTGCCGACGTCATCGTCGGCGTCAACAAGTACAAGCTGGCCAAGGAGGATCCGGTCGAGATCCTGGAAATAGACAACGTGCGCGTGCGCGAGGCGCAGGTGGCCCGCCTGGCCGCCATCAAGGCCAGCCGTGACAGCGCCGCCGTGCAAGCCGCCCTGGCCGCTCTGACCGAGGCTGCGAAAAGCGGCGAGGGCAATCTGCTGGCCCTCAGCATTCAGGCCATGCGGGTGCGCTGCACCGTGGGTGAAGTGAGCGACGCGCTCGAAACCGTCTGGGGCCGCCACCGTGCCGACACCCACAAGGTCAGCGGCGTCTATGCCGGCGCCTACACCGAGCCGGATGAGTGGACGAAGCTCACCGCCGAGGTGGCCGGCTTCGAGACCGAGAACGGCCGCCGCCCGCGCGTGATGATCGCCAAGCTCGGCCAGGACGGCCACGACCGCGGCGCCAAGGTGGTGGCCTCGGCCTTTGCTGACCTGGGCTTCGACGTGGACATCGGCGCCCTGTTCCAGACCCCCGAGGAATGCGCGCGCCAGGCGATCGAGAACGATGTGCATGCGGTCGGCGTCTCGACGCTGGCCGCCGGCCACAAGACCCTGGTGCCGGCGATCGTGCAGGCGCTGAAGGAACAAGGCGGAGAGGACATCATCGTCTTCGTCGGCGGCGTGATCCCGGCGCAGGACTACGACTTCCTCTACGCCCAGGGCGTCAAGGGCATCTACGGGCCCGGGACGGCCATTCCCGACGCCGCCCGGGATGTGCTCAAGCACATTCGCGCTGCCGCCGCCGCGTGAGCTTGCACGCTCAAGCCTTGCGGGAAGGCCCGGCGCCGGCACGGCGCAGGGCGCTGGCCAAGGCCATCACCTTGCTCGAATCGACTCTGCCGGCGCACCGCGCCCAGGCCGATGCCCTGCTGACCGAAGTCTTGCCGCTCAGTGGCGGCGCGGTGCGGGTGGGTCTTTCCGGTGTGCCCGGCGTGGGCAAGAGCAGCTTTGTCGAGAGCCTGGGCCTGCACCTGGTGAGGCAGGGCTACCAGGTGGCCGTGCTGGCGGTGGACCCGAGCAGTTCGGTCTCGGGTGGCTCGATCCTGGGCGACAAGACCCGCATGGAGAAGCTCGCCATCGAGCCCAATGCCTTCATCCGCCCCAGCCCCAGCCGCGGCACGCTTGGGGGTGTGGCCTCGCACACCCGCGAGGTGATGCGCCTGTGCGAGGCGGCCGGCTTCGATGTGGTGCTGGTCGAAACCGTCGGCGTGGGTCAGAGCGAAGTGGCAGTGGCCGGCATGACCGACTGCTTCGCTCTGCTGCAACTGCCCAACGCCGGCGATGACCTGCAAGCCCTGAAGAAGGGCGTGATGGAGCTGGCCGACCTGATCTTCATCAACAAGTCCGACCTGGACCCGAATGCCGCCATGCGGGCGCGGGCGCAGATCATTTCGAGCCTGCGCTTGCACAACCAGGCGCATGGCGCGCAGTGGTTGCCCGAGGTGCTGCAGGGCAGCGCGCTGAGCGGCGAGGGTGTGGCCGAGTTCTGGGCGGCGGTGCAGCGGCACGGCGCGCATCAGCGCAAGGCCGGCCAGTTTGAAGCGCGCCGCCATGCCCAAGATCTGGAGTGGCTGCAGGAACGCATTGACGAAGGCCTGCGCCAGGCCTTCGCCGCGCACCCCGGTGTGGCCGTGCAGTGGCCGCAGCTGAAGAACGATGTGCGTGCCGGCAGGCTGGCTGCCTCCACGGCCGCGCGCCAGCTATTGAACGAATTCTTGTCAGGAGTGAACCCCCATGGATGACATCCAGAAACTGCTGGAATCCAAGCGCGCCGCGGCCCGTCTGGGTGGCGGCGAGAAGCGCATTGCCGCCCAGCACAAGAAGGGCAAGCTCACGGCGCGCGAACGCCTGGAACTGCTGTTCGACGAGGGCTCGTTCGAGGAATGGGACATGTTCGTGCAGCACCGCTGCGTGGACTTCGGCATGGAGAAGAGCCACATCCCCGGCGACGGCGTCGTCACCGGCTACGGCACCATCAACGGCCGCCTGGCCTTCGCCTTCAGCCAGGACTTCACGGTGTTCGGTGGCGCGCTCTCCGAGGCGCATGCCGAAAAGATCTGCAAGATCATGGATCAGGCCATGAAGGTCGGCGCACCGGTCATCGGCATCAACGACTCGGGCGGCGCGCGCATCCAGGAAGGCGTGGCGTCCCTGGGCGGCTATGCCGATGTGTTCCAGAAGAACGTGCTGGCCAGCGGCGTGATTCCGCAGATCAGCCTGATCATGGGCCCCTGCGCCGGTGGTGCGGTCTACAGCCCGGCGATGACCGACTTCATCTTCATGGTGAAGGACAGCAGCTACATGTTCGTCACCGGACCCGAGGTCGTGAAGACCGTGACGCACGAGGAAGTGACGGCCGAGGAACTGGGCGGCGCCGGCACCCACACCAGCCGCAGTGGCGTGGCCGATCTGGCCTTCGAGAACGACGTCGAGGCGCTCTTGATGCTGCGCCGCTTCTTCAACTACCTGCCCTTGAGCAACCGCGAGAAGCCGCCGGTGCGCCCCTCGGGCGACCCGGCCGTGCGCCGCGACGACTCGCTCGACACCCTGGTGCCCGCCAACCCGAACCAGCCCTATGACATCAAGGAGCTGATCACCAAGGTGGTGGACGACGGCGACTTCTTCGAGCTGCAGCCCGAGTACGCCAAGAACATCGTCACCGGTTTTGCGCGCATGGAAGGCGGCACGGTCGGCATCGTGGCCAACCAGCCCTTGGTGCTGGCCGGCTGCCTGGACATCAAGAGCAGCATCAAGGCCGCGCGCTTCGTGCGCTTCTGCGACGCCTTCCACATTCCCGTGGTGACCTTCGTGGACGTGCCCGGCTTCATGCCCGGCACCAGCCAGGAGTACGGCGGCATCATCAAGCACGGCGCCAAGCTGCTCTACGCCTATGCCGAGGCCACGGTGCCGAAGATCACCGTCATCACCCGCAAGGCCTACGGCGGCGCCTATGACGTGATGGCCTCCAAGCACCTGCGCGGCGACGTCAACTTCGCCTGGCCGAATGCCGAGATCGCGGTGATGGGCGCCAAGGGCGCCGTCGAGATCATCTTCCGCGAGGACAAGAACGACCCCGAGAAGCTGGCCGCCCGCGAGGCGGAATACAAGCGCCGCTTCGCCAACCCCTTTGTCGCTGCCGAGCGGGGTTACATCGACGATGTGATCCAGCCGCACGAGACGCGCCAGCGCATCTGCCGCAGCTTGAAGATGCTCAAGGACAAGAAGCTTGAGAACCCGTGGCGCAAGCACGGCAACATTCCCCTTTGAGGCCCCCACCATGTTCAGCAAGATCCTGATTGCGAATCGCGGTGAGATCGCCTGCCGCGTCATCAAGACCGCCCAACGCCTGGGCATCCAGACGGTCGCCGTCTACTCCGAGGCCGACGCCCGCGCCCGCCATGTCGAGCTGGCTGACGAGGCCGTCTGCATCGGCCCGGCACCCAGCCGCGCCTCCTATCTGCAGGCCGACGCCATCATTGCCGCCGCCAAGCAGACGGGTGCCCAGGCCATTCACCCGGGCTACGGCTTCCTCTCCGAGAACGAAGAGTTCGCCCGCCGCGTCGAGGAAGAGGGCCTGGTCTTCATCGGCCCGAAGCATGGCGCCATTGCGGCCATGGGCGACAAGATCGCCTCCAAGCGCCTGGCCATGCAGGCCGGCGTCAGCACGATTCCGGGCCATAACGAGCCGATCCTGACGGCCGAAGAGGCGGTGGCCATCGCCCAGCGCATCGGCTACCCCGTGATGATCAAGGCCAGTGCCGGCGGCGGCGGCAAGGGCCTGCGAGTGGCGCAGAACGACAAGGAATGCGCCGAAGGTTTCGTCAGCTGCCGCAACGAGGCCAAGAACAGCTTCGGGGACGACCGCGTGTTCATGGAGAAGTTCATCGAACAGCCGCGCCACATCGAGATCCAGGTGCTGGCCGATGCGCATGGGCACACGCTCTACCTGTGGGAGCGCGAGTGCTCGATCCAGCGTCGCCACCAGAAGGTCATCGAAGAAGCGCCGTCGCCCTTCATCAGCGAGGCCACCCGCAAGGCGATGGGCGAGCAGGCCGTGGCCCTGGCCAAGGCGGTGGGCTACCAGAGCGCCGGCACGGTCGAGTTCGTGGTCGGCAAGGACCAGGGCTTCTACTTCCTGGAGATGAACACCCGGCTGCAGGTGGAGCACCCGGTGACCGAGTGCATCACCGGCCTGGACCTGGTGGAGTGGATGCTGCGCATTGCCGCCGGCGAGCCGCTGACGCTGAAGCAGGAGGAACTCAAGCGTGACGGCTGGGCGATGGAGTGCCGCATCAATGCCGAGGACCCATTCCGCAACTTCCTGCCCAGCACGGGCCGCCTGGTGCGCTACCAGCCGCCCGCCACCGACCTGACCCAGGGCGAGCCGACGCTGGACTTCGGCGTGCGCGTGGACACCGGCGTGTTCGAGGGCGGCGAAATTCCGATGCACTACGACTCGATGATCGCCAAGCTCATCGTGCACGGCAGCGACCGCAACGACGCCATCGAGCGCATGCGCGAGGCACTGAACGGCTTCGTCATCCGCGGCATCGCCAGCAACATCCCCTTCCAGGCGGCGCTGCTGGCGCACCCGGATTTCCGCAGCGGCCACTTCGACACCGGTTTCATCGCCCGCAACTGGCCGCAGGGGTTCACGGCCGAATCGGTGCAGCACGATGACGCCGATTTCCTGGTCGCCCTGGCCGCCTTCGTGCGCCGCAAGACGCGCGAGCGTGCGGTGGGCATCAGCGGCCAGATGCCGGGCCATGAGGTGGGGCTGGACAACAAGGTCGTCGCCATCACCCACCTGGGCGAGGGCAACCAGCTGCGCCAGAAGGTGCGCGTCACCGAAATCGCCGGCCGCGCGGGGTGCGCGCGCTGCGAGGTGGACGGCAAGGTCTACGACATCGAGTGCCATTCGCGCCTGATCGACGTGCGCCTGACCGGCAGCTGCAACGGCCAGCCCTTCACCGCCCAGGTGGAGCGCGGCACCGCCAAGAACCCGCTGGCCTACCGGATCCAGCACGACGGCCGCCAGGTCGAAATCACCGTGCTGCGCGAGCGCCATGCCGAGTTGCAGGCCCTGATGCCTTACAAGGCCCCGCCGGACACCTCGGCCTTCCTGCTGTCGCCCATGCCGGGCCTGCTGGTGCAGTTGGGCGCCGGTGTGGGGCAGAAAGTGCAGGCCGGCGAGCGCCTGGCTGTCATCGAGGCCATGAAGATGGAGAACATCCTGTTCGCCGCCCAGGATGTGACCATCGCCGAGGTGCTGGCCAAGCCGGGTGAGTCTTTGAGCGTCGATCAACCCATCCTGCGTTTCGAGAAATCCGCATGACGAGCCGCCCCTTCAAGATCCTCGGCCTGCAACAGATCGCCATCGGCGGCCTGGACAAGGGCCGCCTCAAGCAGCTCTGGGTCGATCTGCTGGGCGTGCCGGTCACCGGCACCTTCAAGAGCGAGCGCGAGAACGTCGACGAGGACATCTGCACCCTGGGCCAGGGGGCCCATGCGGTGGAAGTGGACCTGATGCAGCCGCTGGACCCCGAGAAGAAGCCCGCCGTGCATGCCACGCCGCTGAACCATATCGGCCTGTGGGTGGATGACCTGCCCGTGGCCGTGCAGTGGCTGGAAGCCCAGGGCCTGCGCTTTGCGCCCGGGGGCATCCGCAAGGGCGCGGCGGGGCATGACATCTGCTTCGTGCACCCCAAGGGCAATGAGCAGTTCCCGGTCAGTGGCGAGGGCGTGCTGATCGAACTGGTGCAGGCGCCGCCCGAGGTCATCGCCGCCTTGGGTTGATTGCGATGAGTCGTGTCGCCATCGTCGGCGCCGGGGTGGCCGGCAGCGCCACCGCCATCGGCCTGGCGCAGCTGGGCGTGCAGGTCACGCTGTTCGATACCCTGCCGGACCCCAGCCCGCAAGACCCGCGCGTCGGCGCTGGGCTGCTGCTGCAGCCCAGCGGCCAGAAGGTGCTGGAGTACCTGGGCCTGCTGGAGGCGGCGCTGGAGCATGGCGCCCGCCTGGACGGCCTGCTGGGCGACACCGCCGAGGGCGAGGTGGTGCTGGACATGAGCTACCACCGCTTCCACCCCGAGGCCTTTGGCCTGGGCCTGCAGCGCGGCGTGCTGATGGGCCTGCTGTGGCAGCGCCTGCGCGATCGCGGCGTGGCTTGGCAGACCGGCCTGACCGTGCGCGCCTTCAAGCAGGACGCGCGCGGCGTGGAGCTGAAGGGCGAGGGCGGCGCCAGCCTGGGCCGCTTTGACGCGCTGATCCTGGCTGATGGCAGCTTTTCGCAGCTGCGCCGCCTGCTGCCGGTGCGCCAGCGCGTCGAGCCCTTCCCCTGGGGCGCGCTGTGGACCCTGCTGCCGCTGCCGGCCGAGTTCCCCGACATCGAGCTGCGCCAGCGCTTTCGCGCCGCACGCCAGATGCTGGGCCTGATGCCGGTGGGCCGGGCCTGGCAGTCGCAGGACGTGTGGCCGGCCGTCAATCTGTTCTGGAGCCTGCCGGTGAGCGAGCTGCCGCAGGATCCAGCGCAGCTCGACCTGTCCGCCTGGAAGCGCCCGCTGGTGGAGCTGCTGCCCGAATGCGAGCCCTTGCTGAGAGGCCTGAAGGACCCGCGCCAGCTGCGCCCGGCCCGCTATGCCCATGTGCGGCTGGAGCGGCCGCACCATGGCTGCGTGCTGGCGCTGGGCGACTGCGCCCATGGCATGAGCCCGCAGCTGGGGCAGGGGGCCAATCTGGCCCTGGTGGATGCGCTGGCGCTGTGCCAGCTGTGGCGGGAACAGCCGCGCCAGGACTGGGCGCCCCGCTTTGAGCAATTTGCCCGGTGCCGCCGCGCCCACTGGCGTTACTACGGCCAGGCCAGCCGCGCGCTCACGCCGCTGTTTCAGTCGGACCGGCCGGTGCTGCCCTGGCTGCGCGACCGCCTGATGGGTCCGCTGGGTCGCCTGAGCTGGGTTCATGGCCAGAACGTGGCCACGCTGGCGGGGCTCAAGACCGGCTGGCTGTTCGGCCGTCTGGAGCTGGGCTCCAACCCCTGGGCCAGCTGATTTACTGAGGGCGCTGCAGGCCTTCGAGCTGGCTGAGGTTCAGCGCATCGAGGGCCTTGCGCAGCGCGTCGGCCTCGACCCGCTGGCCCTGCGCCTCGATGACGATGCCGTTGGCGAGCACCATGCTGATCTCGCCGCCCGAGCCGTCCTTGCGGAACTGCTCACGCACGGTGTGCTTGCCGCGCTTGAAGACCTTTTCAATTTCGGTCTCGGTTTCGCGATCCACCGTCATCTGGGCCCAGCCGGCCACTGCGGCCAGGCCGGCCATGCCGCCGGAGTCGACGATGCGCAGTTCGATCTCGCGATCCTCGGCGCGGTAGGTGGCCTCGGCACTGGCCATGCCGATGCCCATCGCGGCACCGCTCTGCGCTTCCACCGCCACGCGCGGCAGACCACTCACGCTTGCGGGCAGCAGGGCCTTGAGGCTGGCCGGATCCACCGGCTTGCCACCGCCGGCCGCTCCCATCATGGCCCCCAGGGCCTTGGCCGCCGCGTCTGCGTCTCCGGCCTTCTCGGCCGCTTCCATCTGCTTGCCGGCCTTTTCCATCTTCTCGGCCATTTCCTCCAGCTTGGCCGTGTCCACGCTCACCGATCCCTCGGGCGTTTTCAGGGTGACGCCGCGGCCGCCCCAGTGCGGCGTGGGCAGCACGGCGGCGCTGATGGCGCCCAGCACGATGCCGGCCACCAAGCTGGCGACGGCCACGACGGCGGTGTAGGCGATCGACTTCTCGGCCGGGTTGCGCATCAGCACGGGCAGGCCGGTGTAGAAAAGATAGATCGAGTACAGCGCCGCCAGCAGGCCCAGGATGGACAGCGAGGGCAGCAGGCTGAAGATGCCGCCCACGAACGCCGCGGTGCAGCCATAGGCCACCAGCTTCAGCGCAGCAAGGAAGTTGCGCGTGCCGCCGAAGGTGGGCGCCAGCGCATCCACCAGCAACGCCACCAGGTAGACCATGGCCAGGCTCAGGCCATAGCCGATGACGCCCTGCAGCAGGCCGGTGAACAGCGGCACGCGGTAGCTGAAGCCCAGCGCCCCCACACCCAAGACCGAAAGGCCGATGAAGCTGGCCACCGCCGGGATGGCCGCCAGGATCAGCACCCAGTTCTGGTAGATCGAGGCCACGCTGGCGGGCTCGTTGGCGATGACGGGCCAGGTGTCCTTGGGTTTGAGCAGCAGGTCCTGCACGCGTTGGATGAGGTTCATGGGGGGTTCCAGTGAGCCGGGGTGGGAGGGGCGCGCAGCGCGAAACCGCGCATTCTGGGTTCTTGAGGCGTGCCTGCCAGAACGCATGCTCCGGTTCGGCCACGGGCGCCGATCATCACCCGCCCGGCAGGTAGCGCCTGTGGAGGGCTTGCAACTGCCCGCTCGAACGCAGGGTGGCCAGGCCGCGGTTTAGCAAGTCGCGCAGCGCCTCGCCTTGCGGGTGCTGGCGCGAAACCATCATGTGGAACTCGCCGGGCGGCAGCTCGGGCACCTGGGCGTGCCCCAGTTCAGGATCGGCCAGCAGGTCCTTGCCCGTGATGCGGTAGCCGGCCACGATCTCCAGCTTTTCCAGCCCGATATCGCAGCGGCCCAGATGCAGCTTGGCCACCACGGCCGCAAAGTCCCGCGCGCCGAAATCGATCTTCTCCACGGGCACCTTGTAGGCCTCGTAGTTGTAGCCGCGCACGCCACAGACGCGGTAGCTCGCCAGATCGGCCAGCTGCTGGATGGGCAAGCCCTTCGGATGATGGCGGCGGGAGTAGAAGTAGCTGTGGGTGGTGCGGTAGTAGGGTTGCGTCAGCCAGTAGCGCGTGTCGCGCTCCTGGCTGTAGCTGGCGTTCAGCGCCATCAGGTAGCGCCCGCTTTCGACTTCGCGCTGACAGCGCGCCCAGGGTAGTAACTCAAGCCGAAGGCGAATGCCGGCGCGCCCCAGGATCTGCTGCAAGACCTCAACCGAGAAGCCACTCAACTCAATGCTGGGCTGGCCCTGGGCGTCGCGCAGGTAGTGCGTGAAGGGAGGCCATTCGGCGCCATCGTCGCAGGCCAGCACTTCCTGCAGTTCAGCGGCGGAAGCCGGGCCGGCCAACGCCAGCAGCACTGCAAGGCCAAAAGGGGCGTGACGGGTTGCCATGGCGCTAGCGTAGCGGGCCGGCGGTGGCCGCACGGCCAACCCGTCCCGGTGCGGAAGTCTCGGTCACCCGCGTTCGTGGGTTGGCGCCCCGTCGCCCCCAGGCTGGGCCTGGCCACGCGCTTGCGAATCAGGCCGAAAGCAGTTGCCAGCCCACCCACAGCCCAGTGCCCGTGAGCAAGGCGCCGGTCAGCACATCGATCGCGCGCAGCGCCCACGTCGGCAGCAGATGGCGACTGGCGCGCACCAAGCCCACCAGGAAGCACCACCAGGCCAGCGAGCCCAGGAACACGCCCAACACCAGCGCATAGGCCGAACCGCCCCGGCCGGGTTGGCCGAGGGCCGCCACCACACCCAGAAAGCTCACCAGAGTCGCAGGGTTGGCCAGGGTCAGCAGCAGGGTGCTGGCAAATGCCTTCGCGGCGCTGGTGGCGGGGGGCGTCGAGCCGCCGACGGTCGGCGGCTGCAGCAGGCGGCGCCACACGCCCAGTCCCAGCGCGATGAGCAGCAGCGCGCCAACCGCGCGCAGCAGGCTGCCGTGGTTCAGCAGCCAGCCCGTCAGCGTCAGGCCGCTGGCCACGACCAGCCCGTAGAGGGCGTCGGCGGTGGCAGCTCCCAGTCCGGTGGCCAGGCCCATGTGCGCACCCTCGCTCAGGCTGCGGCGGATGCACAGCATGCCGATGGGGCCGACCGGGGCGGCAATGGCCAGGCCGATGGCCAGGCCTTGGAGCAGGGCGTTCATGAAAACTCCGGCGTTGACGATCACGGAATTGTTCCGGCCCTTCACCGATGCATACAGTGGCTATTTCTGGCTAAATCCACGCCTACCTGGCGAAATTTCTTTCGTATCGACCAATGAGCCAAAACCATGTCTGAGCTTGACCCCCGTGCGTGGGCGCTGCTGCAGGCCCTGCAGGCGGACGGCCGCGCCCCGCTCAAGACGCTGGCGCAGGCCTGCGGGTTGTCGCTGGCCGCCACCGCCGAACGGCTCAAGCGCCTGCAGGAATCCGGCGTGCTGCGGCGCGTGGCCGCGGAGCTGGATCCGGCGCGCGTCGGCTATGGCGTCAAGGCGCTGGTGGGCATCACCGCACCGCAACCCGGCAAGCAGGCGCTGCTGAAGGTGCTGCGTGCGGCACCCGAGGTGCTGGAGTGCCACCACGTGGCCGGAGCTGATTCCTACCAGCTCACCGTGGTGGCGTCCGATCTCCCGGCGCTGGAGGCCTTCCTCGCGCGCATCAACGGCTTTGGCGAGACCCGCACCGCCATCGTGTTTTCGACCCCGATCGAGCGGCGCGCCCTGGTGCCGCCGGGCAGCCTCAGGGCGTGAGCACGGTGGCGCCGGTGGTGCGGCGCGCTTCCAGGTCCCGGTGGGCGTCGGCCACCTCGTTCAGCGGCCGCACCCGGCCCACCGGGGCGCGCACGGCGCCGTTGGCCAGCACCTCGAACAGCTCATCCGCCATTGCCTGCGTGGATTCGCGCGAGCTCAGGTGCGTGAACAGGGTGGCGCGCGTCAGGTAGAGCGAGCCCTTGGCGGCCAGGAGGCCCGGCGCCACCGGGGCCACCGGCCCGCTGGCGTTGCCGAAGCAGGCCATCAGACCGAAGGGGCGCAGGCAGTCCAGCGAGCGCTCGAAGGTGTCCTGGCCGACCGAGTCGTACACCACCTTGACGCCGCGGCCCTCGGTGATGGCCTTGACGCGGGCGACGAAATCTTCGCGCCGGTAGTTGATGGCATGCGCCGCGCCGTGGTCCAGCGCGAGCTGGCATTTCTCGTCCGAGCCCGCGGTGGCAATCAGCTTCAGGCCCAGGTGGCGCGCCCATTGGCAGGCAATCAATCCGACGCCGCCGGCCGCGGCATGCCAGAGCACGAAATCGCCCGCCTGCAGGCCCTCCACCGGCAGGGTCTTGCGCAGCAGGTACTGCACGGTCAGGCCCTTGAGCATGCTGGCCGCGGCCTCTTCGAAGC
The DNA here is from genome assembly GCA_039808065.1 of Burkholderiaceae bacterium. Lineage (GTDB taxonomy): Bacteria > Pseudomonadota > Gammaproteobacteria > Burkholderiales > Burkholderiaceae_C > Inhella. The sequence continues at coordinate 6,916 of JBDHSJ010000016.1, read as the reverse complement.
TGATGGCCTCGGGCAGGCGGCAGACGTTTTGCGCCGGCATCAGGCGCGCGTCCGCATAGGCGCCGGGCGGGTTGCTGGCGTAGGCGGCGCGGTCGCCCGGCTGCAGGTGCGTGACGCCTTCGCCCACCGCCTCGACGATGCCGGCTGCTTCCATGCCCAGCGCATGCGGCAGCGGCAGCGGGTACAGGCCGGTGCGGTGGTAGACGTCGATGAAGTTCAGGCCGATGGCGCGGTGGCGGATGCGCACTTCACCCGGCGCCGGCGCGCCCAGGCCGCGCTCCACGCGCTGCAGGGCTTCAGGGCCGCCGGGGGCGGTGATCTGGTAGGCGTACGACATTCAGACCGTCCTTTCGTCCAGGCTCTGATCCAGGTGCTCCGTCAGGCCCATGGCCTCGACCCACCAACGCTCCTGGCGCCAGACAAACCAGTTCAGCGCCGCATTGCCGAGTGTGACGCGACGGGGCGCGTCGAAGTCGCCATCGCTGGCCAGGCGGTGCACCAGGTCCAGCACCCCGCCATGGCTGACGGCCAGCACGGTCTGCCCCGCATGGGCATGCACCAGCTCGGCCAGCCAGGCCTCGACGCGGGCGCGGAACTGCACCAGGGTCTCACCACCGGGCGGCGCATAGCCGGGGCGGCGCTGCTGCATCAGCCGCGCAAGCTCCGGATGCCGCTGCTCGATCTCCCCCTTCAGCAGGCCTTGCAGCTCACCCAGATGGCGCTCGCGCAGGCGTTCGTCCTCCTGCAGGGCGTGTCCATGGGGCTGCGCCAGCGCTTCGGCAGTGGCGCGGGCGCGCTGCAGGGGGGAGCTGTAGATCGCATCGAAGCGCTCGCCGGCCAGTTCCTGCGCTGCTGCCAGGGCCTGCGCCCGGCCCTCGGCATTCAGGGGCACATCCGTCCAGCCCTGCAAGCGCTGGGCGCGGTTCCAGTCGGTCTCGCCATGGCGCACCAGGCACAGTCTCAAAGGCTTCTCGCCCATCGCTTCAACCCCCAGGTGGCACCGGCCACCAACGCGAGCACACCCGCCACGAAGGCCCAGCCGGCACTGCTGGGGTGCTGGAGCTGTGCCAGGATCTGCGGCGCCAGCCAGGCCGTCAGGCTGACCATCGGCAGCATGCCCAGCACATTGCCGAGCAGGAACGGCGCCCAGGCGACCCGCGTGGCGCCCAGCACCAGATTGACCACCGCAAACGGTGCGGCCGGCACCAGGCGCACCGCCACCACGGCCAGCAGGCCGCGTCGCGCCACCAGCGCATTGAGCGCCTGCACCCGCGGGCCGGCCAGCTGTTCCACGGCGCGCTGGCCCAGCCAGCGTCCGAGCGCAAAGCTGGGGGCGGCGACCATAGTGCCGCCGGCCAGGCTGAACAGCAGGCCAGGCAGGGGCCCCAGGACCAATACGGCCAGGAGCACCAGCAGCGAGAGCGGCACGGCCAGGCAGCCGGCCAGCACGAACAGGGCCAGCAGCACGCCGTGTCCCATGGTGGCGGCCAGCGCCTGGGCCTGGGCAACCAGATGGAGCGGGTCCAGCCATGCGCGCGCCGGACTGAACTGCCAGGCCAAGGCCAGGACCAGCAGCCCGGTCAACAGGGTGGCGAGGACGACGAGACGGTGACGGGGGCTCAAGCAGCAGGCGGGGGCAGGGCGCGGAGCAGGCATTGTGCAAGCCCGCCCACCCGACCCGGCTCGAAGATCGAGCCGTGCAGGCCTTCCACTTCCTGCACGCGCAGTCTGCCGCTGAGGCTGCGTTGCCAGGGCCCGAACAGCCAGCGCTGCCAGCGCGCCAGGCCGCTGGTGCGGATCAGCAGCACCTCGCCGGGGTAGGGCGCGAGCCGGTAGTCCTTCAGGGCCAGCACCTGACCCACCAGGCCGGCGTCGTTGAACATCGCGCCCAGGCGGCGGCCGTTCATCGTCAGCTCCTGCAGCCACAGCCGGCGCGTGGCCCAGCCCATCGCCTTCCACAGCCAACCTTGGCGGAACAGCCAGCGCGGGAACACGGAGTCGATCAGCACCACCGAGTGCACGGCCACGCCCCGTTCGTGCAGCCGCCGCGCGGTTTCCAGCGCCGCCACGCCGCCGACCGAGAAGCCTGCCAGGCGCACCGGCCGGCCGCCGGCCTGGGTGGCGATGTGCCGGGCGTAGGCCTCGGCCAGATCGGCCATGCTGTGCAGCGGCAGCTGGCGCGGTGGCTGCAGCATCTGCACGTTCAGCTGCGGCGCCAGGGCCTGGGCCAGGGTCTGGAAGCGCAGCAGGTCGCCATGCCCGCTGGCGGCCAGGTAGAGCGTGTCGGCCTCGGGCTCGTCGGCATGCGAAAGCGCCAGCGCCAGCTGGGTTTCGCTGGGCGCTGCAGCGGCGCGCAGGGCCGGATCGCCGGCCAGCATCAGCGCCTGGGCCAGGCCGGCCACCGTGGGGGATCGAGCCAGCATCTGCAGGGTGGGGTGCAGGCCGGTGCGCTTCTCGATGGCCAGCAGCAGGTCGAGTGCCGCCAGCGAATCGCCGCCGTACTCGAAGAAGTCGTCGTCCAGGCCCAGCTCAGGGTCTTGCAGTGCCTGTCGCATCAGCTCCAGCAGGGCCTGCTCCAGCGGGCTGGCGGGGGTACGGTGGTGGTGGGCACGGGGCGCTTCGGCCTGGGGCAGGGCCTTCAGGTCCACCTTGGCGCTGCCGGGCAGCAGGGGCAGGGCCGGCAGCAGGGTCCAGTGGGTGGGCTGCATGTAGTCGGGCAGCGCGGCGCGCAGGCCCAGCTGCAGGGCGTGCAGGTCCAGATCGGCCGGGCTCAGCCAGGCCTGCAGGGCGCGCCGACCGCCCACTTCGACGGGCTGCACGCAGGCCTCGCGCACGCCGGGCAAGCCCAGCAGCGCGGTCTCCACCTCGGCCAGTTCGATGCGGTAGCCGCGCAGCTTGACCTGCCGGTCGGCACGGCCGGCGAACTGCAGCCGGCCCTCGCCGTCCCACCAGGCGCGGTCGCCGCTGCGGTACATGCGGCCGCCGGGTACGAAGGGGTCGGGGGCGAAGGCGGCGGCGTCCAGCTCGGGGCGGTGCAGATAGCCATCGGCCAGGGTGCGGCCGCCGATCCACAGATCACCCACGGCGCCGAAAGGCAGGGGCTGGCGTTGCGCGTCCAGCACGTAGAGCCGGGTGTCGTCCACCGGCGCGCCGATGGGCAGCACGGTGGCGGGGTCGTCGGGCCGACAGGCCCAGGCGCTGGCAAAGATGCAGGCCTCGGTGGGGCCGTACACATTCCAGAGCTGGGCACGGGTCAGGCGCAGCCAGCGTTCGGCCAGGGCAGGCGCCAGCACCTCGCCGCCGCAGCAGGCCACGCGCAGCTTGATGCGGGCGCGCTCGGCTTCGGGCAGGGCCTCCAGGCCGTCCAGCAGGCGCTGCAGCGTGGTGGGCACCAGGGCCGAGAGCGTGCAGCCCTGGCGCGCCGCGAAGGCGGCCCAGGTCTCGGGCGCCTGGCGCCCGGGCGGTGGCAGGGCCACCGAGCCGCCGTGGATGAGCGGCAGCAGCAGCTCGATCAGCGCTGGGTCGAACCCGGGCTGCGTGCCCTGCAGGCTGCGATCGGCCGGGGTGATGTCCCAGGCACGCGAGAGCCAGGCCAGGCGCCGTGCCAGCGCGCCATGGCTCAGCGCCACGCCCTTGGGCCAGCCGCTGCTGCCGCTGGTGAAGAGCACATAGGCCAGCTGGGCTTCGCCGGGCATGGGCGGCAGCTCGGCCTCGCTGGCATCGGCCGGCAGGCTGAGCAGGGGCAGACCGAAGCCCTGCCAGCGCGGTTCTGCGGGCGCGATCAGCAGGCGCACGCCCGCGTCGTCCAGGATCTGCGCCAGGCGCGCGTCGGGGTATTCCGGGTCCAGCGGCAAAAAGGCCGCACCGGTGCGCGCGACCGCCAGCAAGGCCTGCACCAGTTCGGGCGAACGCGGCAGGGCCAGGGCCACCCGGTCGCCCGGCTGCACGCCTTGGCGCACCAGGGCCGTAGCGAGCTGGCGCACCAGGGCGGCCAGTTCGCCAAAGCTGCGCGTGCCGCCGTCCCACACCAGGGCCGGGCTCAGCGGGTGCAGGGCGGCCTGTTCGCAAAAGCGCTGGATGAAGCTGGGCGCGGGGTCCAGGCTGGCGAGGTCGCGGTGGGGGCCCTCGATCAGCGCACGCCACTCGGCGGCGTCCAGCAGCGGCAGCTCGCCCACCGGGCGTTGCGGCTCCGTGGCCAGGCGCTCGAACAGCCCGCGCAGGCGGCGCGCCAGCAGGTCCAGCTCGCGCGGCTCCAGGTGGGCGCGGCTGCCTTCAAACACCAGCTCGATGTCGCGCGCGGCACCGAAATCGCAGACCGTGAGCGAGAGCGGGTAGCGCGCGAAGCCGGCAAAGCGCTGGCGCGCCGCCACCAACTGGGCGGCGCCGTAACGCAGGTCGTAGTCCTGGCGCTCGAAGCTGAGCAGCAGGTCGAAAGGGGCGTCGCGGCCGGCGCGCATCAGCTGCAACTCGCGCGCGATCGCACTGAGGGGATAGCGCGCATGGCGCATGGCGCGGCGCAGTTGGCGGCCCACCGTGGCCATCAGTTCCTGCCCCGTCTGTGCCGGGTCCACCGGAATGCGCAGCGGCAGCACGCCCACATACATGCCGACGGCGGCGCGGTGCGCGCGGCCGCTGCGCCGCAAGGTCGGTACGCCGATCACCACCTCGCTGAGGCCCTGCACCCGCGCGAAGTACAGCGCCAGTGCGGCGGCCACCAGCGCGAATTCGGTCTGTGCCACCGGTGCGGCGGCCGCGCCCCAGGCGGCGTACTGGCTGCGCGGCAGCAGCGCGTGGTGCAGCAGCGCGGCTGGGGGCAAGGGGCTGCTGGCGTCGTGCTGGCGGCGCGGCAGCAGCACCGGCGGGGCCTCGGGCAGTTCGCTGCGCCAGAAGGTGGCATCGGCCGCCCAATCCGGCCCCTGGCGGTAGCGGGCCGCGGCCTCGATCTGCTCGCGGTAGACCTCGCCATCGGCCGGCGGCGCAGCTTCTTCATGCACCAGCGCGGTGTAGAGCTCGCCCCAGCGGCGCAGGAACTGCGCTGTGGCCGCGCCATCCATGATGAGGTGGTGCGAGAGCAGCAGGATGCCGAGCAGCTCGGGGTGCGCGGGGAAGCGCATCAGGTCCACCCGCCAGGGCGGGGCGCTGCCCAGCGGGCAGGGCTGGGCGGTGGCGGCGATCCAGGCCTGGTGCAGCGCCTCTTCGGGCTCCAAACCCGGGGGCGCGGGCCGTTCATGCAGCACCGGTTCGTAAGCCGGCAACAGCCGCTGTTCTTCGCGGCTGGGCTCGGGCACCAGGCGCAAGGCCAGTTGCTCGGCCGCCAGTTGCTGCAGCGCCTGCTGCAGGCGCGGCAGCTCGATGCGGCCGCGCAGCATGGTGGTGCCGCCCACCCACAGATGCGGGCTGGCCGGCCAGGCGCGCTGGTCCAGCCAGACTTCCTGCTGGGCCTGGCTGAGGGGCAGGGTCTGGGCGGCTTGCGGGCTCACTCGAAGATGCGGCTCAGGTCCCAGCGGGTGATCTCGGCGCGGGCGTACTCGTAGCCGCGTGCCACCACCTCCTCGGCGCGCTTGTAGGCCATGAGCGAAAAGTCCGAGACCGGCGGCTCCAGGTAGAAGTCGGACAGGCCGATGGTCTTGCCGCGCTGCGTCAGCCCGCCCATGTGGCCGGCGCGGTAGAGGATCTCGCCGATGCCGGGCAGGGGCTGGCCATTGCTCTTGTGGCCGCGCAGCTTGGCCCAGGGTGAGAGCCGGTCGACGTCCTCGGCCACGCTCAGCGGCTCGCGCACATCCACATCGATGGCGATCACCGTGCCGTTGCCGCGCCGACGCTCCAGCGGGGTGCCCAGGCGCTGGCGCATGGCTTCCACCGGCACGTTGTCGAGGATGGCGCCATCCACCAGCAGATCGCCGTTGTAGAGCACCGGCGGCAGCAGACCGGCCGGGCTGTTGCTGGCCAGCACGGCGCGCCACAGCGGGCCTTGGTCCAGCACGGTGGTGCAGGCGCGGCTGAGGTTGCAGGCGGCGGTGAAGAAGGGCAGCCAGAGGGCATCCACCTGCGCCTCGGCATTGCCGAGCTGGCACAGGTGCTTGAGGTCCCGCTCCATGCGCCGGCCGCTCAGCAGCGAGACCACCGGCAGCGTGGGCCGCTCGCCACCGGCGGCAAAGTCAACGATGCGTTCACGGATCTCGCTCAGCGAATGTCCGAGCGCGTACTGCGAGCCGATCAGCGCACCCATGCTGTTGCCGCCCACCAGGTCGATGGGGATGCCGGCCTCGCTCAGTGCCTGGATGACGCCCAGGTGCGCAAAACCGCGTGCGCCGCCACCGCCCAGCACCATCCCCACGGCACGGCCGGTCAGGAAGCGGGCCAGGCGCTCGGCATCTCCGCGCTGGCCGCGGCGCATCAGCAAGACACGCTCGATGGCGCTGCGCTCCTTGCGCCAGGGCGCCGGGGCGCTGGGGCGTACAGTGTCCGGCCCGTGCAGCAGTACCAGGTGCTGGCGTTTGAACTCGAAGCCCGGCTCTTCACGCAGCTTGCGTTCGAAGGCGCTGGGCAGCGGGCTGTGGCTGGGGCTGGAGACGAACACCACCTGGTCGGCCTGGCGCAGCGCGAAGCGCGTCCAGGCGCTGGGCTGCGGCTCGGCACGGATCAGCAGCACCTCAGCCTCGATTTCCAGCTGCTCGATGCGCTGCTGGGCGTGCAGCAGGTCGAAGCTGGTGTCGCCAGGCTCCAGCAAGCGGCCGTGGGCGCCCAAGGCCGTCACCAGCTCCAGCGCCAGCGCCTGGGCTTCGTCGCCGGGGTGCAAGGGCACCAGGGCGACGCACTGGGCGCGACGGCGTTCCTGCAGCTGCTGGATGTGGCGCAGGTAATGGAACAGGGCCTGCGAGAACAGGTGGTTGAAGGCGATCGGCTCGGCGCGCAG
>JBDHSJ010000015.1:0-35096 GCA_039808065.1 Burkholderiaceae bacterium | reverse complement strand
TGGGATCACAACCTGCCGGAAGGCCGGGTGCTGCATCTGCTCCTGCTGGATCTGGCCACGGGCCGTGTGCGCGACCTGTTCGAGGGCACGGCCCTGGAGCTGCCACGCGACGGAGAAGCCGGCGCCCTGGCCTGGGACATTCACCCCAGCGGCCAGCGCATCGCGTTCCAGCACGACCCCGCCGCGCGAAAGCGCCCCAGCAACCGCCTGGCCGTGGCCGAGCTGGATCTGAAGACCGGTCGCGTGCGTGCGCTGGCGGATGACTCGCGGTGGGACTTCGGCGCGCCCAGCTACCACCCGGCCGGTCACAGCCTGGCGCTGTGTGCGAGCGAGACCGGGCGCAGCCACAAGGCCTTGAACGAGCTGGCCCTGGTCGACCTGGCCGGGCGCAAACCCAGCTGGCGGGTGCTGACGGCGCGGGACTGGGACCACGATGTGGAGGCCCCGTTGCGCTGGACCGCGGAGGGTCAGCGTCTGCTCTTCTGCGCCGAAGCGCGCGGCCGCCGCCAGCTCTGGCAGCACCGCCTGGGCGATGCCCACCCCATGCGCCTGCACGCTGAAGGCTGGGTGCAAGGCTTCGCCTGCGCGGGTGATCAGTTGGTGCTCTGCACCGACTCGGCGCAGCACCCCGCGCAGCTGTGGGCGCGCAGCCTGCAGGCGGCGGGCAGCGATACGCCCCGCCGCCTGGAGCGCTTCAATGACAGCCTGCTGGCCCGCCATCGCCTGGGCGCCGTGCAGGAGCAGACGATCCGCGGCGCGCTGGGCGAGCCGGTGCAATGCTGGATCACCTACCCGATGAACTTCGACCCCAAGCGCAAGCACCCGGTGCTGCATGTCATCCACGGCGGCCCCTATGCCGCCGCGGGCGACAGCTTCAACTACCGCTGGAACCCGCATGTGCTGGCATCGCGTGGGCATGTGGTGGTGCAGCTCAACTACCACGGCTCCAGCGGCTTCGGCTTTGCCTTCCGCGACAGCATCATGGGCCGTCAGGGCGAGCTGGAACTGCAGGACATCGAAGCCTGCACCGACTGGCTGCGCCGCCAGCCCTGGGTGGACCGCGAACGCATCAGCGCCAGCGGCGGCAGCTACGGCGGCTTCCTGGTGGCCTGGATGAACGGCCATGTGAGGCAGGCCGGCCGCTACAAGAGCTACGTCTGCCACGCCGGCGTGTTCGACCGCACGGCCACCTTTGCGGCCGATTCCTACATGGAGCGCCCGCGCGATCTGCACGCGCGCTACTGGGAAGACCCGGCGCGTGTGGCCGCGCAAAGCCCGCACAGTGCCGCGCAGCACTTCCAGACGCCCACGCTGGTCATCCACGGCGCACGCGACTACCGCGTGCCCGACTGCAACGGCCTGGCCTACTACAACACCCTGCAGGCGCGCGGCATCGACAGCCGCCTGCTCTGGTTCCCGGACGAGAACCACTGGGTGCTGAGGCCGCGCAACAGCCAGCTCTGGTACCAGGAGTTTCTGGACTGGGTGGAGCGGCACGACCGACCGGCCACCCCCAAGAAGAAGCGCGCCTAGAGCGAGCCGCGCTCGACCGCCTGCACCTGGGCCTGCTGCGGTGCAAAGGCGGCCTGCAGCGCCGCCAGCAGGGCCTGGGCCTTGGCCCGGTTGTCGGCTCTGTAGTTGCAGACGTAGACGTCCAGCGTCACCGCCTGCTGCTCGGGCCAGGTGTGGATGGCCAGGTGCGATTCGGCCAGCAGCACCACGCCGGTGATGCCGGAGCCGCTCGGCTCGAAGGCATGGAAGCACTCGGCCACCGCCTGCAAACCGGCAGCCGCCACCGCCTGCACGCACAGTGCGCGCAGCGCGGACGGCTCGGTCATCAGGGCCTGCGGCGCGCAGCCGCGCAGGTCGGCACAGAGGTGCAGGCCTTGCATGGGCTTCAGCCGCCGGTCACCGGCGGGAAGAAGGCCAGTTCGTCGCCATCCTGCAGGGCCACGTCCTCGGCGCACATCTGCTGGTTGCGCGCGCAGCGCAGCAGCTGCGTGCGCGCGAGCGCTTCGGCATGCGCGCCACCGCGGGCGATCAAGAGGTCGCGCACGGCGCCGGCCGTCAGGCCCGCGGTGAACGGCAGGTTCTCCTGCGGGCCCAGGGCCTCGCGCAGGCGGGCGAAGTAGCGCAGCGTCAGCACAGGTTCACGTTTTCAGCAGCAGGGGCAGGAAGGGTACGACGTCCCCCGGCTGCACCTGTTGACCCGGCGCAAGCGCCACCAGGCCGTCGGCCCAGGCCAGCGAGGACAGCACGCCCGAGCCCTGGTTCTGGAACAGCGCGGCACGCCCATCGGGCTGCAGGCGCACGCGCAGGAACTCCTGGCGGCGCGGGTCGGGGCGCTTCCACTCGAAGGCGGCCGCCACCGGCAGCTGCAGGTTACGCGGCGCCGCCTCGCCCGCCAGCTGGCGGATCAAGGGTCGTGCCAGCAACAGGAAGGTGACGAAGCTGGACACCGGGTTGCCGGGCAGGCCGACGAAATGGGCTTCCGATCCATCGGCACGGCGGATCTGCCCATAAGCGAGCGGCTTGCCGGGCTTGATGGCGATCTGCCAGAGGTCCAGCCGACCTTGCGCTTCAAGCGCGGGCTTCAGATGGTCTTCCTCGCCCACTGACACGCCACCGCTGGTCAGCACCAGGTCGGCCTGGGCGGCGGCGCGGGCCAGCGCGTCCTTGGTGGCCTGCAGCTGGTCGGGCACAATGCCGTGGTCCAGCACCTCGCAGCCCAACTCTTCCAGCAGCGCGCGCAGGGTGAAGCGGTTGCTGTTGTAGATGGCGCCGGGCGGCAGGGGCTCGCCGGGCATCACCAGCTCATCGCCGGTGGAAAACAGCGCCACGCGCACCCGCGCGCGCACCGGCAGCTCGGCCAATCCGACCGAGGCCGCCAGGCCCAGCGCGGCCGCATCCAGCCGGGTACCGGCGGCCAGGATCTCGCTGCCTGCGCGGATGTCCTCGCCCGCACGGCGGACGTTCTGGCTGGCGTGCAGCTCTGCAGGCAGGCGCACCCAGGCCTGGCCCGCTTCGTCCGTGCGGGTCTGGCACTGCTCCTGCATCACCACCGCCTCGGCGCCCGCGGGCAGGCTGGCGCCGGTGAAGATGCGCGCCACACCACCCGCCGGCAGCGCCTCGGGCCAGCGACCTGCGGGCACACGCTGCAGCACCGGGCGCTCCTGGCCGGCGTCGGCCACGCGCACGGCATAGCCATCCATGGCGCTGTTGTCGGCGGACGGCACGTTGATGCCCGCCAGCAAGGCCTTGGCCAGCACCCGGCCGCGCGCCTGGGCCGTGGGCAAGGTCTCGCTGTCCAACACCGGCTGGGCAGCGGCCAGCAGCCGGCTCAGCGCCTCATCCAGGCTCAGCATTCAGCGCCCCAGCGCGGCATCGATGACGGCACGCACCTGGCCGACCTCGGCATCCACCACCTGCACGCGCTTGGGCAGGTTCTCGATGCCTTCCAAGCCCGCCGGCCGTGGCGGCTGCGCGCCGGTGGCCTCGACGATGGTTTCGGCGAACTTGGCCGGCAATGCCGTCTCCAGCACGATCATCGGCACGCCGGCCTGGCGCTGCTCGACCGCCACCTTCAGGCCATCGGCCGTGTGCGGATCGATCAGGCGGCCATAGCGCTGCTGGCAGCTGCGGATGGTGGCCAGGCGATTGGCATGGCTGCTCGAACCCGAGGCAAAGCCGAACGCCGTCGCCACACGCTCACGGTCGGCCGCCGGGATCTCAAACGCCGGCGCCGTGAAGGCGGCACGCACGCGCGCGCCCTCGCGGCCGAACAGGTCGGCGATGAAACGCTCGAAGTTGCTGGCCTTGCTGATGTCCATCGACGGGCTGCTGGTGGCATGCGTGTGCACCGCGCCGCGCGGCGCGTAGCGGCCGGTGCGGAAGAACTCGTCCAGCACATCGTTCTCGTTCGTGGCCACCACCAGCTGGGCGATCGGCAGGCCCATCTGGCGTGCCACATGGCCGGCGCAGACGTTGCCGAAGTTGCCGCTGGGCACGCAGAAGCTCACCTTTTCTTCGTTGCTCCGCGTTGCTTGGAAATACCCAGCGAAGTAGTAGACAACCTGGGCCAGCAGGCGCGCCCAGTTGATGCTGTTGACGGTGCCGATCTTGCGGCTCTTCTTGTAGGCCAGGTCGTTGGAGACGGCCTTGACGATGTCCTGGCAGTCGTCGAACACGCCGCGCACCGCCAGGTTGTGGATGTTCGGGTCCTGCAGGCTGAACATCTGCGCCTGCTGGAAAGGGCTCATGCGGCCGTGCGGGCTGAGCATGAAGACGTTGACCCCCGCGCGGCCACGCATCGCGTACTCGGCGGCGCTGCCGGTGTCGCCGCTGGTGGCGCCCAGGATGTTGAGCTGCTCGTGGCGGCGGCCCAGTTCGTACTCGAACAGGGCGCCGAGCAGCTGCATGGCCATGTCCTTGAAGGCCAGGGTCGGCCCGTTGGACAACTCTTCCAAGTAGAGCCCCGGCTCCAACTCGTGCAGCGGCGTGATCTCAGTGCGGCCGCCGAAGACCTCGGCACGGTAGGTCTGCGCGCAGATGCGCTGCAGGTCTGCGGCCGGAATGTCGTCGATGTAGAGCGACAGGATCTCGAAGGCCAGCTCGTGATAGGCCAAGCCGCGCCAGCGGGTGAGCGCGGCGGCGTCCACTTGCGGGTAGCGCTCGGGCAGGTACAGCCCGCCGTCCTCGGCCAGGCCTTCGAGCAAGATGTCGCAGAAGCGTTTGGCTTCACCGCCGCCGCGGGTCGAGAGGTAACGCATGCTCAGGCCAGATCCTCTTTGCGGATTCGCACGATGGGCGCCAGCACCGAGGGCAGCGATTGCATGAACTCCTGCGCCCGGTCCATGCGCTCTTCCACGGTCACATGGGTCAGGATGATCAGATCGGTCTGGCGCTCGCCTTCCAGGCTCTCGCGCTGCAGCACCGCATCGATGCTGATGTCGTTCTCGGCCAGGATGGTGGTGATGCGGCTCAGCACGCCGGTCTCATCGGCCACACGCAGACGCAGGTAGTAGGCCGAGCGCACGCCTGCCATCGGCAGGATCGGCGTCTTGCCCATTTGATCCGGCTGGAAGGCCAGATGCGGCACGCGGTGGTCGGGGTCGGCGGTGGCCAGGCGGGTGACGTCGACGAGGTCGGCCACCACCGAAGACGCGGTGGGCTCGGCACCGGCGCCCTTGCCGTAGTAGAGCGTGGTGCCCACGGCATCGCCCTGCACCATCACGGCGTTCATCGCGCCTTCCACGTTGGCAATCAGGCGCTGGGTGGGGATCAACGTGGGGTGCACGCGCAACTCGATACCACCCAGTTCATCGCGCCGGCGCGTGATGCCCAGGAGCTTGATGCGGTAGCCGAGCTGCTCGGCGTACTTGATGTCGATGGCCTGCAAGCCGGTGATGCCTTCCACGTGCGCCTTGTCGAACTGCACCGGCGTGCCGAAGGCGATGGCCGAGAGGATGGTCAGCTTGTGGGCCGCGTCAATGCCCTCGATGTCGAAGGTCGGGTCGGCCTCGGCGTAGCCCAGGCGCTGGGCTTCCTTCAGCACCACGTCGAAATCCAGGCCTTTGGCGCGCATCTCGCTGAGGATGAAATTCGTCGTGCCGTTGATGATGCCGGCCACCCACTCGATGCGGTTGCCGGCGAGCGATTCACGCAGCGCCTTGATGATGGGAATGCCGCCGGCCACGGCGGCCTCGAAGGCCACCATCACGCCCTTGGCCTGGGCCTTGGTGAAGACCTCGTTGCCATGCACGGCCAGCAGGGCCTTGTTGGCGGTGACCACATGCTTGCCGTTCTCAATTGCGGCCAGCACGACGTCCTTGGCCACGCCCTCGCCACCGATGAGTTCGACGACGATGTCGACCTCGGGGTCGCGCACGATCTCCATCGGGTCGGCCACCACACGCACACCCTCGCCCACCTGGGCGCGGGCGGCCGCCAGATCACGCCGGCAGACGGCGGCGATTTCGATGCGCCGGCCGGCGCGGCGGCTGATTTCTTCCTGGTTGCGCGTCAGCACTTGGAAGGTGCCGCCGCCCACGGTGCCAAAGCCCAGCAGGCCCACTCGGATCGGTTTCATAGATTGGTTCAAGCGTGGTGACGTTTGCGGAAGCCGGCCAGGAAGCGGGCAATGCGCCCGATCGCTTCCTCGAGGTCGTCGACATGGGGCAGGAAGACGACCCGGAAGTGCTGGGTGTCGCGGTGGTTGAAGCCGGTGCCCTGCACGATCAGTACCTTCTCCTCGGCCAGCAGTTCGTAAGCGAACTGCTGGTCGTCGGCGATCGGATAGAGCGCCGGATCCAGGCGCGGGAACATGTAGAGCGCCCCCTGCGGCTTGACCACCGAGACGCCCGGAATGGCGGTGAGCAGCTCGTAGGCCACGTCGCGCTGGCGCGCCAGGCGCCCGCCTGGTGCTACCAGGTCCTTGATGCTTTGGTAGCCACCCAGCGCGGTCTGGATGGCCAGCTGCCCCGGCGTGTTGGCGCACAGACGCAAAGACGCCAGCATGTTCAGGCCTTCGATGAAGTCCTTGGCATCCTTCTTGGCCCCGCTGACCACCATCCAGCCCGAGCGGTAGCCGCAAGAGCGGTAGTTTTTCGAAAGGCCGTTGAAGGTCAGAAACAGCACGTCATCAGCCAGGCTGGCCATGCTGATGTGCTGGGCGCCGTCGTACAGAGTCTTGTCGTAGATCTCGTCGGCCAAGATCACGAGGCTGTGCTCGCGCGCCAGCTCGATGATGCCGAGCAGAGTTTCACGGGGGTACACCGCCCCGGTGGGGTTGTTGGGGTTGATGACGGCGATGCCCTTGGTGCGCGGCGTGATCTTGGCGCGCATGTCGTCCAGATCCGGCAGCCAGCCCGCTTCTTCCACGCAGCGGTAATGCACCGGGCGCCCGCCGGCCAGGCCGGTCACGGCCGTGTAGAGCGGGTAATCGGGCGAAGGCACGAGCAGTTCGTCGCCTTCGTTCAGCAGCACGTTCACCGCCAGCGTGATCAGCTCGGACACGCCGTTACCGAGATAGACGTCATCGACCGTCACGCCGGCCACACCTTGCTGCTGGGTGTAGTGCACCACCGCCTTGCGGGCCGAAAAGAGACCCTTGCTGTCCGTGTAGCCGGCGGCCTCAGCCGAAGGCAGGTTGCGGATCATGTCGTGCACGATCTCGTCCGGCGGCAGCAGGCCGAAGGCGGCCACATTGCCAATGTTCAGCTTGATGATGCTGGTGCCCTCTTCCTCCATCTGGCGGGCCTTTTCCAGCACCGGGCCACGGATGTCGTAATTGACATTGGCCAGCTTGGTGGACTTCTGCAGGGGCTTCAAACCGGAACTCCAGGGGTGCTGCCGATAATGCTGCGGCGCACACAGAACAAACGGGTGCCGATTTCAACACAGGGCCCTGGCCTGCCTTCGCCTGCCACGCAGGCTTACCCACGATGAAGTTCCAGCTCGATGAAGCCGAGGGCGTCAACGCCATCACCCGGGTGGCGCCCGGTCAGGTCTGGGTGCAGGACCAGCTGCACGAACAGTCGGTGTTGGTGCCCTGGCGTGGCAGCGTTCAAGCCTGGGCGCCGCAGCGCTTCGAAGAGCTGGAGCCGACGCATTTCGAGGCCATCCTGGCACTGCAGCCCGAGCTGGTGATTCTTTCGAGCGGTGCCAAGCTGCGCTTCACCCACCCCAGCCTGTACCGCAGCCTGATCGAGGCGCGCGTGGGTATTGAAACCATGGACCTGAACGCCGCCAGCCGCACCTACACGGTACTGGCTGGCGAAGGCCGCAAGGTGGTGGCCGCCCTGCTGCTGGCGTGAACCCCGCCACGGGCGGCACTTGTCAGTACCCGTATAATCGCAGGCTGTGCCCGTTTTCGTGATTGACCAAGGCTGCTCTTGGTGAGTCACCCTCAAACGGGGCGAACCCAGGGCACGATGGGTTTGCCCCTAGCCGCGAGACCCCGACCTCATGACGCCTGCGCTCAACAAAGCCCTTCCCGACATCGAGGCCCAAGCCACCGGCGGGCTCAAGTTCACGCAGCATAGCTTCGCAGGTCGGTTTGTCGTCCTGTATTTCTACCCCAAGGACAACACCCCCGGCTGCACCACCGAGGCCATGCAATTCCGCGATCACTACAAGGAATTCACGGCTTTGAACACCGTGGTGATCGGCGTGTCGCGCGACAACCTGATTTCGCACGCCAAGTTCAAGGAAACCTTGGGCTTGCCGTTCGAGCTGGTGGCCGACACCGAAGAGAAGCTTTGCCACATGTTTGGCGTGGTGAAGAACAAGATCATGTATGGCAAGAAGGTCAAGGGCATCGAGCGCTCGACCTTCCTGATCGACCCCCAGGGCGTGCTGCGCGCCGAGTGGCGCGGCCTCAAGGTGGCCGGCCATGTGGAAGAGGTCATTGAAGCCATCAAGTCCTTGCAGGGCGCCACCAAGGCCGCTGCCTGAGCCTCACCCAGTCCCAAGAAAGCCCGGCGCTGCCGGGCTTTTTTTCGACCTCACGATCCCTATACGTACCAAAACTACTTAACCAAAGATACTGTTCGTTTCAATTTTCCCGCAGTCATAAGTAGGAACACGAGGGCATCCCGGCGGATTGCGTAGTGAAACTACATATGCGCCAACACCTTGGTGGGCAGTCCAGGTAAAAGCAGTCGGCGCAGCTTCATCCACCCGACCGGCCCACCGACGCATCGCATGCGCGCAAGGCCGGCATACCCCGGAACCGCCATGCAGACCCCACAGCTTTCGCGCCTCGGCGCCCTCGTCCTCGCCTCGCTCGCCGCCACCGTCTCGGCCGCGCCAGACACCCATGTGTCCAACAAGGCGAGCTTTGCCACCGACGTGATCTACCAGGTCGTGACCGACCGTTTCGTCGACGGCAATGCCGCCAACAACCCGAGCGGCGCCGCCTTCAGCGCCGGCTGCACCCAGCTCAAGCTCTACTGCGGCGGCGACTGGCAGGGTCTGATCAACAAGATCAACGACGGCTACTTCACGACCATGGGCATCACCGCCCTGTGGATTTCGCAGCCGGTCGAGAACATCTACGCCGTCATCAATTACAGCGGCACCAACAGCACCGCCTACCACGGCTACTGGGCACGCGACTTCAAGAAGCCCGACCCGCGCTACGGCACGCTGACAGACTTCCAGAACCTGATCGCGGCGGCACATGCCAAGGGCATCAAGGTCGTCATCGACTTCGCGCCCAACCACAGCTCGCCAGCCTCGCAGACGGACGCCAGCTTCGCCGAAAACGGCCGTCTGTACGACAACGGCGCGCTGCTGGCCGGTTACTCGAACGATCCGAGCGGCTACTTCCACCACAACGGCGGCACCAGCTTTGCCAATCTGGAAGACGGGATCTACCGCAATCTCTTCGACCTGGCGGACATCGACCACAACAAGTCGACCATGGACCTGTACTTCAAGCAGGCCATCAAAGCCTGGCTGGACCTGGGCATCGACGGCATCCGCATGGACGCCGTCAAGCACATGCCGGCCGGCTGGCAGAAGAACTTCATGGCCGACATCTATGCCTACAAGCCGGTGTTCACTTTCGGCGAGTGGTTCCTGGGTGAGAACGAAGTCGACCCCGCCAACCACGCCTTCGCCAACACCAGTGGCATGAGCCTGCTGGACTTCCAGTTCGGTCAACGCGTGCGCCAGGTGTTCCGCAATGGCACCAAGACCATGCTGGATCTGGATGCCATGCTGGACGCCAGCGCCACCCAGTACAAGCAACTGGCCGATCAGGTCACCTTCATCGACAACCATGACATGGACCGGTTCCAGGTCAGCGGAGCCAGCGGCCGCAAACTGGAGCAGGCACTGGCCCTGACCCTGACCTCGCGCGGCGTACCCGCCATTTATTACGGCACCGAGCAGTACATGGCCGGCAATGGCGACCCGAACAACCGCGCCAGGATCGGAGCCTTCAACACCACCAACACCGCGTTCAAGGTCATCCAGGCCCTGGCTCCGCTGCGCAAGAGCAACCCGGCCCTGGCCTATGGCACGACGCAGGAGCGCTGGAAGAACAGCGACATCTACATCTACGAGCGCAAGTTCGGCAATGCGGTGGCCCTGGTCGCCATCAATCGCAATCTGACCAGCAGCGCCAGCATCGGCGGGCTGCTCACCGCCCTGCCCAATGGCAGTTACACCGACAAACTGGGCGGGCTGCTGAATGGCAACAACATCAGCGTGAGCGCCGGCGCGGTGCCCACCTTCACGCTGGCCGCCGGAGGGGTCGCCGTCTGGGAGTACAAGCCCGCCAGCTATGCCAGCCCGCTGCTGGGCCACGTGGGGCCGATGCTGGGCAAGGCCGGCAACACGGTGACGCTCGACGGCCGCGGATTCGGCGCAACCAAGGGCACGGTCTACTTCGGCACCACTGCCGTCACCGGCGCCAACATCCTGAGCTGGGAAGACAGCCAAATCAAGGTCAAGGTGCCCGCCGCCACGCCCGGCAACTACGCCATCAAGGTGGCAAACGCCGGCGGTACGCAGTCCACCACCTATGGCGACTTCCAGCTGCTGAGCGGCAACCAGGTGTCGGTGCGCTTTGTCGTCAACAACGCCAGCACCGTCCTGGGGGAGAGCGTCTACCTGACCGGTTCGGCCTTCGAGCTGACCAACTGGAGCAGCACCAACCCGGTGGGCGCCTGCTTCAACCAGGTGATGCATGCCTACCCGAGCTGGTATTGCGACGTCAGCGTACCGGCCAACACCACGCTGCAGTTCAAGTTCATCAAGAAGAACGGCAGCACCGTGACCTGGGAAGGGGGCAGCAATCACAGCTACACGACGCCGGCCAGCGGTGCGGGCAAGGTGATCGTCAACTGGCAACCCTGATCCCCCGAAGCGCCTGCGGCGCCTCCCCCAGGGGGGCGCTGCCAGCGGCCCGGCACAGCCAGCTCCACGGCGGCTGCAGGATGGCACCGTGGTCAAGCCGAGGCGGGTTCATCTGCGCACGGCAGGCCCAAAGCAGGTCCGTGGCTTCGGCTGTGCATAATCAATTCGTGCCCAGCGAAATCGCCGCATCCCACGAAGCCGCCCGGCCCCGGGCGGCTTTTTTGTTTCCGTAGCCGTAGCCCACAGATGCCACTGCCCAAACCGCCTGCCAAGAAAGCCGATCGCGTTCCTCCCAGTGCCCTGGCCACGGACTTGAAACCCGGCGCCAGCCCCAAACCCAAGGCGGCGGCCAAACGTCCCAAGACCCCTGCGGTGCTCAGCGCGCTCACCACTCCACCGGCTGTCGCCCCGTTGGCCGTGGCGGTGCAGGAGCCCCCGAAGCGCAAGCGCAGCGCACCCAAGCCCGGCGAAAAGCCCAAGCTCTTCGTGCTGGACACGAATGTGCTGATGCACGACCCGATGTCGCTCTACCGCTTCGAAGAGCACGACATCTTCCTGCCCCTGATGACGCTGGAGGAGCTGGACGGTCACAAGAAGGGCATGAGTGAGGTGGCGCGCAATGTGCGGCAGGTCAGCCGCGAACTGGACGTGCTGGCCGCCTCGATGCAGACCCAGACCCTGGAGGAAATGGCCAAGGGCCTGCCGCTGGACCACAGCGGTCACCGCGAGGCCGGCGGTCGCCTGTTCTTCCAGACCGAGGTGCTGAACACCGCCCAGCCGCTGGGCCTGCCGCAGGGCAAGGCGGACAACCAGATCCTGGCCGTGGTGCAGGCGCTGAAAGAGCGCCATCCCGGGCGCGATGTGGTGCTGGTGTCCAAGGACATCAACATGCGTATCAAGGCCCGTGCCCTGGGCCTGCCGGCAGAGGACTACCGCAACGACAAGGCGCTGGAAGACAGCGACCTGCTCTACACCGGCGTACAGCAGCTACCGGCGGACTTCTGGGAGCGCCATGGCAAGACCATGGAGAGCTGGACCCAGGGCAGCCACACCAACTACCGCATCGCCGGTCCGCTGGTGCCCTCGCTGCTGATCAACGAGATGCTCTACCTGGAAGCCCCCGGCGAAGCCCCGCTGCATGCGCGCGTCACCGAGATCACCGGCAAGCACGCGGTGCTGCGCACGCTGAAGGACTACACCAACCCGAAGAACGCCGTCTGGGGCATCGCGGCGCGTAACCGCGAACAGAACTTCGCCCTCAATCTGCTGATGGACCCCGAGGTCGACCTGGTCACGCTGACCGGCACCGCCGGCACCGGCAAGACCCTGCTGACCCTGGCGGCCGGCCTGGCCCAGGTACTGGACGAGCGCCGCTACTCGGAAATCATCGTCACCCGCGTGACGGTGCCGGTGGGCGAGGACATCGGTTTCCTGCCCGGCACCGAAGAGGAAAAGATGAACCCCTGGATGGGTGCGCTGGACGACAACTTGGAAGTACTGACGCGCGGCGATGGCGCCGCCGGTGACTGGGGCCGTGCCGCCACCCAGGATCTGATGCGCTCCAAGGTGCGCATCAAGAGCCTGAACTTCATGCGTGGGCGCACCTTCTTGAACAAGTTCGTCATCATCGACGAGGCCCAGAACCTGACTCCCAAGCAGATGAAGACCCTGCTGACCCGCGCCGGCCCGGGCACCAAGATGATTTGCCTGGGCAATCTGGCGCAGATCGACACGCCCTACCTGACCGAGGGCAGTTCGGGCCTGACCTTCTGCGTGGACCGCTTCAAGGGCTGGGCCCACAGCGGCCACATCACCCTGGCGCGCGGCGAGCGCTCGCGCCTGGCGGACTTCGCTTCTGAAGTGCTCTGAACCGCTTGCTCCAGAAACGCAAAGGGCGCCCAAGGGCGCCCTTTGTCTTGGCACAGGCGGCTCAGCTGCGGCGGCGCACCCAGCCCAAGCCCAGCAGGCCCACACCCATCAAAGCCAGCGAAGTGGGTTCCGGCACCGCCTGCACCAGGCTGACGTTGTCAAGCGAGCCCCCGTAGGAGTCATTGGCGCCGAAGCTGGCAAATCCCAGGGTGTTGGGGCCCTGCTTGGCCGTGACTTCAAAGTGGTACTCCGTCCACTGATGGGCGTTGTGCCCACGGCCATCGGCCTTCATCGCCGACAGCACTTGGCCATTCCACAGCACTTGCAGTCCGTTGCTGTCTTCATGCACGCCCGCGCGCGGCGAGTACCAGAAGCTCAACTCGTACTCAGCGCCTGCTTGCAGGCTGCTGAAGGTCTGGCTGATGGCGCTGTTGCCGTAGCTGTCGAGCTCGACGTAGTTGAAGCCCTCCTTGGCAGCGCCCGCCACATTGCGACGCAGCTCGATGCCCGGGCCACTATCCAGCTTCCAGTGCTCCAAAGAACTGAATACCAGCCACTGACCGTTCTTCAGCGCCGTGGACTCAAACCCGCCGTTCTGAACCAGGTTGACGGGGCTGGCCGCGGCAGCCAAGGGCAACAAAAGGGCGAGGGAAGCGAGGAGTTGGCGCATGGTGACGGCTTGGAGGCGACCCAAAGGGGCGAAAGCGCGCGACTGTGCCCGCCACGCAGCTGGTCCGGCCGTGAACCCTTCACACCGCACCGAGCTGCGCGCTTGCGCAGGGCCAGGCGCGTGAAACCCTTCACGCCGGCTTCAGGCGCTCCGCCAGCGCCTGTAGCGTGGCTGCATCTTCCAGCGTGGACAGATCGCCCAGCTCGCGCCCTTCGCACAGAGCCTGCATGGCGCGGCGCAGCAGCTTGCCGGAGCGGGTCTTGGGCAGTGCCTGAACCACCAGCACGCGGGCCGGCCGTGCCACGGCGCCCAACTGATCATTGACGCGCTGCATCACCGCGGCGGCCAGCGCTGCTTCCGGCATGGCCTGTTTGGGGACCACGAAGGCCACCGCCACCTGGCCTTTGAGCTCATCGGCCACACCCACCACGGCCACCTCGGCCACCTCGGCCACCGAGGCAATGCTTTCCTCGATCTCGCGCGTGCCCAGGCGGTGGCCGGCCACATTGATGACGTCGTCGCTGCGGCCGAGGATGAAGGTGTAGCCATCGGCGTCGCGTGTGGCCACATCGAAGGTGGAATAGAGCTGGCGGCCCGGGATGCTGGACCAATAGGTCTTGACGAAGCGCTCGTCGTCCCCCCAGACGGTTTGCAGGCAGCCCGGGGGCAGCGGGTAGTCCAGCGCCAGCACGCCCTTCTGGTTCGGACCGTCCAGCGTGGCACCGGTGTCGGGGTCCACCAGCAGGGCGTGGTAGCCATACATGGGCACGCCTGGTGACCCCAGGCGCTCGTGCATGGGGGCCACGCCGCGCGCCAGGGTCAGGATGGGCCAGCCGGTCTCGGTCTGCCAGTAGTTGTCCACCACCGGCTTGCCCAATGCATCGCGGATCCAGCGTGCAGTCGGCTCATCCAGCGGCTCGCCGGCCAGGAAGAGTGCGCGCAGCGAGGACAGATCGCTTTGCGTCAGGTAGCTCGGGTCGGCCTTGCGCAGCACGCGCACCGCCGTGGGCGCGCTGAACATCACCGAGACGCGGTACTTCTGCACCAGGCGCCACCAGATGCCGGCATCAGGCCGCACGGGCGTGCCCTCCACCATCAGTGTGGCCATGCCGGCAATCAGCGGGCCGTAGACGATGTAGCTGTGCCCCACCACCCAGCCGATGTCGCTGGTGGAGAAGAAGGTCTCGCCGGGGTGGCCGTCGAAGATGTGGCGGATGCTGGCTGCCAGCGCCACGGCGTAGCCGCCCACGTCGCGCTGCACGCCCTTGGGCCGGCCGGTGGTGCCGCTGGTGTAGAGCGTGTAGCTGATCTCGTTGGATTCCAGCCATTCACAGGGCACCTTATGGCCCCACACGGCCTCGCGCTCGCTGGCGTAGATGAAATCCCGGCCGGCCTGCGGCTGCAGTGGCACCAGACCGCGATCAATCCACAGCACCTGCTCCACCTTGTGCTGGCTCAGGCGCAGGGCCTCTTCCAGCAGGGGCTGGTAGGCCTGCAGCTTGCCGGCGCGGCTGCCGGCATCGCAGCTGACGATCAGCTTGGGGCTGCAGTCCTCAATCCGCCCGGCCAGGCTGTGACTGGCAAAGCCGCCGAACACCACCGAGTGGATGGCACCAATGCGCGCGCAGGCCAGCATGGCAAAGGCAGCCTCGGGCACCATGGGGCAGTAAATCAACACGCGGTCGCCACGGCCCACCCCGCGCCGCTTCAGCATCGCCGCCGCGGCCTCGACCTCTTGCTGCAACTCGGCAAAGCTCCATTCGCGCTCCTGGTCCACCTCGGTCGAGACCCAGACCAGGGCCCGCCGCTCGGGGTGGGCGACGGCGTGGCGGTCCACCGCGTTGTGGCAGAGATTGGTGCGGCCCCCGAAAAACCAGCGCGCAAACGGCGGCCGGCTGGCGTCCAGCACCTGCTCCCAGGGCTGCTGCCAGTCGATCAAGGCCGCCTGCTCGGCCCAGAAGGCCTCGGGCTCGCGCAGCGAACGGGCGTGAAACTCGGCATAACGGCCGGTCGGGTCGGCGGCGGTGGACATGGGCACTCTCCAGTCGGCAAACACTGTCATTAGAGGCCGTTGGCGCTGACAAGAGCCTGACCGCCCTCGGGTCAACCGCATGCCGGCAAACCCGGCAAGCCTGTCGAAAATCTTGACACCCAAGGGGCCCGGCCGGCACACTCCGCCGCTTTTCGAGGGGGCTCCAGCCCCCGAGAAACCGGGCTCCCGCGAGCCCGGAGCGCCCCGGCGACGGCCGGGCCCCGGATCCAACCCACCCCTGTTGCGGATGCGTCTACGCCCAGCCTTGGCGATCACCCTGCTTTGCGCCGCTTTGGCCGCGCAAGCCTCGCCCACGGCCGGCCCCCCGCATCCCGACGCTGCCGCCACGCCGGCCCCCGCTGCCAGCGCCCCACGTGGGGCCGCGATCGAGCGCTTTCTGGCCCAGCAGGGCTGGATGGGCCCACCGGGCGAAGGCGGCGAAACCAGCAGCTGGCTGGGCCAGGCGCGCGAAGGCGCCACCGGCATGGTGCGAGCCGCCATGGGCTTTCTGGGCGTGCCCTACCGCCGCGGCGGCAACACCGCCGCCCAGGGTTTTGATTGCAGCGGCTTCACCCGCTATGTGTTCGAGCGCAGCCTGGGCCTGGTGCTGCCGCGCCGTGCCGACGAGCAGGCGCGACTGACCGACCTGCTCAGCATCAGCAAGGACGAGCTGCGCCCCGGTGATCTGGTGTTCTTCAACACCATGCGCCGAACCTTCAGCCACGTCGGCATCTATGTCGGCGAGGGCAAGTTCATTCATGCACCGCGCGCCGGCGCCGTGGTGCGGGTGGAAGACATGCGCGACAGCTACTGGGAACGCCGCTTCACCGGCGCCCGCCGCGCACCCACGGCCACGAACTGAAGCCCTGACCCTGCGCAAGCTGGGGGCCTGAGGGCTCCGCCACAATCGCCGGCGTCATGCAAGAGACGCGCATTCCGCTGCATCTGCTGCGCCGGCTCCCGCCCGAGCCCACGCCGCGCCCCCACGACCGCCTGGGCCGGCCGCTGCGCGATTTGCGCATTTCGGTCACCGATCGCTGCAACTTCCGCTGCAGCTACTGCATGCCCAAGGAAGTCTTCGGTCCCGGCTACCGCTTCCTGCCGCAGCCCGAACTGCTGAGCTTTGAGGAAATCACCCGGGCGGCGCGCGCCTTCGTGGCCCTCGGTGTCGAGAAGATCCGCCTGACCGGCGGCGAGCCCTTGATGCGGCGCGAGCTGCACCAGCTCGTGGCCCAGTTGGCCGCGCTGCGCACCCCTGAGGGCCAGCCGCTGGACCTGACCCTGACCACCAATGGCGCCCTGCTGGCGCGCCAGGCCAAGGCGCTGCGCGAGGCCGGGCTGCAGCGCCTGACGGTCAGTCTGGATGCGCTCGACGACGCACTGTTCCGGCGCATGAACGACGTCGATTTCCCGGTCGAACAGGTGCTCGAAGGCATCGCCACCGCCCAGGCCCTGGGCTTTGCGCCCATCAAGATCAATATGGTGGTCCAGCGCGGCGTCAATGACCACGAGGTGCTGCGCCTGGCCGAGCACTTCCGCGGCAGCGGCATGGTGTTGCGCTTCATTGAGTTCATGGATGTGGGCTGCAGCAATGGCTGGCGCATGGACCAGGTGGTGCCCAGCCGCGAGCTGCAGCAGCTGGTGCACGCCCGCTGGCCACTGCGCGCGCTCGACCCCTGCCAGCCCGGCGAGACCGCCGAGCGCTGGGCCTATGAGGACGGCGCCGGCGAGATCGGCTTCATCTCCAGCGTGACGCAGGCCTTTTGTGGCGACTGCAACCGCGCCCGGCTTTCCACCGACGGCCGCGTCTTCCACTGCCTGTTCGCCGCGCAGGGCCATGATTTGCGCCATCTGCTGCGCGACGGCGTCAGCGACGACGCGGTGCTGCAGGGCGTCATCGCCGCCCATTGGCAGCGCCGCGCCGACCGCTACTCGCAGCTGCGCGGTGAAGGCACGCAGGATCTGCCGCGCGTCGAAATGCATTTCATCGGTGGCTGAGCGGCCGCGCATTGCCGCCGTGGTGCTGGCCGGCGGCGAGGGCCGGCGCATGGGTGGGCAAGACAAGGGTCTGCTGCCTTGGCAGGGCCAGCCGCTGGTGGACCATGTGCTGGCACGCCTGCGCGGCCAGACCGGCGTGGCGATCGCCGCCATCGCGCTGAGCGTGAACCGGAACCTGGACGACTACCGCAGCCGCGGCCTGCCTCTGCTGACCGACCCGAATGAACTGCGCGGCCTGGGCCCGCTGGTCGGCATGCTGCAGGCCCTGGCCTTTGCACGCAGCCAGGGCTTGGATTGGGTGTGGACGCTGAGCTGCGACGCCCCCGCCCTGCCCCTGGACCTGGCCGCGCGCCTGTGCGCGCGCCAACGTGAATGCGGCGCCCCGGCCGTGCTGCCGGCGGTGCAGGAGCCCGAGGGCCTGCGCTGGCACCCGGCCCATGCCTTGCTGAGCGTGGATGTGGCGGCACCGATCCGCAGCGCCCTGGAAAGCGGCCAGCGCCGCGTGTTGCAAGTGCTGCAGCAGGCCGGTGCGGTGGCGCTGGAACTGCCTGCCGAGGCCGCGCCCAGCTTTGCGAACTTCAACCGGCCCGAGGATCTGACCGGCTGAGCCTCAGCGCGGCGCCACCGCCTTCTTCAGCTGCGCCAGCGCGGCCTGGGCCGCCGCCCGGCCGGCGGCCACGGCACGCATGCGGGCGCTGAAGTCGCTCGACGCCACGCCGTTCAATTCGGGCCGCAGCACCACCTCGGCCTCGCGCAGCTCCAGGCTGTTGATCGAGCGGCCCATGATGGCCACGGTCTGCATCAGCAGGCTGAAGGGGTCGGTCTTGGTCTGCGGGTTGGGGGGCGAGCTGATGTCGATGGCGATCACCACCTCGGCGCCCATCTGGCGCGCGTAGCGCACCGGCACGGGCGCCACCAGACCGCCGTCCACGTAAAGCTTGCTGCCAATCTCGACCGGCTGGAACACGGCGGGCACGGCGCTGCTGGCGCGCACCGCGGTGCCCAGGTCACCGCTGCGGAACATCACGCCCTGGCCATCGGCCAGATGCGTGGCCACGATGCCCAGCGGCAGGCTCATCTGCTCGATCGACCGGCCGCCGGTTTGCGCGCGCACGTAGCGGGCCAGGGCCTCGCCCTTGATCAGGCCCTTGAGCGGAAAGCTCCAGTCGGTGATGGCGCCCTCGTCCATGGTTTCGGCCAGGCGCGCCATCTCGGTGCCGCTCTTGCCGCTGGCATACAGCGCCGCCACCAGCGAGCCGGCCGAGGTGCCAACCACCAGATCGGGCTTGATGCCGGCTTCCTCCAGCACCTGGATCACGCCGATATGCGCAAAGCCACGCGCCGCACCGCCGCCCAGGGCCAGGGCCACCTTGGGGGCGCGCAACACCTTGGGCGGTGGTGGCTGCACCGGCTCAACCGGCGGCGGAGTGGGAACGGGGTGCGGGCTGCTGCAGGCCAGCAGGGCCAGCAGCAAAGAGAGGCTGAACAGGCGACGAATCATGGCGGGCCCGATTGTCTCTATGCTGGGCCGGCCATGAATGAAGCCCTGAATCTGCCCGCCTTGATCAAGGAAATCGGCCGAGGCGCCCGCGGCGCCCGCGACCTCGACCGCGCCCAGGCCGCCGCGCTGTTCGGCGCCATGCTGGATGGCGAGGTCGAGGACCTGCAACTTGGCGCCATCGTGCTGGCGCTGCGGGTCAAGGGCGAGGCCGTCGAGGAGCTGCTGGGCTTTGCCGAAGCGCTGCAGGCGCGCACGCTGCGGTTGCAGCTGCCGCCCGGCCCGCGCCTGGTGCTGCTGCCGGCGCTGAACGGCGCGCGCAAGCTGCTCAATCTGATGCCCCTGCTGGCCCTGTACCTGGCGAGCCGCGGCGTGCCGGTGCTGATCCAGGGCCGCAGCGATTTCGGCGCCGCGCGCGGCGCCACCTTCGAGCTGCTGCAGGCACTGGGCCACCCGCTGTGCGCCAGCGTGGCCGAAGCCGAGGCCGCACTGGCGCAGCAGCGCCTGGCCGTGCTGCCCACCGCGGCACTCTGCCCGGGGCTGGACCGCCTGATGGCCCTGCGCCCGCGCCTGGGCCTGCGCAACAGCGCCCACACCCTGGTCAAGCTGTTGGACCCGGCGCCGGGCCGCAGCCTTCGCGTGGTCGCCGTCACGCATGGCGACTTCCTGGACCGCCTGGGCCAGGCCCTGCCGCGGCTGACGGCCCAGGACGGCGGCGCTGCCCTGCTGCTCAAGGGCTGCGAGGGCGAGGCCTACCCGCACCCGCGCCGCGCCAGCAACCTGCAGGCCTGGTGCGCCGGCCAGCCCTGGCCGATTGAGGGCGCCGAGGCGGTGGAAGACTCGCTCTGGGAGACGCAACACGAACCCGCCGCCGATGCCGCGCGCCTGCGTGAACTGCTCGCAGCCGGCCCCGCCGCCTGGCCCCAACGCCTGCGCGAGGTGGCCGAGGCGCTGGAAGCCTTGGTCTCATATTCTTCATGAGCATATAAAGCCAACAAAAAAGTAGTTTCAGAAATAAGTGTGAATTCTTAGAGTCGCGACCTCCATGAAAGTCCGCGACCTCGACCTCAGCAACAACCCGGTAAATGCCGAGCACGCCGAACTGGGCCTGCCGCCGCTGGAAAACGCGGTCACGCACGCCGGCCAGGCCAGCGCGCACCCGGTGCTGCGCTATGCGATGTGGTCGGTGGTCTTCCTGCTGATGGCGCTGACCATCGCCCTGGCCACGCGCCTCTTCAACCAGCCGGTGGGCCACAGTGGCGGCTTCGAACTGATCGGCCAAGCCTTGAGCAGCCGCGAGTTCTGGACCGCCGCCGCAGTGGGCCTGCTGGCGCAGACCGTCGACGGCGCCTTGGGCATGGCCTACGGCATCACCAGCACCAGCTTCCTGCTCGCCAGCGGCAGCAGCCCGGCGGTGGCCAGCGCGGCGGTGCACATCGCCGAGGTCTTCACCACCGGGGTATCAGGCATCAGCCACATCAAGCTGGGCAATGTGAACCGCAGCCTGTTCCTGCGCCTGCTCGTGCCCGGCATGCTGGGGGCCGCAACCGGCGCCTGGGTGCTGTCCAGCGTGGATGGCAAGGCCATCAAACCCTTCGTGGCCGGCTACCTGCTGCTGATGGGCCTGTACGTCATCAGCAAAATTTTCCGCAAGATCAAGCCGCGCCGCGAAGAGCCCAAGCATGTGGGGAAGCTCGGCCTGGCCGGCGGCTTCCTGGATGCGGTGGGCGGTGGCGGCTGGGGCCCGGTGGTGACGACAACCCTGGTGGGCACCGGCAACGACCCGCGCATCACCATCGGTTCGGTCAATCTGGCCGAGTTCTTCCTGACCTTCATCAGCGCCGGCGTGTTCGCCGTGCTGATTGGCGACCAGAGCCCATGGACCACCGTGGCCGGCCTGGTCGTCGGCGGCCTGTTCGCTGCCCCCTTCGCCGCCCTGCTGACTTCCAAGCTGCACACCAAGGCCTTGCTGGCCCTGGTCGGTTCCGTCATCGTGCTGATCAGCGCCTTCAACATCTGGAAGGCCCTGGCCTAACACCTATGTACCGCTACACCGCTTTCGACCGCCACTTCGTCCACCAGCGCGCCGCGCAGTACCGCGACCAGCTGGAGCGCCACCTCAAGGGCCAACTCAGCACGGACGAGTTCCGCCCCCTGCGCCTGCAAAACGGCTGGTACGTGCAGCGCCACGCGCCCATGCTGCGCGTCGCCATTCCCTACGGCGAGCTGAGCAGCCCGCAGCTGCGCCAGCTGGCCAAGATCGCCCGCGAGTACGACGTCGTCAGCGAAGGCCCCTTCAAGGGCCAGGGCGGCTACGGCCACTTCACCACGCGCCAGAACCTGCAATACAACTGGATCCCGCTGGACCGCAGCGCCGAGGTGATGGAGCTGCTGGCCGCGGTGGACATGCACGGCATCCAGACCAGCGGCAACTGCATCCGCAACATCACCAGCGACGCCTTCGCCGGCATCGCGCCGGACGAGATCGTCGACCCGCGCCCCTACTGCGAGATCCTGCGCCAGTGGTCCACGCTGCACCCCGAGTTCGCCCATCTGCCGCGCAAGTTCAAGATCGCCGTCAGCGGCGCCGCGGAAGACCGCGCCGCCATCCTGTGGCATGACATCGGCCTGCAGCTGAAGCAGGACGCCGCGGGCCAGGTCGGTTTCCAGGTCTTTGTGGGTGGTGGCATGGGCCGCACGCCCATCATCGGCACCGAGGTCGCCGCCTTCATCCCCTGGCAGCAGATCCTGGTCTTCATCGAAGCCATCGTCCGCGTCTACAACCTGGCCGGCCGGCGCGACAACCTCTACAAGGCGCGCATCAAGATCCTCGTCAAGGCCGAAGGGCAGAAGTTCATCGATGCCGTCCATGCCGAGTTCAAGGCCATCCTGGCCGATGACGTCGGCGGCCACGAGCAGCTGATCCCTGAAGCTGAGCTGGCGCGCGTGCAGGCCTATTTCGTCGACCCCAGCGATGTGCGCCCCGTGGCGCCGATCGACCCGAGCGCCCTGAGTGCCGATACCCCCTACCAGCGCTGGCTGGAGCGCAATGTGCACGCCCATCGCGTCAGCGGCTTCCGGGCGGTGACGCTCAGCCTCAAGCGCGTCGGCATTCCGCCGGGCGACACCACGGCCGATATGATGGACTCCGCCGCCGCGCTGGCCGATCGTTTCAGCCAGGGTGAGCTGCGCGTCAGCCACCGCCAGAACCTCGTCCTGCCCTGGGTGCGCGAGGCGGATCTGCTGAAACTCTTCGAAGCCGCGCGCGCCGCCGGCTTCGCCACGCCGAACGCCGGCCGCCTGACCGACCAGATCGCCTGCCCCGGCGGCGACTACTGCGCGCTGGCCAATGCCCGCTCACTGCCCCTGGCCGCCGCGATTGCCGAGCGCTACCAGGACCTCGACGAGCTCGAAGACCTGGGTGACATCGACCTGCACATCAGCGGCTGCATCAACAGCTGCGGCCACCACCACAGCGGGCACATCGGTGTGCTGGGCGTGGACAAGGACGGCACCGAGTGGTACCAGCTGACCCTGGGCGGCAGCGATGGCAGCACGCTCAGCGGCCCGGCCACGCCGGGCAAGGTCATCGGCCCGAGCTTTGCAGCCGACGAGATTGCCGACGCGGTCGAGGCCGTGCTGGAGACCTACAAGAGCCAGCGGACCGCTGGCGAGCGCTTCATCGAAACGGTGAAACGCATTGGTCTGGATCCCTTCAAGAGCGCCGCCAACGCGGTGCGCGTGGCGACGGCCCGGGCCTGAGAGTGACCATGAAGTTCATCGACCCCCATCACGACCTTTGGCAACACGCCGTCGGCGAGGACGGCCCCAAGCCGGACCCGGACCCCGCGCCGAACCGCCTGCTCAGCCTGGAGCAATGGCATGCCGTACGTGGCCATTGGCCCGCCGATGTGCCGGTGGCCATCGAGTTCCCGAACGATGCCGACATCACCCAGCTGACGCCGGACCTGAGCCGCATCGCCCTGGTGGTGCTGGATTTCCCGAAATGGACCGACGGCCGCGCCTACAGCCAGGCCCGCCTGCTGCGCGCCCGCCATCGGTTTGCCGGTGCCATCCGCGCCCGGGGCGAGGTGCTGGTGGACATGCTGCAGCTGCTGCACCGCACGGGCTTCGACGAAGCCCAGCTGCGCGGCGATCAATCGCAAGAAGCCGCGCGCCGTGCGCTGGCCTTCTTCGCCGAAGGCTTCTACCAGGGCGATGTGCACGAAGCGCGCCCGGTGTTTGCACGATGAGCACGAGCGCCCTCCCCTGGGCCGCGGCCGCGCCGCAGGGCAATGCCATTGCGCTCTACGCGCGCTGGAGCCTCGAGCTGGACGCCAAGATCGAGGCCGCCGTGCAGCGCCTGCGTGATGCCGCCGTGCTGCATGGCGCCGGCCTGGTGCAAAGCAGCAGCCTGGGCGTGGAGGACATGGTGATCACCGACCTGATCGCCCGCCACCAGCTGCCGATCGACATCGCCACGCTGGACACCGGCAAGCTGCACGCCGAAACCCTGGGCCTGATCCCGCGCATTGCCGAGCGCTATGGCCGCGAGGTCGCGGTGTTCCAGCCGGTCAACGAGCAGGTCATCCAGTTCGTGCGCCGCGAGGGCGAGGACGCGATGTTCAAGAGCATCGACTTGCGCAAGGCCTGCTGTGCTGTGCGCAAGCTGGAGCCGTTGGCGCGCATGCTCAAGGGCCGCAGCGCCTGGATCACCGGCCTGCGCCGCGAGCAGAGCGGCGCGCGTGCCGAGGTCGCCTTTGACGAGGACGATGGCCAGGGACGCCGCAAGCTCAGCCCGATCGCCGACTGGACCTGGGCCGAGGTGTGGGCCTATGTCGAGCGCTTCGAGGTGCCCACCAACCCGCTGCACGACCAGTTCATGCCCAGCATCGGCTGCGCACCCTGCACCCGCGCCATCGCAGTGGGCGAGGACTTCCGCGCCGGCCGTTGGTGGTGGGAGGATTCCAGCAAGGAGTGCGGTCTGCACGTCAAGAAATGAATGCCCACGTGAAACCCGAACACCTGATCCACCCCGTCGACAACGCCCATCTGGACGCACTGGAAGAAGAGGCCATCTTCATCCTGCGCGAGGTGGCCGCCAGCTTCGAGCGCCCCGCCCTGCTGTTCAGCGGCGGCAAGGATTCCTGCGTGGTGCTGCGCCTGGCCGAGAAGGCCTTCAAGCTGAAAGACAAGAGCCACACCAGCGGCTTCAAGGGCAGCCTGCCCTTCCCGCTGGTGCATATCGACACCGGGCACAACTTCCCCGAGGTGATCCAGTTCCGTGACCAACGCGTGGCCGAGATGGGCGAGCGCCTGGTGGTGGGGCATCTGGAAGACAGCATCGCCAAGGGCACGATCCGCCTGGCCCACCCGCTGGAAAGCCGCAACGGCCACCAGACCGTGACCCTGCTGGAGACCATCGAGGAGCACCGCTTCGACGCCTTGATTGGCGGTGCGCGGCGCGATGAAGAGAAGGCGCGCGCCAAGGAGCGCATCTTCAGCCACCGCGATTCCTTCGGCCAGTGGCAGCCCAAGGAGCAACGCCCCGAGCTGTGGACGCTCTTCAACACGCGCATCCGCCCCGGCGAACATTTCCGCTGCTTCCCGATCAGCAACTGGACCGAGCTGGATGTGTGGCTCTACATCGCCCGCGAAAACATCCCCCTGCCCGGCATGTACTACGCCCACCCGCGCCAGGTGATGCGCCGCAAGGGCCTGCTGGTGCCGCTGACGGACGTGACCCCGCCCGAACCCGGTGAAACGGTCGAGACCGCCGAGGTGCGCTTCCGCACCGTGGGCGACATGACCTGCACCTGCCCGGTCGAGAGCCCGGCGCGCAATGCGGCTGAAGTGGTCAACGAGACCCTGACCGTGACGATCAGCGAACGCGGCGCCACCCGCATGGACGACCGCACCAGCGACGCCTCGATGGAGCGCCGCAAGAAAGAGGGCTACTTCTGATGCAAGCCTTGAGATTTCTGACCGCAGGTTCGGTCGATGACGGCAAGAGCACCCTGATCGGCCGCCTGCTCTTCGACAGCAAGGCCATCCTGGCCGACCAGCTCGACACCCTGGAGCGCCGCGCCGCCGGCAGTCCCATCGACCTGAGCCTGCTCACCGACGGCCTGGAAGCCGAGCGCGAGCAGGGCATCACCATCGATGTGGCCTACCGCTACTTCGCCACCAAGCATCGCAAGTTCATCATTGCCGATGCCCCCGGTCACGAGCAGTACACCCGCAACATGGTCACAGCCGCGGCGGGCAGTGACGCCGCTGTGGTGCTGGTCGACATCACCAAGCTGGACTTGAGCCAGCCCGAGGTGACGCTGCTGGCGCAGACGCGCCGTCACTCGCTGCTGGCGCAACTGCTGCGCGTGCCCAGCATCGTGTTCGCGATCAACAAGATCGACGCCATCGAGCAACCTGGCCCCGGCTTTGCCAAGGTCAAGCGCGCGCTCGAAGCCTTTGCCCAGGCCGCTGGCCTGGACGTGGTGGCCACGGTGCCGGTGAGCGCGCTGCGCGGCGACAACGTCACCCAGCCGCTGGACGCGCCCTGGTGGAACGGCCCCTCGCTGCTGCAGGTGCTGGAAGGCCTGCCCTGCGTGCAGGAGCGCGTCGATGCGCCGCTCTCGCTGCCAGTGCAGTACGTGCAGAAGGACGCCTACCAGAGCGAAGGCGCGGGCTTCCAGCCGCGCGTGCTCTGGGGTCGCATCGCCCACGGTGCGGTCCAGGTGGGCGACGAGATCGAGGTGCTGCCGAGCCGCCAAAAGGCCGTGGTGGCCGGCCTGCGCCGCGCCGCCGAAGACGTGCAGCGCGGCCAGGCCGGTGAATCGGTGGGCGTGATCCTGGACCGCCAGCTCGACGTGAGCCGCGGCGACTGGCTGGCCGAGCCGTCCAAAGCGCAGCTGCAGAACCGCTTCCCCGCCACCCTGGCCTGGCTGGACACCGAACCCGCCAAGCCCGGCCGCAAATACTGGGTGCGCCATGGCAACCGCTGGGTGCAGGCGCGCATCGCCGCCATCGACTCGGTGCTGGACATCCACAGCCTGGAAGCCCAGGACGCGCACGAACTCGGCGTCAATGCCATCGGCCGCGTGCAGATGGAGGTGCAGCACGAGCTGCCGGTCGAGCCCTTCGAGTTCAACCGCGTGGGCGGCGCGCTGATCGTGGTGGACCCCGCCAGCCACCGCACCAGCGGTGCGCTGCTGGTGGACCTGCCCGCCGCCGCGCCGGCCGAGGAGGAGTGGTGATGGGCCAGGTCGTCTTCGTCAGCGCCGGCCCGGGGGCCGCCGACCTGATCACCTTGCGCGGCGTGCAGCGCCTGGCCCAGGCCGAAGTGGTGCTCTTCGACGCGCTCACCGACCCCGCATTGCGCGCCTTTGCGCCGAACGCGCGCTGGATCGACGTGGGCAAGCGTGGCTTTGCCCACGCCGTGAAGCAGACCGAAATCAACGCCCTGCTGGTGCAGCACGCGTTGGAAAACACCCTGGTGGTGCGCTTGAAGGGCGGCGACGCCTCGGTGTTCGGCCGCCTCGAAGAGGAGCTGGAAGCCCTGGCAGCCGCCGGCATCCCATCCGAAGTGGTGCCCGGCGTGACCGCCGCGCTGGCGGCCGCCGCGCACACCCAGCGCCCCCTGACGCGCCGCGGCGTTGGCCGCAGCGTGGCACTCAGCACCGCCATGACGCAGGCCGGCGAACTGATCGCCAGCAGGAGTGCCGACACCGAAGTCTTCTACATGGCCGGCAAGCAGCTTGCCGCCCTGCAGCGCCGCCTGCTGGCGGCCGGCTGGCCCGAAGACACACCGACCCTGGTCGTCAGCCGCGCCGGCTGTGCCGACGCACTCTCCAGCAGCCATGTGCTGCAGGATCTGCCCGCCGCCACCCTGCTGCATCGCGGCCGACCCACGGTCGTCACCGTAGGGGTGGGCGCCAGGCCGCTCGGCATGGCAAACCCGCATGGCCTCTGCGTCAAGTCAAAGCGCGTCCCCAGGCAAACCTTCCCCACCACCTAAAATCGCCGGCTTTGCCCTACCCAGCGCGAGCCACGCACCATGACCCACGTCGTTACCGAAGCCTGCATCCGCTGCAAGTACACCGATTGCGTCGATGTCTGTCCCGTGGACTGTTTCCGCGAAGGGCCGAACTTTCTGACCATCGATCCCGATGAATGCATCGACTGCGCGGTCTGCATTCCCGAGTGCCCTGTGAACGCCATCGTCCCCGAAGAGGACGTGCCTGGCGACCAGCAGCACATGATCAAGTTGAATGCCGATCTGGCCAAGAAGTGGCCCTCGATCACCAAGCGCAAGGCCCCGCTGCCGGACGCGGATGACTGGAAAGACAAGACCGGGAAGCTCCCCGAGCTGATCAAGTAATGGACCAAGCTACTCCTCACGCCGGCGTCATCGAGACCGACGCCGTCATCGTCGGCGCCGGCCCGGTGGGCCTCTTCCAGGTCTTCGAACTGGGCCTGCTGGAAATCAAGGCGCACATCATTGACTCGCTCGCCTACCCGGGCGGGCAGTGCATCGAGCTCTATCCGGACAAGCCGATCTACGACATCCCGGCCCTGCCGGTGGTCACCGGCAAGGAACTGACCGACAACCTGCTCAAGCAGATCGAGCCCTTCGGCGCGACCTTCCACCTCGGTCAGGAAGTGACCACCGTGGAGAAGCAGGAAGACGGCCGCTTCTTCGTGGCCACCAGCAAGGGCACGCAGTTCCTGACCAAGACCATCTTCATCGCCGGCGGCGTGGGCTCGTTCCAGCCGCGCACGCTGAAGGTCGATGGCATCGACAAGCACGAGAGCAGTCAGGTCCATTACCGCGTCAAGAACCCGAGCCAGTTCGCCGGCAAGAACCTCGTCATCGTGGGCGGCGGTGATTCGGCACTCGACTGGGCACTGAACTTCTGCGCCGGCAATGCCGACGGCAACCCGCACAAGGCCGAGAGCGTGATCCTGGTGCACCGCCGCGATGGTTTCCGCGCCGCACCGGCCTCGGTGGCCAAGATGCGCGAGCTGTGCGAGCAGTACGAGATGCAGTTCATCGTTGGCCAGGTCACCGATCTGGACGAGGGCGATGACGGCCTGCTCAAGGGCGTCAAGGTCACCGGCGGCGATGGCGTCACCCGCGTCGTGCCTTGCGATGAAGTGCTGGTGTTCTTCGGCCTCAGCCCCAAGCTGGGCCCGATCGCCGAATGGGGCCTGGCGCTGGAGCGCAAGCAGATCCTCGTGGACACCGAGAAGTTCAGCACCTCGGTGCCGGGCATCTTCGCGGTGGGTGACATCAACACCTACCCGGGCAAGAAGAAGCTGATCCTGTCCGGCTTCCATGAAGCGGCCCTCGCCGCCTTCGGGGCGATGCCCATCATCAACCCCGAGAAGCGCGTGCACCTGCAGTACACGACCACCAGCCCGAAGCTGCACAAGGTACTGGGCGTGGAAACCCCGGTGTTCGACTGAGCACGACGGAGCCATCAGAAGAGCACGCCGCCCCCAGGGCGGCGTTGCCGTTTTTGGATTCCATAAAGGCCTTAGGGAGGCTGCAACCATCATGACCCCGGTTTCCACGCGCGGCGCGGCCACGCCGAACCCATCCACCAGCCAGTCCGAACGCACCGGCTACTTCGCCAGCCATTGGCGCGGCGAGCAAAGCCTGGTGCGCAGCTACTGGATCAACAACATCCTGGTGGCCTCGCCATTGGCCTTTCTGCTCACGGGCCTGATGGCCTGGATCAGCGCCAAGGGGGACTCGCTGCAAGTCAGCGCCATCGTGCTGCTGATCGGCGTGCCTCTCCTGATCCTGCTGGACGTCTGGTGCGTGGTGGGCGGCTGGCGCGCGGCGCGGCATTACCGTGAGGACGGCGGCTCGGGCCTGTGGAGCTTCCTGGCGCGCCTGACCCTGGGTCTGGGTGCGCTGCAACTGATCGTGTCCGTGCTGTTCGGCTTCCTGCCCCAGGTCGGCTCGTTCTGGCAGATGGCGCGCGGCATCGACCCCATCGGCCAGGCCACTTTGAGCCTTTCCGAGGACGGCCGCAGCCTGAAACTCGAAGGCACCATCGGCCTGGGCGACGGCGATCGCCTGCGCACCCTGCTGGCCAGCGAAGCCGCCAAGGGCCTGCGCCGCGTCGAACTCAGCTCCCCCGGTGGGCGCGTGCGCGAGGCCGAGAAGATGGCCGAGGCGCTCAAGAAGCACGGCCACGCCAGCCGCGTGGTGGGCACCTGCGCCAGCGCCTGCACCCTGGTGTTTCTGGCCGGCCAGCCGCGCCACGTGATGAACGGCGCGCAACTAGGCTTCCACCGCGCCAGCACCGGCACCTACAACCCCGTCATTGACGAACTGGCGAATCAGGACCTGGCGCGGATCTACCGTCAGCTGGGCCTTCCCGAGCCCCTGATCGAGCAGACCCTGAGCACGCCCTCACACAGCATCTGGTTCGTACCGCGCAAGGATCTGCTTCTGCACCGCCTGATCGCCCCGCTGCCGCAGACCCTTGCCATCGACCTGCCCCCACTCGGCTCGGCCGAGGGCGAGTACAAGGACACCTTGCACCTGCATCCGGTGTGGGAGGCGCTGGAGCAGCACACCCCCGGTACCTTGGCTGCGGTGGCAACACGGCTCCGCGCGGCCCATGTCGAAGGCGCTTCAGAGGAAGTCGTCCAGGCCGCTGCAACGCCGCAGCTGGCCAGCCTGATGCCGGCGCTGATCGGCGGCAGCGATGCCGTGCTGCGCCGACGTTATGTACAAATCGTTGCAGACCAGTTGAAGGCGCTCAAGGCGCCGGCCAAGCGCGGCGAGCGTCCGCCGTGCAAAGACCTGCTGGACGGTCGCCTGGCAGTGCGCCAGCAGTTGCCCCTGCCCCTGCAGGTGCGTGAAAGCGAGTGGCTTCTGGACGCAGCCACCAGCGCCACCAAGACCTGGCGCGCCAAGCCGCCCAGCCCGCTGGAAATCGAAGTGCTGGAGCGCTCGGTGGGCTCGGCCGCCATCGGCCTGCTGAGCCGCTTGTGGGCCGACGCGCCGGACGCTCCAGCGCGTGATGGCGCCGCGAGCTGTGACCGCACCATCGCCTTGCTCGATCTCCTGCCCAGCCAGCCGGCCCTGCGCCGCGATCTGGTCGATCGCCTGCTGTTCCAGCCGCGCTGAGCCGGGCGCTGGACCAGCCAGTGCCTACAATCCGCGGCTTCGCGCATCGGGATCTTCCCGGGCGCGACCCACGCTAGGGGTGCTGGTGGCGCTGCCACCGGCTGAGACAAACCCTTGGAACCTGATTGAGGTAATCCTCGCGCAGGGAAGCGTGGCCAAGGCGCCAGCGGCGCCCTGCCCGCCCCCTGCCATCACCACCGATGGCAATGACACCGAAGTACGCCCTTCCCTTCGCTCTGCTGACCCTGGCACTTCAGGCCCAGGCCCAGCAGCAACTCCCCACCGTTTCCATCAGCGGCCGCAACGCCAACGCCCCCGTGAGCCTGGGCGGCTTTGGCGACACCCCGGCCGCCCGCCTGCCGCTGCAGGCCCTGCGCATCGACGCCGAACGCCTGCAGGAACTCGGGCTCGAAGGCCTGGGCGCCTTGCCCAAGCTGGATGCCTCGGTGAGCGACAGCTACAACAGCATCGGCTACTACACCCAGCTGCGCGTGCGCGGCTATGAGCTGGACACCCGCTTCAACCTGCGCCGCGAAGGCCTGCCCATCAATGGCGAAACGGGGCTGGACCTGTTCAACAAGGCCGCGCTCGAACTCATCAAGGGCAGCAGCGGCCTGCAGGCCGGCACCAGCGCGCCCGGCGGCTTGCTGAACCTCGTGGTCAAGCGTCCGGACGCCGAACGCCTGGACCTGAGCCTGAGCTGGGAGCAGCACAACTCCCGCGCCCTGGCGCTGGACTGGGCCCAGCGCTGGGGCAGCGAGTTCGGCCTGCGCGTGAACGTGGCCGCCGCCGAGTTGGACCCCTGGCTGCGCAACAGCCGCGGCCGCCAGCACGGCTTGGCCCTGGCGGGCGACTGGCGCTTGGGTGCTGACACCCTGCTGGAGGCCGAGCTGGAAAGCAGCCACCACAGCCAACCCAGTCAGCCCGGCTTCAGCCTGCTGGGCAACCGCCTGCCCAGCATTGACGCGGTCGACATCCGCCGCAACCTCAACGAAGCCAGCTGGCGCCTGCCCGTGGTGCTGGACAACGACTTCGCCACCCTGCGCCTGCGCCAGCGCCTGAACGCGGACTGGAACCTGCTGCTACAGGCCGGTATGCAGCGCGCGCGCAATGACGACCGCGTCGCCTTCCCCTTCGGCTGCTCCAGCGAGGACGACTACAGCCGCTATTGCAGCGACGGCAGCTTCGACCTCTACGACTTCCGCAGCGAGAACGAACGCCGCAACACCGACGCGCTGCGAGCCGCCGTGGACGGCCGCCTGCAACTGGGCGCGCTGACGCACCAGCTGCGCGCCGAAGCCCTGCTGAGCCGCTACGAAGCGCGCTTCCAGCGCCAGGCCTACAACTGGGTCGGCTACGGCTCGGTGTTCCAGCCCACGCCCAGCCCGGCCGACCCCAGCCTGACCGACGAGAACACCCACCGCGACGAGCGCAGCCGCGAGCTGGCCGTCAGCGACCAGGTGCAGATCGGCGCGCTGGAGTTGTTCGCCGGCCTGCGCCACAGTCGCATCGAACGCGAGGCCGTGCGCACCGACGGTTCGCGCGCCACCAGCTACACCCAGTCCTTCACCACCCCCTGGCTGGGTGCGAGCTGGGCGCTGGCGCCGGATCTGCGCGTCTACGCCAGCTGGGGCCAGGGCATCGAGAGCGAGGTCATCCCGAATCGCAGCCGCTACCAGAACGCCGGCCGCGCGCTGCCGGCGCTGAAGAGCCGCCAGGTCGAAGCCGGCCTGAAGGCCGGCAGCCAGACCGTGGAATGGAGCCTGGCCGCCTTCCAGATCCAGCGCCCGGTCTGGGCCGACCTGGGCAGCTGCAGCGCCGCCAACAGCTGCGAACGCCGCGAGGACGGCGAGGCCCGCCACCGCGGTGTGGAAGCTCAAGCGGACTTCAAGTGGCAGGGCGGCGGGCTGATGGCTTCGGCGCAATGGCTTCAGGCGCGCCGTGAGGGCTCCAGCCAGGTCGGTGTCAACAGCCTGCGTCCGGTCAACGTGCCAGCGCGCTCCTACAGGGTCGGCGTGCATCAACAGGTCCTGCCTGGCCTGCGCCTGCTGGGCAACCTGGTGCACGAAGGCCGCCGCGCCGTGCTGCCGGACAACACGATCGAACTGCCCTCCTGGACCCGCCTGGACCTGAGCGCCCGCTACCAGCATCAGGTCGGCACCCAGCAGTGGACCTGGCAGCTGGGCGTCGACAACGCCACCAATCAGCGCGCCTGGAAAGAAGCGCCCTACAGCTTCGGCCACAGCTACCTGTTCCCGCTGGCGCCGCGCGTGTGGAAGGCCGGTCTGAGCCTCGCGCTCTGATGCCCTCTTGTAGACCTTCAAAAAAACAGTCTATACTCGCGGTCTTCGCTGTTCCCCGATAGCTCAGTCGGTAGAGCGCCGGACTGTTAATCCGTAGGTCCCTGGTTCGAGCCCAGGTCGGGGAGCCAACCCAGCGAGAACAATCAGACAACGCACCTTGTGCATCCCGCTCAGGTGCGTTTGCATTTGAAGGCCGTCGCAACCGATTGGCGGCCGGACAGATCGATTCCTCGATAGCTCAGTCGGTAGAGCGCCGGACTGTTAATCCGTAGGTCCCTGGTTCGAGCCCAGGTCGAGGAGCCAAATCAAGACCCTCAGCAGCGCAAGCTGCTGGGGGTTTTTTCTTGACCGAGCCGCCCATGCACACCCTGCCCGCCTGCCCCCAGTGCCACTCCGAACTGACCTACCAGGATGGTGATCAGTTCATCTGCCCTGAATGCGCGCACGAGTGGTCGGCCCAGGCCGCCGCGGCCGCTGAGCCCGAAACGCGTGTGGTGCGAGACGCGGTTGGCAACGTGCTGAGCGATGGCGACACCGTCACCCTGGTCAAGGATCTCAAGGTGAAGGGCTCGTCCCTGGTCGTCAAGGTGGGCACCAAGGTCAAGAACATCCGCCTGGTGGATGCCGACCACGACATCGACTGCAAGATCGATGGCATCGGGGCGATGGGCCTGAAATCCGAGTTCGTGAAAAAGGTCTGAGCGACCGCTTCCCCTGGCCGCGCAGGCCCCACTACACTGCGCACCCGCTGGCCGCTTCGCGCGCCCAGCACCGCCGATTTACCAACTACTTGCGGGCGGTTAACAAGTACGGCTAAAGCGTTGCGGCTCCGTGAAGCCCCGGGCCGGCAAACGCCGGTTCATGGGCTCGCGGAGTTTTTCATTCATGCAAGGTCTTGCCTCTTTTGACCGCTGCCTGGCCCAGCGCCATGCCTTCGCCGCCCCGGCGATCCGCAGCGACAGCCGCCCCAGCCTGAACCGCTACCTGATCGGCCCCCTGGCCGACCAGGTGCTGCCACTGGCGGCCACGACCGACGCCCGCGCCCTGCTCAAGCTGGCCCATGGCATCGGCCCGGGCGACTGGTTGGGCGTGCTGGCCGAAGAAGGCAGCAGTCACACGCCGGCATGGCGTCTGGCCGTCTGCCGCGCAGCAGGTGGACTGGAGTGGCTGAGCCCCGCCTGGCCGGCGCGGGCCGGCACCGCACCGCAGCAACTGCAGGAGGAGCTGCTGGCGCGCGCCGTGCAGGCGCTGTGGACGCAGGGCTGGCGGGTGCTGGACAGCCTGCCCGCGCTCAATACGCCGGTCTGAGCGCCGGCACCTTCGCCTCGATCCGCTCCAGCAGCAGCGGCCACAAGCGTTCGCCGGCCGCGCGGCGGAAGGGGCCGAAGTGGCCCAGGCGCTTCAGGCCGATCTCCTGCGGGTGCAAGTGAATGCGCTCGACGCGTTCACCTGCATGCGAAAAGCAACGCGCCAAGGCGTCCACCGCGGGCGCAGGTCCGTAGGTCAGGTCATCGGCCACGCTCCAGAGTTGCAGATGGCCCTTGAAGTCCTGCGGGCGGTACCAGTCGCGGCATTCAGGGTCGTCGGTGAAGTAGCCGGCCGAGCGACCCCAGCGGCTCCAGTCCATGGCCGCCGGGCCCGGCAGGGTCTCGCCCCCGCCCAAGGCCCAGCCGGGCAGGCGGCCGGTCAGGCGCACGCACAGCGGCACCCAGTGGGAGAAGAACACCCGCGTGACGGTGCGGTGCCAGCCCGCCGGCCACAGGCCCCAATAGCCGAACTGCGAGCCCACCGTGACGGCGGCGTCGAGGTGGGCCAGGCCCTCCACCAGCGGCAAGCCGTTGCCTCCCAGTGAGTGCCCGACCCAGAGGATGGGCAGTCGCTGCGGGCCGCGCCCGGCGCGCTCACGCGCGGCAGCCAAGGCAGCGGAAAGGTCCAGGCGGATCCAGTCGCGCATCGAAGCCTGCCCTGCGGCAGCGGCGCGCGAGGCCCCCATGCCACGGTAGTCAAAACTCAGCACCGCGTAGCCGCGCGCGGCCAGCCACTGCGCAAAGGCTTGGTAGTAGCGCTGCGGCACGCCCGTGGCCGGTGCCAGCACAGCCACGGCACGCGCCGCGCCCTGGGGCTCGAAGACCCGGCCGTGCAGCAAGGCGCCATCGGCCGCCGCAAAGGCCAGGTTCAAGCCTTCCATCGCGCCCGGCTCCCCACCGGGCAGCGCCGCCTGCAGCAGGGCCAGATTGGGCGAGCCCAGCAGTTGCGGCCAGGAGGGTTGGGCAAATTGGGCATGCATGGCGACCTCGGTCTGGAAACGGTGGGTGGATGCTAGAAACGCGTCGCTTTGTTGACTAGATAGCCATTCATCCACACACTGCTTACATGAAATCAACAAAACAGGCACTGGAAGCGCTATCCGCCGTCACGCTTCGGCGCCAGCGTGAACGCAGTGAGTTGGACGCCAATGCCCTGGAGCTGTTCGCCCGGGTGGCGGCGGCCGGGAGCTTTGCGCAGGCCGCACGCCAGCTCGGGTTGACGCGCGCGGCCATCAGCCGGCGCGTGGCGGCCATGGAGGAGCAAGTGGGCCAAGCGCTGCTGGCGCGCACCACACGCTCCCTGGGCTTGACGGACGCCGGCCGTCAGCTGGCCCGGCGCGCCCAAGCGGTGCGCGAAGCGGCCGAGGCCGCCCGCCACAGCTTGCGCCGCGATGCGCAGGGTCTGCA
>JBDHSJ010000014.1:0-36196 GCA_039808065.1 Burkholderiaceae bacterium | reverse complement strand
GTGCACGGCGTCTGCGGCATCGTCGGCGCATTGCTGACCGGTGTGTTCAACAGCCCGGCCCTGGGTGGCCCGGGTGCGATGGGCGACTGGGTCACGGCGACCATGATTGCACCCGAGGCCTACTCGATTGGCACCCAGTTCATGGCCCAGGTCAAGGCGGTCGGCCTGACCGTGGTCTGGAGCGCGGTGGTCTCCATCGTGGCCTTCAAGCTGGTCGACCTGACCATCGGTCTGCGCGTCAGCGAAGAGGAAGAGCGCGAGGGTCTGGACATCGCCAGCCACGGCGAGACGGCCTACTCGAAGTAAGTCGCCGCGCTCTGCAAGCAGAAAGGCCGCCCTTGGGCGGCCTTTCTCTTGGGGTGACGCCTTATTGCAGTGCCGGCCGGGCCTTGAGCATCACGGTCACCAGGTCCACCAACTTGGCGGGTGCAAAGGGCTTGGTGAGGAAGTAGTTGGCGCCCGCATCCAGCGCGGCCTGCTTGTCGCGGCCCTCGGCATTGGCGGTCAGCATCAGCACCAGCACATGGCTGAGCCCGGGGTCGCTCTTCAGGCTGGCCAGCAGTTCCAGGCCGTCCATGCCCGGCATCATCTGGTCCAACACCACCAGGTCGGGCTTGATGGCGCGCGCAATCTGCAGGGCCAACGCGCCGTTTGCGGCCTCGAACAGCGCATGGCCGCTGTCTTCCAGCGCGTAGCGCACCAGACGACGGATCTCGGCCTGGTCGTCCACGATCAGGATCTTGGCTTTCATGGCGATCAGCATATTGCGTTTGCGGGCCCAGCCCCCATCTGGACCTGCTTCCTAGAATGGCCGGCAGCCTGGAGAACCCGATGGTCCCGCACCTAATCACCGCCCTGACGGGGCCGATCAACGAACTGGAACAGCGCGTCCTGGAGTCCATGCCCGCCATCGAGCGTTGGTTCCGGCTTGAATGGATGGAGCACACCCCGGCCATCTACTCTGCCGTGAGCCTTCGCAACGCCGGCTTCAAGCTGGCGCCGGTTGATACCCAGTTGCACCCAGGCGGCTTCAACCACCTGAGTGAGCCCATGCTGCCGCTGGCCGTGCAGGCGGCAATGGCGGCGATCGAGAAGATCTGCCCCGAGGCCAAGAACCTGCTGCTGATCCCCGACCCGCGGCAGCGCAGCGCCAGCGCGCGGGCGAGCCTGGCCACGCTGGTGCGAATCTTTCACCAGGCCGGCCTGAATGTGCGCCTGGGCGCTCTGGAAGAGGGCCTGGAGTCGCCTCTGGAGCTGCCGCTTGTCGGCGGGGACACGCTGAGGCTGGAGCCCTTGCTGCGCAAGCGCGGCCGCCTGCTGCTCAAGGATTTCGACCCCTGCACCATCCTGCTCAACTGCGAGCTGGCCGACGGCGTGCCGCAGATCCTGAAGAACCTGGACGAGCAGTACCTGCTGCCGCCGCTGCACGCCAGCGCCGCGCTGCGCAGCCGCAGCACCTATCTCGCCACCTACGAAGAGGTGGCCAAGCGTTTCGCCAAACTGCTGGGCATGGACCCCTGGCTCATCAACCCCGTGCATGCGCAATGCGAGGCGCCGGACTTCCGCAGCGGCGCTGGCCTGCAGGCATTGCAGGAACAGGTTGAGACCATCCTGGGCAAGGTGCGCAAGAAGTACAAGGATTACGGCATCAACGAAAAGCCCTTTGTGGTGCTGAAGGCCGATGCCGCGCGCGGCGGCTTGGGCACCCTGGTGGTGCGGGATGCCAAGGAGCTGGAAGGCGCCGCCTGGCCCGCCCTGGCGGCGCCTGCGCGGCTGCTGATCCAGGAAGGGGTGGCCACGCACG
This sequence comes from Burkholderiaceae bacterium, assembly GCA_039808065.1. Classification (GTDB taxonomy): domain Bacteria; phylum Pseudomonadota; class Gammaproteobacteria; order Burkholderiales; family Burkholderiaceae_C; genus Inhella. Next base: position 34,392 of record JBDHSJ010000014.1, on the reverse strand, counting down.
AACGCTTGGAGGAACGGCCGGTCGAGCCGACCGTCTATTTGCTGGATCGCTACGTTATCGGGGGCTATTACCGCGAGCTGGGCGACCTGGGCGAGCCGGGTGAGGCTTCTAGCCCGGTACCACTGGCCTTCGCCGATTCGGCGCAGCTGGTGCGGCCGGGCGAGCGCGCAGGTGCCAGCGCGCCGAATCGTTTCTACATGTATGGCGTGGTGGCCCGCCTGGCCATGCTGGCGGCCAGCTACGAGCTGGAGCAGAGCGACCCCGACCGCGAAGAACTCGAGAGCGCGCTGCCCGCCTGAGTGATCCCGCGTTCAGGCGGCCTCGACCTCGCGCGCCGCGCTGGCAAGCAGGCGTTTGAACTCGGCGACCCAGGGGGATTGCGGGCTGCGCAGATGCCAGACGCTGAGCTCGGCCAGCCCCAAGTCGGCCTCAAGCGGCAGGATCTTGACCAGTCCCTGCTGGGCCGCGAAGCGAGCCAGGGAGCGTGACAGGATGGCCAGCAAGGGCATGCGACGCAGCAGGGCCAGGCTGAGCATGGCGTCGCCGCAGACGATCTGATTGGTTGGCGCTGGCAGGCCGTGCTTGGCCCAGAGCTGATCGTGCAGCGCGCGGGTGCGTGTGCCGGGTAGATGGCCGATCCAGGCTTCGCCTTGCAGCGAGTCCCAGCTCCAGTGACGCTGCTGGGCCAGGGGGTGCTGCGTGCTGATCACCAGCACCTCGGGTTGACGCATCAGTGTCAGCCCTTCCAGATCGGCGGGCATTTCGTGCGGTGGCAGGCGCGCCAGCACCAAGTCCAGCCGGCCCTGACGCAGCTCGTTGATCAGATCACCCAGGGCATGCGTGCGCACGGTCAGCGTGATCAGCGGATGCGCCTTTTTCATCGCGGCCAAGGCATCGGGCAGCACTTGGGGCAGAGCGGCGTTGGTGGCGCCGATCTGCAGCTCGCCCAGAGCGCCGTTGAGGATGGTGCGCATTTCGTCGCTGCTGCGCTGCAGCTCGCCTTCCAGGCGCCGCCCCAGCGCGATCAGGCGTTCCCCCAGCACTGTGGCGTGAACGCCGCGTTTACTGCGTGCAAATAGGGTTTGTCCTAGGCCCTTTTCGAGCTCGGCCAGAGTTTTGCTGACGGCGGGTTGGGTCACGTTCAGCAAGTCCGCGGCAGCACTCAGCTTTCCGGTTGCGTGCATGGCTTCCAGCACCCGCAGATGGCGCAAGGTCAGGCGCCGCTGAACGAAGTCCAGCATGGCTTCCTGCACGGGAGGGTGTGCCGCATTCATAACCATCGGCAAAGTTTTGCAAACCAAGACTCATGGGGCCGCTCGTCATGGATACCTACCGTGCAACTCCTTGGGGCGCAGCTGCGCGCGCCCTTATTCAAGAGGAGTACGCATGTCGTTCAAGAAGAGCCTGATTCCCTTGGCCGTGCTGGCCATGACCCAGCAGATGGTGCTGGCCCAGGACGCCGCCAAGCTGGAGCGCGTCGAGGTCACCGGTTCGCTGATCAAGCGCACCGACAAGGAAACCCCGGCCGTGGTGCAGACCATCACCGCCGAGCAGATCCGCAAGTCGGGCTTCGGCACCGTGGAAGAGCTGCTGCGCGCCAATTCGGCGATCGACTCGGCCGGCTCGATCCAGGACGGCGCCGCCACCGGCTTCGTCAACGGCCTGGCCACCGCCTCGCTGCGTGGCATGGGCGCCCAGGGCACCCTGGTGCTGGTGAACGGCCGCCGCATCGCGCCGGCCGCCAACGTGGACGTGAACTTCGGCCGCGGCACCCTGCTGAACATCAACACGATCCCGAAGAGCGCAATCGAGCGCATCGAAGTGCTGAAGGACGGCGCCTCTGCCCTGTACGGTTCTGACGCCATTGCCGGCGTCATCAACTACATCCTGAAGAAAGAATTCAACGGCCTGGACGCCTCGGCGAGCTTCGGCTCAGCCGACGGCGGTGTGGGCCAGACCGCCAATGCCTCGATCGCCTACGGCCTGGGCAGTCTCGAGGAAAAGGGCTTCAGCCTCTACGGCGGCATCGATGTCTCCAAGCGCGACAGCGTGTTGCACTCGGAGCTGAAGGACAAGGGCCTGTACGACCACTACAACGCCTACCGCAACCTGAACGGCGAAACGACCCGCTTCACGCCGGACAGCATTGCCTCCCGCTGGGCCAACTACTACCGCGTGCCGCCCAGCCTGACGGGCTCGACCACCCTGGATGGCCGCAGCGTGGCCAACAACGATGTCAGCGGGGTCAACTACCTGGGCACCATGCCGGGCTGCCCGGCCGATCTGACCGTGGGCCAGGGCGTGGCCAACCGCCCGGCCGGCTTCACCAACACCCAGGCCTCGCTGCGCACGGGTTCTTGCCGCTATGTGCTGGACGACAAGGCCGAAGCCGTCAGCGACCAGGACCGCATCAGCGGCCAGCTGCGCGCCAACCTCAAGCTGGGCAGCAGCTGGACCGGCTACGCCGACCTGATGCTGGGCCGCACCAAGTCAACCAGCCTGAACGCCGAACGCGCCATCACCACCACGCTGGCCAGCCAGCAGGTGCCGCTGGTGATCATCACGCCCAAGCTGGATGGCTCGCTGGCTCAGCGCGGGGGCATCGTGCTGCCGGTCACGCACCCGGACAACCCGACCCGTGGCACGGCCAACCCGCAGCCGGTGCAGCTGATGTACCGCTTCCACGACCTGCCGGCGCTGGACATCAACGAACAGACCGCCACCCGCTTCGCCTTGGGCGCCGAAGGCAGCCTGGGCGCGTGGGATATCGACACCGCGCTGCTCTACAGCCGCATGGACAACAAGCGCACGCAGAAGAACCGCGTGCGCTCCTCGCTGCTGGATGCCTCGATCGCGGCGGGCACCTACCGTTTCAACGGCGAGGTGAACACCGCGGCGGCGATTGCCAGCGTGTCCCAGGACGCCATCAATGACGGCGACTCCAGCATCCTGTCGGTGGATGTGCGCGCCGGACGCGAGCTGTTCGCGCTGGCCGGCGGCCAGGCCTCGCTGGCCGTGGGCGCCGAGGCCCGGCGTGAGGAATTCAATGCCAATGCCGACGCCAATTACCTGGCGGGCGACTACGTCGGCCTGGTGGCCAACCTGGCCAGCGGCAAGCGCAACGCCTATGCCGCCTTCGGTGAACTGAGCCTGCCGGTCGTCAAGAGCCTGGAGGTGCAAACGGCGCTGCGTTTTGAGAACTACAGCGACTTCGGCAGCTCCACCACCGGCAAGCTGGGCTTCAAGTGGAACGTGCTGCCGCAGTTCCTGATCATGCGTGGCACCGCCTCGACCGGCTTCCGCGCGCCGGCCATCTCGCAGATCGGCAACGCCTCGACAGTGTCCTTCAACAACTTCCAGGACAAACGCTACTTCGATCCGATCCGCTGCAACACCAGCAACGCCGCCAACCCGGTCAGCCGTGCCGATCCGCCCGATCTGCGCGACTGCAACCTCCTGAACTTCACTCAGGGCGTGCCGCTGGCGCAGCGGCCCGGCAATCTGCCCACCATGATTGCCGCCAACCCCGATCTGAAGCCCGAGACCTCGAAGGCGGCCAGCGTGGGCTTCGTGTTCTCGCCCACGCGCAACTTCGATGCCGGCCTGAGCTACTGGTACATCGAGCGCAACAAGGAAATCCGCCTGCAACGCAGCTCGGACATCCTGGACGCCTACCTGGCCAACCCGGCCAACAGCGCCCAGATCGTGCGCAACCCCAACCCGGGCACCTGGTTGCCGGGCCAGGCCAACAGCGGGCCGATCCTGGCGGTGATCCGCAAGTACGACAACTTCAACTTCACCAAAACCGCCGGCCTGGACTTCGACCTGAATGCCCGCTTCCCGACGCAGGACATCGGTCGCTTCACCCTGGCGGTGAACGGCACGCTGACCAAGCGCTTCGATGAGCAGATCCTGGCCGGTGCCGCGCCGCGCGACCTGCTGGGCAGCTCGACCTCGGAAGTGCCCAAGCTCAAGGGCAATGTGCGCATTGGCTGGGACACCGGTTCGTGGAGCAGCTGGGTGCGCCACAACCACACCTCGCAGCTGGCCCGCATCGGCACCACCGAACCCTGCCTGAGCTCGACTTCGGCGGCTGGCGTGTACCGCCGCGAGAACGGCAGCTGCTACGTGGGGGCTGAACGTAGCTGGGACATGGGCGTGAGCTACAGCGGTTTCAAGAACTGGGTGCTGGCCGCCAATGTGCTGAACCTGACCGACGACTACGGCCGTTCGATCGACATCCCCAGCAGCTTCAACTTCTGGGACAGCGGTACCGCCAGTCAGCTGGGCCGGCGCTACAACGTGTCGGTGAGCTACAGGATGGATTGACGACCTCCTGATCCCGGGCGGTCTGGTTGCAAAGAGGGGCTTCGGCCCCTCTTTGCTTTTTCGGCCTTAAGCGCATCCTTTGCCCTGGCCGTGCAGCGGGGGCTCTGTGGTTTCAGCGTTGAGGGCCCCGCTTGTCGCGTTTGAACAACGCGACGGGATAAACCCTGGGTGATGCGAAGGTCTTAAGAAACAAGAACTTGCAGAAGTCATAGGGTGACTTTCGGGTCCCGCCCGCTGGGCAAGGAAGGAGAGCGTCCCTAGCGTGCCGGGCTTTTGGGATCGGCACCACTGGTGCCCTCATGGAGACATCTGATGAAGCCTTGCCCTACTTTGCGCCGACATGTCCTGGCGGCTGCCGCGCTGGCCCTGACTGCGCAGTGCGCCTTTGCGCAGAGCGAATCGGCCGACGCCAAACTGGAGCGGGTGGTCGTCACCGGCTCCAGCATCAAGCGTTTGGCTGCCGAGACCGCCTCGCCGGTGCAGATCGTCAGCCGCCAGGAGATCAAGCAGACCGGCGCCAACACCGTGCGTCAGGTGCTGGATACCATCACCGCCACCACCACCGGTGAGCTGCGTGACGACGGCGCCGCCGCCAGCTTCGCCTCCGGCGCGTCCGGCGTTTCGATGCGTGGTCTGGGCAAGGGCGCAACCCTGGTGCTGGTCAACGGCCGCCGCGTCGCGAACTTCGGTCTGGCAGACGGCGCCAAGGAAACCTTCGTCAACATCGACGCCATCCCGGCCGATGCGATCGATCGCCTCGAAATCCTCAAGGACGGCGCTTCGGCCCTGTACGGCTCGGATGCCATGGCGGGTGTGATCAACATCATCACGCGCAGCGAGTTCCGTGGCATCGGCGGCCAGGCCTCGTATCAAAGCGGCATCGACCCCAATATTGGCAAGCAGACCACGGCCAGCATCGTGGCCGGTATCGGCGATCTGGCCAAGGATCGCTTCAATGTGTTCGCCAACGTCGAGTACTACAAGCGCGAGCGCTACTTCCTGACCGATGTGATGGGCTACTACCCCGAGTGGCACAAGCGCATCGTCAGTCCCGCCTTTGGTGATCCCAGCCTGGTCTCGTATCCCGGCAACTTCTTCAATGGCTCAACTCGTGTGGCCAACCCGGCCTGCCCGAGCACCCAGCGCAACAGTGCCGGCGCTTGCACGACCGACATCAACGGCCTCAATCAGTTCTCCGATGGAGCCGAGCGCCTGAACAGCTTCATGATGGCGCGCGTGATGCTGGGCGAGAACCTGGAGTTCTTCGGCGACGCCTCCTACTCCAAGACCCGGGTGGATTACCTGGCGACCCCGTTCGGTATCAATGCCCCGGCCACGCCCTTCCGCTGGTTCGACGGCAATGCCAAGGTGGTGCGTCAGGTCAACAAGCCGATGCTGCCGGTCACTCACCCGCTCAATACCTTCGGGCGCCCGATTGGCCTGGAGTACCGATTCATGGACCCCGGCCTGAGCTGGGAAGCGCCGGCCGAGGCCACGCAGTACCGCGTGCTGGCGGGCCTAAAGGGCACCTTCGGTGACTGGGATTGGGAGGTGTCAGCCGGCCGCGTGGGCTCGGACGCGGTCAAGGAATCGCTCGCCCCGCATGCCGCGACCTTCATCAAGGCGATCGAAACCAACGAGTACAAGATCGGCGGCCAGAACAGCCCCGAGCTGCTCAAGAGCATGTTCCACAGCGCCGCCATCAACGGCGACAACTACCAGAACCACATCGACGCCAAGATGACCGGCGAGCTGATGCGCCTGCCGGCCGGGCCGCTGCAGGCCGCCTTCGGCATCGAGCATCGCGCCGAGCACGTCTACATCAAGTCGGTGGACGAGGTGATGCGCGCCGAGTTGATCGGTCGCGGCGCCCTCTGGGTGGAAGGCAAGCGCGACCTGGACGCTGCCTATGCCGAGTTCGAGGGCCCCCTGGTCAAGAACCTGACGGCCAATGCCGCCGTGCGCTTCGACAAGGCCACCGGCTTCGACGGCCGCTTCTCGCCCAAGGCCGGCTTGCGCTGGGTGGTCAGCCCGCAGCTGCTGGTGCGTGGCACTGCGTCCGGCGGCTTCCGCGCCCCGAACATCCCGGAAACACTGGGCAAGATCGGTGTAACCGGCTTCTTCAACAGCACCTACGACCCGAAGCGCTGCGACACCGCCACGCAGATTCGGGACATCCTACGCACCGGCGACGCCAACGACCGGGCAGAAGCCACGGCGGCCTACAACAGCGGCTGCCTGGCCTCGGTGCCGGCCATGATTTCGGCCAACAAGAACCTGGAGCCCGAGCTGTCACGCAGCTACACCCTGGGCTTCGTGTTTGAGCCGACGTCCGACACCTCGTTGGCTTTCGATTACTTCAAGATCGAGCGCCGCAACGAAATCAGCTCGCGTGACCCGTCCTATGTGCTGGACCGCGAGGGCAAGCCGGGTTACGAAAACCTGATCGCGCGCGCGCCGATCTCGGCACAGGACAAGATCTGGTCTGACCGTGCCAATGCGCTAAAGCCGGGCTCCAACTTGGCATGGGGTGCGGGTTCGCTGATCACGCTGCTGCTGCAGTACGAGAACTTCGGCAAGACCGAAACCTCGGGCATCGACTTCGACATTTCCACCCGCTTCACAGGTGACCTCGGCACCCTGCGCCTGGGTCTGTCCACCACGTATGCGCTCAGCTACCGCGCCTGGGACATCGACGAGGGCAAGTACCGTCCGAACACGGTGGGCCTGCGTGGTGTGCCGCGCATCAAGTCGGTGGTGTCGGGCGCTTGGACCACGGGCCCCTGGACCTACGGCGTGCGCTTCAACTACACCTCCAGCACGCAGCTGAACTTCGACGAGACCGATGTGGGCACCTGGGCACCGGGTGCGTGTGAGACCCGCCTGAAGCCGGGCGACCTGCCCTGCTACTTGAGCTCGGACATCACCACCCAGCTCAGTGTGGCCTACACCGGCTTCAAGGGTCTGACCTTGCGCGCCAGTATGGGCAATGCATTTGGCGAGGAGCGTCCGGTCGACCTGCGGGGCGGCTATGGAGTGCGGCCGCGGACGGTGAAGATCGGCTTCGAATACAAGTACTGAAGCTGGCACAGCGATCCAACAAAGGGGCCTCGGGCCCCTTTGTCTTGTAGTTCGACCGAGCGACCATGGTGCGCCGCACAAAAACTCGGCGCACAATGCCCACTCCCTTGTTTGCGCGGCCCTTGCGGGCCGCCTTTCATTTGTGAGCTCCCCTGCTGTGCCGCGCTCCGCGGCCGCTCAAGCCGGCCTGACGCTTGGCGCCCTGGGCGTCGTCTATGGCGACATTGGCACCAGCCCGCTTTATGCATTGCGCGAGGTCTTTCACTCCGCGCATTTGCCGGTTTCGGCGGACAACGTGCTGGGCGTGCTTTCGCTGCTGTTCTGGACGATGACCCTGGTGGTCTCGTTCAAGTACGTGCTGCTGATCCTGCGTGCCGACAACCATGGCGAAGGCGGTCTGATCGCCATGCTGGCGCTGGCCACCAATGCGGTGGCGGACAAGCCGCCGCTGCGGCGCAGCCTGTTCCTGCTGGGTCTCTTCGGCACCGCAGTGTTCTTCGGCGACGCCGTCATCACGCCCGCCATGACGGTGCTGGGCGCGGTGGAAGGCATTGATGTCTATGCGCCGGCCTACCACGGGCTGATCCTGCCCTGCACCTTGCTGGTGCTGGCAGGGCTGTTTGCCATGCAACGCTTTGGCACCGGTGCGGTGGGCAAGGCCTTCGGACCCATCATGATGGTGTGGTTCCTCAGCCTGGCCTTGCTGGGGCTGCCTTGGATCCTCAAGAACCCGGCGGTGTTGGCGGCGTTGAACCCGCTCTACGGCCTGCGCTTTGCCTTTGAACATGGCTGGGTGGCTTTCGTCGCGTTGGGTGCGGTGGTGCTGGTGGTGACGGGCGGCGAGGCGCTGTATGCCGACCTGGGGCACTTCGGCAAGCGTCCGATCCGCTGGGCCTGGTATGGCGTGGTGATGCCGGCCTTGACCCTGAACTACTTCGGCCAAGGCGCGATGCTGCTGGCCGAACCCGAGGCCATCAAAAACCCCTTCTACCTGCTGGCGCCGGACTGGGCCGAGATCCCGCTCTTCGGCCTGGCCACGCTGGCGGCCATGGTGGCCTCGCAGGCGCTGATCACAGCGAGCTTCTCGGTCACCAAGCAGGCCATGCAGCTCGGCATCCTGCCGCGCATGCGCATCCACCACACCTCGGTGCGCGACATCGGTCAGATCTATGTGCCGGCGGTGAACTGGGCGCTGTTCGCCTTCGTCATCGTGGCGGTGGTGTTCTTCGGCTCCAGCTCCAAGATGGCGGGCGCCTACGGCGTGGCGGTGACGCTGGACATGACCATCACCACCATCCTGACCTTCTTCGTCATTCGCTACGGCTGGAAGTACCCGCTGCTGCTGTGCATCGCGGCCACCGGCTTCTTTTTCCTGATCGATGTGCTGTTCCTGGCCTCGAATCTCCTGAAGGTACCGGGTGGCGGCTGGTTCCCGCTGGCCATCGGCATCTGGATGTTCACGCTGATGCTGACCTGGAAGCAGGGCCGCGCCCTGCTATCGGACAAGCTGCGCCAGGATTCGATCGACCTGAAGAGCTTCCTCGACGCGGTGTTCTTCAGTCCGCCCACGCGCGTGCCGGGCACGGCGGTGTTCCTCTCCGGCGAGCAGGGCACCACGCCCAACGCGCTGCTGCACAACCTCAAGCACAACAAGGTGCTGCACGAGGAAAACGTGTTCGTCACCGTCAAGCACCACGAGCTGCCCTGGATCGGCTTCGAGCAGCGCGTGGAGGTGGAGAGCCTGGGCAACAACTGCTGGCAGGCCACGCTGCACTTCGGCTTCAAGAACGAGCCCGATGTGCCCGAGGCCCTGGCCCTGCTGCGCGGCCGCGGCATCACGCTGGACGACATGGACACCAGCTATTTCCTGAGCCGCGACATCGTCATTCCCACCATCGGCTCGGGCATGGCGATGTGGCGCGAGAAGCTGTTTGCCAGCATGCACCGCAACGCGGCAGGGATTGCGGACTTCCTGCATCTGCCGGCGAACCGGGTGGTCGAACTCGGTTCGAAAGTCGAGATCTGACGCCGCGCCTGTGGGATTGAGCCGCCACGATTTCCCGGCCCTGGTGGCCGGCTTCGTCGCCGTGCTGGTGGGTTTCACCAGCTCGGTGGCGCTGGTGTTCCAGGCGGCACAGAACCTGAACGCCACGCCGGCGCAGACGGCCTCCTGGATCTGGGCCCTGGGCCTGGGCACCGGGCTGACCTCGCTGTTCCTTTCCTGGCGCTATCGCCAGCCCGTGCTGACCGCATGGAGCACGCCGGGCTCGGCCCTGATCGCCGCCGCGCCGGGCCTGACCCTGGCCGAGGGCATCGGCGCCTTCGTCGTCTGCGGCGGCCTGATCGTGCTGGCCGGCGCCACGCGCGGCTTCGAGAAGCTGATGAACCGCATTCCGGCCAGCATCGCCGCCAGCCTGCTGGCCGGTGTGCTGGCGCGCTTCGGGCTGGACGCCGTGACCCAGGCTCCGAGTAGCCTGCCCCTGGTGCTGGGCATGCTGCTGGCGTATCTGCTGGGCCGCCGCCTATGGCCGCGCTACGCGGTGCCGGGCGTGCTGGCGGTGGGGGTGGCGATGGCGCTGAGTCTGGGCCAGCTCGATCTGAGCCAGGTGCTGGCCGGTGGCTGGGCGGCGCCGGTCTGGGTCGCGCCGGTGTTCAGCCTGAATGCACTGATTGGCCTGGCGCTGCCGCTGTTCGTCGTCACCATGGCTTCGCAGAACCTGCCCGGGGTGGCGGCGCAGCGTGCCGCCGGGGTGAACGCACCGATCTCGCCCGTCATCACCACCACCGGTGTGGCCACGCTGCTGCTGGCGCCTTTTGGGGCCTTCGCCATCAATTTGGCCGCCATCACGGCCGCCATCTGCATGAGCCGCGAGGCGCATGAAGACCCACAGCGGCGCTGGCTGGCGAGCGCCTCGGCCGGCGCGGTCTACATCCTCGTCGGCCTGGCCGGCGGGGCGGTGGTGGCGCTGTTCGCCGCCTTCCCTAGGGCCCTGGTGCTGGCGGTGGCGGCGCTGGCGCTGCTGGGTGCCATCGGCGGTGGCCTGGCAGCGGGGCTGAAGGAGGAGGGCGAGCGCGACGCCGCGGTGCTGACCTTCCTGGTCACGCTCTCGGGCATCCAGATCGCCGGCATCGGCGCGCCCTTCTGGGCGGTGCTGGTGGGCCTGCTGGCGCTGCTGCTCAGGAAGCGCTAGCGCCCATCATCTGGCTCTGCAGGTAGTTCTGTTCGCCCACCTGGGCCACCAGACCGAGCTGGGTGTCGATGTGGTCGATGTGCTCCTCGGTGTCGTCGAGGATCTCGCTCAGCAGGTCGCGGCTCACATAGTCGCGCACCGTCTCACAGTGGGCGATCGCCTCCTTCAAATGCAGCTGTGAGGCTTGCTCAATCTTCAGATCGCAGCGCAGGGTTTCGACCGCGTCCTCACCGATGTAGAGCTTGCCCAGGTCCTGCAGGTTCGGCAGCCCGTCCAGCATCAGGATGCGCTCGATCAGTCGGTCGGCGTGCTTCATTTCCTCGATCGACTCGTCGTACTCATGCTTGGCCATGCGCAGCAGGCCCCAGTTCTTCAGCATGCGGGCATGCAGGAAGTACTGGTTGATGGCGGTGAGTTCGAGCTTGAGCTGGGCGTTCAAATGAGCCAGCACCTGGGCGTCGCCTTGCATGGCAGGTCCTTGGGGGAGAGGAAGTGCCGGACATTCTGCGCCGCGACCCTGCCTGCCTGAACCAAGGGTCGTGCCTGCGAGATGATTTGCGAATACGAACGATTCGCATTAAAGTCCAAGCATGATTGTGTGCCTCTGCCACCGCGTTTCTGATCGCGACATTGCCGCCGCTGTGGCCAGTGGTTGTGCTGACCTCGACGCCTTGCAGGAGCAAACCCGGCTGGGCACGGGCTGCGGAGCCTGCCTCGAATGCGCCCAGGACATCCTGCTGGAGTGCCTGGCCGGCCCGGTGCGCGGCCAGCGCGTGGTGATGCTGGAGCCGGCCTGAAGCCACGCACCCGCGATGGTTCTTGATGCAGACCAAATACGAGTAATTCGCATTTGATGAGAATGCTGGCCAGACTCTTCGCTTTGTCATGACCCTCGACCGCCTGCCGCTGCGCTTGCGCGCCACCATCCGTCACCTCCAGGAGGGGCCGGCCGATTGGCGGCGTGCGCTGCAGGATCTGGGCTTCGAGCCGGGCGAGACCGTGCAGGTGCTGCGCCGCGCGGCCTGGGGCGGTGACCCGCTGGTGGTGCAGGTGGGCGCGAGCCGCTTTGCCCTGCGCCGCGCCGAGGCGGCCTGCGTCGCGCTGGACGGTGACGCCACGGCGCGCTGATGCAGCAGGCTGTCGTCCATCTCCATCCGACGGGCCGTCTGCTGGCCCTGCTGGGCAATCCGAACTGCGGCAAGACCGCGCTTTTCAACCGCCTGACCGGCAGCCGCCAGAAAGTGGCCAACTACGCCGGCGTGACGGTGGAGCGCAAGGAGGGCCGACTGCAAACACCCGCCGGCGAGCGGTTGCGCCTGCTCGACCTGCCTGGCACCTACAGCCTGCACCCGCGCAGCCCCGACGAGCAGGTGACGCGCGATGTGCTGGCTGGCACGGCCAAGGGCGAAAAGCGCCCGGACCTGCTGCTCTGCGTGGTGGATGCCAGCAATCTGCGCCGCCACTTGCGCCTGGTGCTGGCGGCGCAGCGCCAAGGGCTGCCCTGCGTGCTGATCTTGAACATGGCGGATGTGGCCGAGCGTCGTGGCCTGCGCGTGGATACGGCCGCTCTGAGCCGAGAGCTCGGCATGCCGGTGCTGCGCAGCGTGGCGGTCGACGGCGAGGGGGTTGAGGCGCTGCGCAGCTCGCTCGATGACCCTGCCACCTGGCAACCTGCTGCGCCGCCGCCCCAGCCCGAGTCCGAGGATGGCGCGCGCATCGCCGCCATCCTGCAGCGTCTGGGCCTGGATCAGGCCTTGCCGCCCGGCCCCACCGAGCGCATCGACCGTTGGGTGCTGCACCCCGTGCTCGGCCCGCTGCTGATGGCGCTGCTGATGTTCGGCATGTTCCAGGCCGTATTTGCCTGGGCCGAGGCACCGAAGGCTTGGATTGAAGCGGGCGCCGCCTGGATGGCTGCGGCCCTGAATTCCCACCTGGCCGAAGGCTGGCTGCGCAGCCTGCTGGTGGATGGTCTGATCGCCGGAGCGGGCGGGGTGCTGGTCTTCCTCCCGCAGATCCTGATCTTGTTCGCGTTCATCCTGCTGCTGGAGGAGAGTGGCTACCTGCCGCGCGCCGCCTACCTGCTGGACCGCTGGATGGGCGGCCTGGGGCTGTCGGGCCGCAGCTTCATCCCGCTGCTCTCCAGCTTTGCCTGCGCCATACCCGGCATCATGGCCACGCGTGCCATCGCCAATTCGCGGGACCGCCTTGTCACCATTGCCTTGGCCCCGCTGATGACCTGCTCGGCGCGCCTGCCGGTGTATGCGCTGCTGATCGGCGCCTTCATCCCGCACCGCCGGCTCTGGGTCGGCATCGAGCTGCAGGGCCTGGTGCTGTTTGCGCTCTACGCCGCCGGCATGGCCAGCGCGGCCGGCGTGGCCTGGCTGCTCAAGCATTTCACAGCCCGTGGCCAGGTGCGCACGCTGATGATGGAGCTGCCCGAGTACCACTGGCCGCGCCTGCGCAATCTGGCCATCGGCCTGCTGCAAAGGGCCTGGATCTTCGTTCGCCGCGTGGGCGGCATCATCCTGGTGATGACGCTGGCGATCTGGGCGCTTTCCAGCTACCCCGCCGCCCCGCTGGATGCCACGCGTCCGGCGATTGAATACAGCTGGGCCGGCCAGCTGGGTCGCTGGCTCGCGCCGCTGTTCGAGCCGATTGGCTTCAACTGGCAGATCGTCATCGCGCTGATCCCCGGGCTGGCCGCGCGCGAGGTCGCGGTGGGCGCGCTGGCCACCGTCTACGCGGTTTCCAGCGAGGGCAATGCCCTGGCCGGCCTGATCGCCCAGCAATGGAGCCTGCCCACCGCGTTGGCCTTGCTGGCCTGGTACGTAGTGGCACCGCAATGCCTGAGCACCCTGGCCACCATGAAACGCGAAACCGGGGGCTGGGCCCTGCCGCTGGGTGTGGCGACGGCCTACTTCGGCCTGGCCTATGGCGCGGCCGGACTGACCCACGCAATGGCGCGGGCGATCTTCTAAATCAGGCCGGCACGCCCAGCCGGTGCGAGCTGGTGCGCCCATCCGCATGCAGACACAGGGCCTCGCCCTGTGCCAGCGGCTCCCAGCCCTCGGGTTCCCCCTCCAGCGGCTCGCTGGCCACCATCTGGCCAAAAGCCTCGCGGCGGTGGTACAGCGTGGGGGGCTGGGCGTCGCTGGCCCAGCGGAAGGCGTAGACATCCTCGCCATCGGCCAGCGCGGCGGCAAAGCGCAGCGGCGCCTCGATGCCAGCGCGGCGCATGCGGCCGCTGACGTCCTCCAGCACCTCGCCGACCGCCTCGACCACGCCATAGCCTTGCACGATGCGGTGCACCGCCATCAGGAACAGCAGCTCGGAATCGGTGGCGCCACGGCGCTGGTGCCAGAGCGTGTCCGGCAGCTCGGCCTCCAGATCGCGGCGCAGGCAGCCAAAGCCGCCCACCTGGCCGTTGTGCATGAAGAGCCAGCTGCCGCTGGCAAAGGGGTGGCAATTGGCCAGCGAAATGCCGCCGCCGGTGGCCGCGCGCACATGGGCGAAGAACAGGTGCGAGCGCACATGGGCGGCCAGGGCCAGCAGGTTCTCGTCGCTCCAGGCCGGCGTCACTTCACGGTAGATGCCGGGTGTCTCGCGCTCTCCATACCAGCCGACACCAAAGCCGTCGCCGTTGGTCACGACCTTGGCTTCTTCGGCGCGCAAGGATTGCCGCACCAGCGAATGCTTGGGCCGGCAGACCAGGTCTTCCAGGTAAATCGGATCCCCACGGTAGGCAAGGAATCGGCACATCGGCGAGCACCTCCTGGTTCAGTCTGACACACTGGCGCGCATGGACCTGCTCTTCGTCATCGACCCAGTCGACCACATCAAGACCACCAAGGACAGCAGCTTCGCCATGATGCGCGAGGCCGCCCGGCGCGGCCACGGCATCTGGACCTGCGAGACCCCGCAGCTGCACTGGCAGAGCGGGCAGCGCGTGATGGCCCGCGGCGCGCAGCGCCTGCAGCTGAGTGAGGCCGCCGTGGCCAGCGCCTACGGCAGCAAGCTGGACGACTGGTATGCCCTGGTCGACACCCGCGACCTCGCCCTGGCCGACACCGACGCGGTGCTGATGCGCAAGGACCCGCCCTTCGACGCCGAGTTCATCTACGCCACCCACCTGCTCAGCCAGGCCGAACGCGACGGCGCGAGGGTGTTCAACAAGCCTTCCGCGCTGCGCGAACACCCCGAGAAGCTGGCGCTGCTGGAGTTCCCGCAGTTCACCGCGCCCACGCTGGTGAGCCGCGACCCGCAGGCCCTGCGTGCCTTCCATGCCGAGCAGGGCGATGTGATCTTCAAGCCCCTGGACGGCATGGGCGGCATGGGCATCTTCCGCGTGCGTGCCGACGGCCTGAACCTCGGCTCCATCCTGGAGCAGCTGACGCATTACGGCAGCCAGACCATCATGGCGCAGCGTTACCTGCCCGAAATCGTCGACGGCGACAAGCGCGTGCTGCTGATCGATGGCGTGCCGGTCTCGCACAGCCTGGCGCGCATCCCGCAGGGCAATGAGGTGCGCGGCAATCTGGCCGCCGGCGGCAAGGGCGTGGCCATGCCGCTCACCCACCGCGAACGCGAGGTGGCCGAAGCCCTCGGGCCCCTGCTCGCGGCACGCGGCCTGTTGCTGGTGGGGCTGGATCTGATCGGCGGCTACCTTACCGAGATCAACGTCACCAGCCCGACCTGCTTCCAGGAGATCAGTGCGCAAGCCGGGCTGGATGTGGCGGCGCAGTTCATCAGCGCCCTGGAGGCGAGGCTCTAGAAGAGTTCGCCCTCGCGCGAGGGCGGCGCCAGGCCGAGGTGGCGGTAGGCCATCAGCGTGGCCATGCGGCCGCGCGGGGTGCGGTGCAGGTAGCCCTGCTGGATCAGGTAAGGCTCGATGACGTCTTCGATGGTGTCGCTGGCCTCGCCGATGGCGGCGGCCAGGTTGTCCAGCCCAACCGGGCCGCCATCAAAGCGCTGGATCAGCGCATCGAGCAGCTTGCGGTCCATCAGGTCGAAGCCGGCGCGGTCCACGTCCAGCATCAGCAGCGCGGCCTCGGCGCTGGGCTGGGTGATGTGGCCGTCGCCCTTGACGTCGGCCCAGTCGCGCACGCGCCGCAGCAGGCGGTTGGCGATGCGCGGCGTGCCGCGCGAGCGCCGTGCGATCTCCAGCGCGCCGGTCTCGTCAATCGGCGCGTTCAGCAGCCCGGCCGAGCGCGTGACGATGCGCTGCAGCTCTTCCGGCGTGTAGAACTCCAGGCGCGTGGTGATGCCGAAGCGGTCGCGCAGCGGGTTCGTCAGCATGCCGGCGCGCGTGGTGGCGCCTACCAGGGTAAAGGGCTGCAGATCGAGCTTGATCGAGCGGGCGGCCGGACCCTCGCCGATCATGATGTCGATCTGGAAGTCTTCCAGAGCGGGGTAAAGGATTTCCTCGACGACCGGCGAGAGCCGATGGATCTCGTCGATGAAGAGCACATCGTTGCGCTCCAGGCTGGTCAGGATGGCGGCGAGGTCGCGCGGCTTTTCCAGCACCGGGCCCGAGGTCTGGTGCAAGCGCACGCCGAGCTCGGCGGCAATGATGTGCGAGAGCGTGGTCTTGCCCAGCCCCGGCGGGCCGAACAGCAGCACATGATCCAGGGCCTCCTGGCGCTTGCGCGCGGCGCCGACAAAGATGTCCAGCTGCTCGCGTGCCTTGGTCTGGCCGATGTACTCGTCCAGGCGCTTGGGACGCAGTGCGCGCTCCAGCGCCTCTTCGTTGGGCGAGCGCGCGCCGGCCGAGACGATGCGCTCCAGCGGCGCGGCGGCGAAGTCGTCGGTCTGGATCGGCATGGGTCAGTGCCTTAGCGGCTCAGCGCTTTCAGCGCCTGGCGGATGCCCTCGGCCACACCGATGTCAGCGGGCAGGCTCTTCACCGCCACTTGCGCTTCCTTGTCGCTGTAGCCCAGGGCCAGCAGCGCCTGGCTGATGTCGGCCTGCGAACTGCCCAGCGCCACCTGGCCCGTGCCCGGCAGCGCATCCGCTAGCTTGCCCTTGAGTTCGAGCAGCAAGCGCTCGGCGGTCTTCTTGCCGATGCCCGGCACCTTGACCAGGCGCCCAGCCTCCTGGCGCGCCACGGCCTCGCTCAGATCGCCGACCGACAGGCCGGACAGCAGCGAGAGTGCGGTGCGCGGGCCAACGCCGGAGATCTTGATGAGCTGGCGGAAAGCTTCGCGCTCCTCGCCGCTGAGGAAGCCGAACAGGATGTGGGCGTCCTCGCGCACCACCTGGTGAGTCAGCAGGGTCACCGGCTCGCCCAGGCCGGGCAGGGCGCAGAAGGTGCTCATGGGCACATCCACTTCGTAGCCCACGCCCTGCACATCAATGAGTACCTGCGGCGGCGTCTTGGCTGCCACCGCCCCCCGCAGCCGACCGATCATCAATTGCGTCCGAACAGGCCCAGGCGCTGCGCCTCGAGCGCGGCTTCGGCGCGCGAGCTCACATTGAGCTTGCGGTAGATCTGCTTGACGTAATCGGCAATCGTGTGCCGCGACAGGCCCAGCTGCACACCGATCTCGGGCAGCGTGAAGCCCTTGGCCACGCGCAGCAGCACCTCGGTCTCGCGCTCGGTCAGCTGCACATCGGGCACCACCGAGGCGGCCGGCGTGCGGCGCTGGCCGGTGAAGTAGGCGATCACCTTGCGGGCGATCGAGGGTGACAGCGGCGGCTCGCCCTGGCTGATGCGCTGCAGTTGCTCCACCAGCAGCTCGCGGGCCTGTTCCTTCAGCAGGTAGCCGAAGGCGCCGGCCTGCAGGGCGGGGAAGAGATGCTCGTCGTCGTCGTGAATGGTGACGATCACCGATTGCGCTTCGGGCTGCTTGTCGCGCAGGGCCTCGACGACGGTGACGCCCGAGCCATCGGGCAGGCCCAGGTCGATCAGCGCCAGCTCGAAGCGCTGCTGGCCGACCTGCAGCAAGGCATCCTGCACACGCGCGCACTCCACCACGCGGGCATTGGCGAAGACCTGCTGGATCAGGTTCTTCAGCCACATGCGGATCTCGGGAATGTCTTCGAGCAGCAGGACGTGGTCCATGGCGGTCACCGGGCAATCAAAAGGTAGCGGGCAAGTATCACAGAGGGATGCTGAGGCGGATCAGCGTGCCCCAGCCAGGGCCGGATTCGACCAGGCACTGGCCCTGCATCTGCTTGGCGCGCGCCTTCATGCTGGCCATGCCATGGCCTTTGTCCAAGCGGCCGTCCAGCGCACTGGAGATGCCATGGCCGTTGTCCTGCAGGATGACCTGGAAATCGTCGTCGAGAACCTGACAGCGCACGGTGCAGCGCGTGGCGCCGCTGTGCTTGATGATGTTGCTGATCGATTCGCGAATGATGCGCGTGGTCTGCACGTAGGCGCGCGCCGGCAAGGTGTAGGAAACATCCTCGGCCAGCGAGATCCATTCGGCCTCGATATTGGCCTGGGTCAGGCGCGAGACCACTTCGGCGCGCCAGTCGCCCACGGCGTCCAGCAGCTGCACCGGCTTGCCTGTAAGGCCGCGCACCGAGAGTCGCATCTCCTCCAGCGCCTCGCGCGCCAGTGTGGAAATGCGCTCGCTCTCGCTGGTGTGCACGATGGTCAGCAGCTTGGCGCCCAGGTCGTCGTGCAAATCGGCGGCAATGCGCTTGCGCTCGCGCTCGGTCACCTGCTCCAGGTGCTGATCGCTCAGGGTGCGTTGCTGGCGTTCGAACTCGACCAGGCGTTCCTGCCAGCGCTGGTCATTCGTGACCAGGCGCTGTTCGGCCTGCAGGCGTGCCTGCGCAAATCCGAGCAGTTGGCTCAGGCCTGCCAGCGCCAGCCCCAGCGTCACCCAGGGTACAGCGGGGCTGCGCTGGGTCTGGGCCCAGGCCAACAGGCAGGCCAGCAGGCCCAGGCTGGTCAGCACCGGCAGCAGCGTGCCATGGGCTTGCTCGCGCCAGGCGCGCAGGCCTTCGCCGCCTTGCTTCCACTGGCGCAGCCGATGCACCAGGAAGCCCACGCTGACCAGGGCCAGCGCGGCGGCCCACAGGCCCAGCACGGCACCCTGCAGGGTGGCGGCGGCAGGTGCCTGCCCCAGGCTCCACGGCACCCAAGGCAGGATCACGGCCAGCAGCAGGGCCGCGGCGTCCAGGCGGGTGTGCCGCCAACCCAATTGGCGTCCCAGCAGCAGCATCCAGCCGGCGCAGCACAGGCCCAGCAACAGGCCGCGCAACAGATCGGCGTGGTCGCGTGGCAGCCACACCTGCCATTCCGCCCCTAGCAGCAGGGCCCAGGCCAGCAGGGCGGTGGCGCCCAGCAGCAGGCGGCGTTCCCAGCGATGCATCAGGCCCATCAGGCCCAGGGCCAGTGCCAAGCCTGCCAGCGCGCCGGCCGCACCCAGGGCCAGCCCGGCGCGCTGCCACACCAGGCTGCGGTGCAAGCCCAGCAATTCGTCCCACGGGCCGATCTGCGGGGCTTCCAGGCGCTCGGTGCGGCCCAGGGAAAAGGGCGACGGGTCCAGGCTTTGCTGGCGCAGCTCCAGCAGATTGCCCTGCTCGCCCAGCAATCCGATCGGCAGGGCCAGCAGCAGCGGGCTGCGGCAGGGCAGGCCCACGCCGTCCTCCAGCAGCACCACGCCGTTGACGCGCACGCCGCGCACCCCGCAGGGGCTGGCCAGCCAGAGTGCGGCGGCCATGCGTTCGCCGCCACGGTAGTCGAAGCGGAACTGCAGCTCCTGGGCAAGGGGGCCGGGCGCGCGCGGCAGTTGCACTGGGGCGGCCGGACTACCCAGCAGCCGGGCCTGCTCCAGGACCAGCGGCGCAGCGCTGACCAGCCAGGCGTTCAGCAGCAGGAACAAGAAGGCCCCGACCCGTCGGACCGAGGCCCACACAGACGGGGCGGAGCACATGTCAGGAATTGTGCAGGAGGGGTCGTTGACAATCGGCGCCCCTCCCCCGATCCGCCTGCCCAGGAAAGCCCGTGGTCCTGCAACACGAGTTCGAAGACATCGACAACCAGCAACTCGCCCATCTGTGTGGCGAGTTGGACGCCAATCTGCTGGCCGTGGCGGCCGCGCATGGCGTGCGGCTGACGCGCCGCCAGACCCGCTTCCGCATCGAAGGCCCGGCGGCGGCGGCGCGTGCCGCGCTGGACAGCCTGCAGCGCCTGCGCGCGCTGGCGCAGCGGCCGATCGCACCCGAGACCCTGCAGCTGGTGCTGGCGCAGTCCGGTGCCACCCCGCCCGGCAAGCCCGTGGATGCGCCGGTGCAACTGCACACCCGCCGCCACGACCTGGCCGCGCGCACGCCCAACCAGCAGCTCTACCTGAACCGCATCCTCTCCAACGACCTGAGCTTTGGCATCGGCCCGGCCGGCACCGGCAAGACCTATCTGGCCGTGGCCTGCGCGGTGGACGCGTTGGAGCGCCACCAGGTGCAGCGCATCGTGCTGACGCGTCCGGCCGTTGAGGCCGGCGAGCGCCTGGGCTTTCTGCCCGGTGACCTGGCCCAGAAGGTCGACCCCTATCTGCGCCCGCTCTTCGATGCGCTCTACGACCTGATGGGTTTCGAGCGTGTTGCCAAGGCGCAGGAGAAGGGTCTGCTGGAAGTGGCGCCGCTGGCCTTCATGCGCGGGCGTACCCTCAACCACGCCTTTGTCATCCTGGACGAGGCCCAGAACACCACGCCCGAGCAGATGAAGATGTTCCTGACCCGCATCGGCTTTGGCAGCCGCGCCGTCGTCACCGGCGACACAAGCCAGATCGACCTGCCGCGCGGCATGACCAGCGGCTTGGTCGATGCCGAGCAGGTGCTGCGCGGTGTCGAGGGCCTGGCATTCACCCGCTTCACGCGCGCCGACGTGGTGCGTCACCCGCTCGTGGGCCGCATCGTCGAAGCCTATGACAACCGCGCCGCCGCCATCGGGGGGCGCCCATGAGCCGGGCGCTGCTGCCTGAACTGGCCCTGTCGCTGCAGTTCGCCGACCCGCGCCATCGCGCCGCGCTGCCGCGCCACAAGGTGGCGCGCTGGATCCGCCATGCGCTCGAAACCGACGGCGAGATCACGGTCCGCATCGTCGGCGCCGAGGAGGGGAAGGAGCTCAACCGCAGCTACCGCGGCAAGGACTACGCCACCAATGTGCTGACCTTCGACTACGACAGCGACCCGGTGGTGCTGGCCGATCTGGTGCTGTGCGCCGAGGTGGTGGAGCGCGAGGCCGCCGAGATGGGCAAGTCCCTGGAAGCGCATTACGCCCACTTGCTGGTGCATGGCACCTTGCATGCGCAGGGCTGGGACCACGAGGAGACGGCCCAGGCCGAGGCCATGGAGGCGCGCGAGACCGAGATCCTGCAAGGCCTGGGCTACCCCGACCCCTACGGCCGCGAGCCCAAATAGCGCTTGCGCCGGAACCACCAGCCCAGCCCCAGTCCTACGCCGGCCATCAGCCCGAGCGCGATCCAGGCACCCTCGCGTGCATGGATCAGTGGCAGGGCATCGAAGTTCATGCCGAAGATGCCGGTGATCAGGTTCAGCGGCAGGAACACCGCGGTCAGCGCGGTCAGCACCTTCATGATGCTGTTGGTGCGGTGGCCGACGGCGGCGTAATGCATCTGCACCGCTGAGTCGGTATTGGCCGTCAGGCGGCGAATGTGGGACAGCACACGTTCGATGTGCTCCTGTACGTCGCGCGCGCGCACCCGCAGGGATTCCTGATCGGCCGATCCCACACGATCGGGGAACTCGGACTGGGCGTCCAGCCATTCCTGCACGGCGGCATGCTGGTCCTCGCACAGCTCTTCCAGACCATGCAAGGCATCGCGTGCGGCCAGCAGGGCCGGCCAGTCCTCAAAGGGCTGGCGCGTGTTCAGCAGATCCTGCTGCAACTCAGCGTGGCGGCGCGAGAGCAGCCGGCGCAGGTCCAGATAGCTGTCCACCATGTGGTTCAGCATGCGCAGCATCAGCTCGTCCGGGCTGAGCGGCAGGCGGTGGCTGCCGCGCACGTCCTCGCTGCCCACCAGCAGGGGCAAGCGCTCCTGGAAATAGTCCAGCACCGGGCAGTCGTCCGGGTGGACGCTGATCAGCAAGCGCTCGAACACCGCGAAGCCCACGGCGCGGGTGTCGATCAGCTGGGCCCAGTCCGCACCCTCGGCCTGGCGCGCCGCGGCCAGGCGGCGCAGCACCATCAGGTCATAGGCCTGGGTGGATTCGAAGTGCGAGGGCAGCTGCTCGTTCAGCAGATCCGAGACATGCAGATCCATCAGTGGCGCGTGCAGCCAATGGGCCAGCCTGGCCTGCAGCACCGGGAACTGGCGCTTCAGCCCCTCGCGGGTGAGCGCCAACCACAGAAAGCCGCTCGTGGGCAGCTCGTCGGGCAGCGTTGGCAGGCTGTCCAGCCCGCCGCGCTGCACATGCTGGATCTGCAATTCGGCCATCAGGCTTTGAGCAGGCGCGCCGCGTCGAGCGCGAAGTAGCTGAGCACGCCATCGGCGCCGGCGCGCTTGAAGGCCAGCAGCGATTCCAGCATCACCGCATCGTGCGCCAGCCAGCCATTGGCGGCGGCAGCCTTGAGCATCGCGTACTCGCCGCTCACCTGGTAGGCGAAGGTGGGCACGCGGAACTCGTCCTTGACGCGGCGCACCACATCCAGATACGGCATGCCGGGCTTGACCATGACCATGTCGGCGCCTTCCGCCAGGTCCATCGCCACCTCGCGCAGGGCCTCGTCGCTGTTGCCCGGGTCCACGTAGTAGGTGTTCTTGTCGGCCTTGCCCAGGGCGCTCTTGGAACCCACCGCATCGCGGAAGGGCCCATAGAAGCCGCTGGCGTACTTGACGCTGTAGGCCATGATGCGCGTGTGGATGTGACCGGCGGCCTCGAAAGCCTGGCGGATCGCGCCGATGCGGCCGTCCATCATGTCGCTCGGGCCCACCATGTCGGCGCCCGCCTCGGCCTGGGTCAGGGCCTGGCGCACCAGCAACTGCACGGTGGCGTCGTTGATCAGGTAGCCGGTCTCGTCGGGCAAGCCATCCTGGCCATGACTGGTGTAGGGATCCAGCGCCACATCCGTCAGCAGGGCCAGCTGCGGAAAGTGCGACTTCAGTGCGCGCACGGCCCGGGGAATCAGACCCTGCGGGTTGAAGGCCTCGGCACCGTCGATCGTCTTCAGGTGCGGCTCGATGGCGGGAAACAGCGCGAGCGCCGGAATGCCCAGCGCCACCGCCTCTTCAGCCGTGCGCAGCAGCTGGTCGATTGGCAGCCGCGCGACGCCCGGCATCGAGCTGATGGGCTGAGCCTCGCTGCCCTCGTGCACGAAGACGGGCAGGATCAGGTCGCTGGCATGCAGGCGGTGTTCGCGCACCAGGTCGCGGGTGGCGGCATCGCGGCGCAGACGGCGCGGGCGGCCGGCGGGGAAGGGGGAAAAGACGGTCATGGCGGCGTGAAATAGTGGAGTCAAACCGGGCTTTCCCTGCGCATGCAGGGCTTGCCAGCGCCGGAGGGGGCGGTGCTAGACTTGTCAGCGAATGGTAGCCGCGAGGCCACTGTTCCCTGCTTTTCCTCCCTGAGCAGGAGCCTTGTGTGATGACAGCATCAAGGCTTTCCGCCCCAGCCTTCGGCTGGGGCTTTTTTTTGCCATTTCGGCCCTGGGTGGCTGGCGCCACCTCGGCCTTCCGGCCGACCGGCTGCGCCGGCTCAGGGCCTGCGTGTCCGAGCAGCTGCGCTGCTTGACGTCCCTTCGGGTTCCACTGCCTTCGCATAATCCGCCGATGCACTGGTTTCTCTGGGTCAAGGCCTTTCACATCGTGTTCGTGGCGTCGTGGTTTGCGGCGCTCTTCTACCTGCCGCGCATCTTTGTCAATCTGGCCATGGTGCCCAAGGACAGTCATGCCGAGCGCGAGCGTCTGTTGCTGATGGCGCGCAAGCTGCTGCGTTTCGGCAATCTGCTGATGGTGATCGCCCTGCTGCTGGGGCTGGTCATGCTCGGCCACAACTGGCGCGGCTACCTGCTGGGACAGGGCTGGATGTGGGTCAAGTTGCTGCTGGTCGCTGTGTCGCTGGGCTTCCACTGGCGCTGTGCCGGGCTGCTCCAGGAGTTCGAGCATCTGGCCAACCGGCGCAGCCATCGCTGGTTCCGTGTTTTCAATGAGATGTCGGTGCTGTTGTTTGCCGGCGCGGTGGTGATGGTGGTGGTGCGCCCCTTCTGATGTCGGCGCGCCACTCCAGCAGCGCGGCTTGGCTCGCGCTGGGCTATGCCGCCCTGGTGGTGTATGCCAGCCTGTATCCGTTCGGGCCTTGGGCCTGGCCAGCCGGCATGCCCTGGCAACAGCTCTTCCATTTGCCGTGGCCGCGCTACTGGATCCAGTTCGACATCTGGGCCAATGCGGTGGGCTACCTGCCGCTCGGCCTGTTGCTGTTCGTGGCGGTGTGGCGCGCCGGCCGGCCGCGCGGGTTGGCCTTTCTGGTGGGAGGGCTCAGCTGTGCGGCGCTGGCCTATGCCCTGGAGGTGACCCAGTACTTCGTGGACAAGCGCGTGCCCTCGCTGGGCGACTGGGTGCTGAACAGTGGCGGCGGCATGTTGGGGGCGCTGCTGGGCCTGCTGCTGGTGGGCCTGGGGGTGCTGGAGCGCAGCGCCCGCTGGCGCGAGCGCTGGTTCTTGCCGCAGGGCAGCGCCGGGCTGGCCTTGCTGGCGCTGTGGCCGCTGGGCTTGCTGTTCCCACCGCCGCTGCCGCTGGCGCAGGGTCAGTTCCTGCCGGCGCTGCTTGCCACTGCGGCGGAATGGCTGCAAGACACGCCCTGGGCTGCGGACTTGCCGGTGCTGGCGGGCAATCGGCCCAGCGGGCTGCTGGCCGGCAGCATCACCGGCCTGGGCTTGCTCGCGCCCTGCCTGCTGATGCTCGCGCTCACCCGGCAGGGTTGGCACCGCGTCGCGCTTGTGTTCGGGGCGTTGGCGGTGGGTGTGGGCATGACCAGCGTCTCCGCCGCGCTGGGCTTCGGCCCGCAGCAGGCCTGGAGCTGGCCCACGCCCAGCACCTTGCCCGGTCTGCTGACGGGCACGGCACTGGCCCTCTTGTGCGCGCTGTTGCCGGCGCGCCTGAATGCGGTGCTGGCGCTGCCGGTCTTCACAGCTCTGCTGGTACTGGTCAACGGTCTCGCGCCCGATGTGTACTGGCAGCAAAGCCTGCTGATCTGGGAACAGGGCGCCATGGTCAAGCTCTATGGCCTGACGCAGTGGCTTGGCTGGTGGTGGCCGCTGCTGGGCCTGGGCTGGTGCATGGCGCGGGTGACGGCCTCCCTAGAATCCCGCACCTTATGAGCAGTTACTACCAGCGCCACATCTTTTTCTGCCTGAACCAACGCGACAACGGCGAGGCCAGCTGTGCCCAGCACGCTGCGCAGGCAGGGTTCGACCATTGCAAGGCGCGGGTCAAGGCGGCCGGACTGGCGGGCAAGGGCGCCGTGCGGGTCAACAAGGCAGGCTGCCTGGACCGCTGTGCCGGCGGCCCGGTGGCCGTGGTCTACCCCGAGGCCGTCTGGTACACCTTTGTCGACAACAGCGACATCGACGAGATCGTCGACCGCCATCTGGCCAAGGGCGAGGTGGTGGAGCGCTTGCAGCTGCCCGATTCGGTGGGCCGCTGATGAAGCCCAGCACGCAGCGTCGGCTCATCAACGGGCCGGCGGGACCGCTGGAACTGGCCATTGATGAGCCTGAGGGCACGCCGCGCGGCGTGGCCCTGCTGCTGCACCCCCTGCCCACGCATGGCGGCACGCTGGACAACAAGTGCGTGCAGAGCCTGGCGCGCGCCGCGCTGGCCCTGGGCCTGCGCGCGGTGCGCTTCAATTTCCGCGGTGTCGGCCAATCGGCCGGCGCTTTTGATCACGGCGTCGGCGAGGTGGACGATGCCTGGGCCGCCGCCGCGGCCGTGCGCGAGCCCCACCAACCCTTCTATCTGGGCGGCTTTTCCTTTGGCGCCTTCGTGGCCACCAAGCTGGCCGAGCGCCTGCAGCAGACCGGCCAGCCGGCCGACAAGCTGGCCCTGATCGGCTTGGCCGCCAGCCGCTTCCCGGCCGAGAAGGTGCCGCCGCAGACCTTCGTGCTGCACGGTGAGCATGACGACGTGGTGCCGCTGTCGGCCGTGCTCGACTGGGCGCGCCCGCAGGCCCTGCCCGTCACCGTGCTGCCGGGCGCCGGCCATTACTTTCACGGGCAGCAGACGCTGCTCAAAGACCTGGTGGTTCGCGCCTGGTCGCCCTGACTTTCTCCTTGGATCCCATGAAGCTGATCGTTCGCACCCTGATGCTGTGCGCCCTGGCCCTGCCGGCCTGGGCCCAGGCTCCTCAGCCCCCCGAAGTGGCGGCGCGCCAGTACCTGCTGCTCGATGTCAGCAGCAACCAGATCCTGGCCGAGCGCGAGGCTGACACGCAGGCCGAGCCGGCCTCGCTGACCAAGCTGATGACGGCCTATCTGGTCTTCAACGCATTGAAAGAAAAGCGCCTGACCCTGCAGCAGGAGCTGCCGGTCTCACAGCGCGCCTGGGCCGAGCGCAAGGGCGACCCCTCGCTGATGTTCATCGACACCACCATGCGCCCCAAGGTGGACGAGTTGCTGCACGGCATGATCGTGCAGAGCGGCAATGACGCCTCGGTGGCGCTGGCCGAGGGTGTCAGCGGCACGGTGGAACAGTTCGTCGAGCTGATGAACCGCCAGGCCAAGGCTTGGGGTCTGAAGAACACCCAGTTCAAGAACGTGACGGGCATGAGCGAACCCGGGCACTACAGCTCGGCGCGCGACCTCTCCGTCATCGCCACCCATCTGATCCTGGACCACGCCGAGTATTACGGCTACTACAAGGTCCGCGAGTACACCTACAACAAGATCAAGCAGGGCAACCGCAATCTGCTGCTGGCGCGCGACCCTTCGGTGGACGGTCTGAAGACCGGCTACACCGAGGCCGCCGGCTACTGCCTGATCACCAGTGCGCTGCGCGACTTCCCCAATGGCAAGCGTCGCCTGCTGAGCGTGGTGCTGGGCACGGCCTCGAAAGAGGCGCGCGCCAATGAAAGCCAGAAGCTGCTGAACTGGGGGTTCAGCGCGTGGGACGGCCTGCGCCTGTACGAAGGTGGCAAGACCTTGGCGGAGGTCGAGGTCTGGAAGGGCCAGGCCAAGAAGGCCAAGCTCGGCGCGGCTCAGCCGGTGTTCGTCACCGTGCCGCGCGGCGAGGGCGCCAAGCTGCAGACCGAGTTGAAGCGTACCGATCCGCTGATCGCCCCCTTGCAAAAGGGCCAGCGCGTCGGCACCCTGACGGTCAAGAGCGCGGCCGGCGCGCCGCTGGCGGAGCTGCCGGTGGTGGTGCAGGAGGCGGTCCCTGAAGCGGGTCTGCTCGGCAGACTTTGGGACGCCATGCGCCTCTGGATCAAGTGAAGGACCTTGCCATGAAACCGGAAGAGTCGCTGATCGAATACCCCTCGCAGTTCCCCATCAAGGTGATGGGGGCGCATGTCGAGGGCTTCGTCGAGGCCATCGGCCATGTGGCGCTGCAGTTTGACCCGGGCTTTGATGTCCGCACCATCGAGCAGCGGCCTTCCAAGGGCGGCAACTATCTGGGCCTGACCATCACCATCACGGCCACCAGCCGCGAGCAGCTCGATGAGCTGTACCGCACGCTGACGACGCACCCGATGGTCAAGGTGGTGCTGTAGGCGGCTCGTTCAGGGCGCGCTCCAGCTCTTCGTACTTGGCGGCGGCGGCCACATCGCCCTGGGCGGCGGCGCGGCCGTACCAGCTTTGGGCCAGGCGCAGATCGCGCGGCAGGCCCAGGCCCTTCTCGTACATCGAGGCCAGCAGGTATTGCGAGCCCAGTTCGCCGCGTTCGCCGGCCTGGCGGAACCAGGCGGCGGCCTGGCTGAAGTCCTGCTCAACGCCGCGGCCCAGGTAATGGGCCAGGCCGATGGCTTCCATGGCGCCGGCATGCCCGGCTTGCGCGAGCCGGCCGTACCAGTGCAGCGAGGCCTTGAGGTCGCGCGTCGGTCCCGGCAGTTCCAAGAGTTGCGCCAGCGCCCATTGCGCAGCGCGGTCGCCATCCGTGGCCGGAGCCTGCAGCAGGCGCTTGGCCTGGGCACGGTCGCCCGCGTCCAAGGCCTGCTGCGCCGCATCCAGGGCATCGGCTTGGGCGAGATTGAGCAGCAGGACCAGGAGCAGTGCGCGCATGGCCCCACGCTAGCATCCTGCGCATGATCATCAAGACCCTGGGCCGGGTGGACTGGCAAGACACTGCCACCGCCATGCAGGCCTTCACGGCCGCTCGCGGGCCCGAGACGCCGGATGAACTCTGGCTCTGCGAACACCCCCCCGTTTTCACGCTCGGCTTGGCCGCCAAGCCCGAGCACCTGCTCGCCCCCGGCGACATCCCGGTGGTGCAGAGCAACCGCGGTGGCCAGGTGACCTACCACGGTCCCGGCCAGATCGTCGCCTACCCGCTGGTGGATCTGGGCCGCCTGGGCATCTACGTCAAGGAGTACGTGTTCCGCCTGGAAGCCGCGCTGGTCCAGACCCTGGAGCGTTTCGGCCTGACCGGCCTGCGGGTGCCCGGCGCGCCCGGCATTTACGTGCGCCTGGCCGACCCGCGCGCCCATGCCGCGCCGCAGGGCCCTGCGCTCGATCCCTTCGAGGGCCTGGGCAAGGTGGCGGCCCTGGGCATCAAGATCAGCCGGCATTGCGGTTACCACGGCCTGGCCCTGAACGTGGCGATGGACCTCGAACCCTTTTCGCGTATCAACCCCTGTGGTTATCCCGGATTGCGAACGGTCGACCTCGTTACACTCGGCGGCCCCAGCGATTGGGCGGCCGTGGCCGCCGTGCTCACCGAGCGGCTGGCGGCGCAGCTACAGCCATGACGACCGAGACCAGCAGCTCCTACGACCCGTCCGAAAAGCAAAAAGGCGACGCCAAGACCAAGCGCATCCCCATCAAGGTGGTGCAAGCCGAGGTGCTGAAGAAGCCCGACTGGATCCGGGTGCGCGCCGGCTCACCCAACACCCGCTTCTATGAGATCAAGCAGATCCTGCGCGAGCACAAGCTGCACACGGTCTGCGAAGAAGCCAGCTGCCCGAACATCGGCGAATGCTTCGGCCACGGCACGGCGACCTTCATGATCATGGGCGACAAGTGCACGCGTCGCTGCCCTTTCTGCGATGTGGGCCATGGCCGCCCTGACCCGCTCGATCCGAACGAGCCCGCCAACCTGGCCAAGACCATTGGTGCGCTCAAGCTCAAGTACGTCGTCATCACCAGCGTCGACCGCGACGACCTGATCGACGGCGGGGCCCAGCATTTCGTCGACTGCATCCGTGAGACGCGCGCCGCTTCACCCGCCACCAAGATTGAAGTGCTGGTGCCCGACTTCCGCGGCCGCGACGACCGGGCGCTGGAAATCCTGAAGGCGGCGCCGCCGGATGTGATGAACCACAACCTGGAGACCGTGCCGCGCCTCTACAAGGAAGCCCGGCCCGGCAGCGACTACGCCTTCAGCCTGAACCTGCTGAAGAAGTTCAAGGCCGCAGTGCCGGGTGTGCCCACCAAGTCCGGCCTGATGGTCGGTCTGGGTGAAACCGACGAAGAGATCCTCGACGTGATGCGCGACCTGCGCGCGCATGGCGTGGACATGCTGACCATCGGCCAGTACCTGGCGCCCAGCGGCCACCATCTGCCCGTGCGCCGTTATGTGCACCCGGACACGTTCAAGATGTTCGAGCGCGAGGCCGAGAAGATGGGTTTCAGCCACGCGGCAGTGGGCGCGCTGGTGCGCTCCAGCTACCACGCCGACCGTCAGGCCGCCGAGGCCGGCGCGATCTGAGCCGCCGTCAGGCGGCGATCAGCTTCTCGATCAGCTGGTGTAGGGCCGGGAAATCCGGCTCGCCCAGGATCTGCTTGACGATGCGGCCCTGCTTGTCGATCAGGAAGGTCGTGGGTGTCATCCGCACGGGGCCGAAGGCGTGGGCGATGGCGCCGGTGTTGTCGATCGCCACGCCGAAGGGCAGCTTGCGGGTCTGGGCGAACTGGGCCACATAGTCCGGCGGGTCGTACTGCATGGCCACCGCCAGGGTGTCGAAGCCCTTGCCCTGGAACTTGCGGTGCGTGGCGATGATCTCGGGCATCTCCTTCACGCAGGTGGCGCAGCTGGTGGCCCAGAAATTCACCAGCATGACGCGACCGCCCCACTGGGCGCTGCTGTAAGTCTTGCCATCCAGCAAGGTGTAGTCCACCCGGGGTGCCGGCGTGCCGGACTGCCAGTGCCAGGCCACAGCGCCCATGCCGGCAGCCGCCGCGCCAGCCAGGCCGAGCAAGAGGTATCGACGATTCAAAGCCATGGCGCGATTCTCGCGCCTGGGCCAAAGCCCCATGGCCAGGAGGTCAGAGCCGGAAGGTCAGTTCCTGACTGGCAGGGGCCAGGGCGCGACGCAGCAGAATGGGCAGCTGGTTGGCCAGCTGATCCTCGCGGCAGGGCGTGATGCCGGCAATGGCCGGCAAGGGCCCGCTGCCGGTGGGCAGGAGCTCAATGAAGGCGAAGCGCGGGGCATCGGCCCGGACATGGCAGCAGAACTGCTCCAGGTCGGGGCCGTGCAAGCGCCCGTCGACGACGATGGCCTGCGGCAGGCGCTCCAGGCACTGCTGGAAGGCGACATCGACCGAGGACAGCACCTCCAGCGACCAGCCCAGCGGCTCCAGCGTCGCGCGGGCCGCCTGCACCAACTCGGGCCGCGCGCTCACCAGCAGCACCTGCCAGCCGGCGAAGGGGCGTGTGTTGTGGCCGCTCTCGGTGTGGGCAGCGCCGAAGTCCAGGGTTTCCAGTACCTCGTGCAGGCGCGGCACCGGGAAGTCCAGCTGGGCGACGCAGACGCCGGCCTCGTCCTCGCGCTTCACCTCGGCGCCCAGCAGGGCGGCGGTGTGCTCCACCAACAGCCAGTTCAGGCCGCGGTGCGCCTCGGGTGCGGGGCCGCGGCTGAGCTGATCGAGGTCGCGCACCGCAAAGCGGCAGCGCAGGCGGGCCCGTACCGGCCAGGGGGTGAGCTGCAGGTCCAGATCGATGGAGCTGCGCGTGTGCGAAAGCGCCCAGTCCAGCAGGCTGTTGAGCAGGCTCGTCACCAGGGTCGGGTCTCCCTGGATTTCGGCCAGATGCAGATGCACGCGCAGCTGCAGGCCCCGCACCGCGGCTTCGCGCCGGCGCGTGGCACAGACCTGCTCTAGGCATTCGTTCAGCGCCAGCCGATCTTGTGCCGGCCGCACCCGGCCGCTGGCCAGGCGCCCGAGCTGGTGGGCCATGACAGCGCCGTCGCGCGCGCGCCGCAGCGGCTCACGCAGGCTGGCGAGGGCCGCGGCCAGCTCGCTGTTGCCATTGGCTTGCAGGGTCTGCAAGCGTTCCAGCGCCACCTGCAGCGGCTGCACCACCTCCGGGCCGAGCTGCGCCAGCACGGCACCGAGATCGGTGGGCGCAATGCTGACCGCTTCGGCCGCGCTGGGGCGCGGCTGGGGAGGGTGGGACATGGGGATGCAGGACGCCGCAGGGCTCGGGAGGGCTGAAGTGTGTGAATTACCGGCCGCCCCGTCCATCCCGGATGCGGGGGGCCTGGATGGGCGTCAGCCGAGCGCGCCCGAGTGGCGCCAGAGCTGCAACTTTTCGTCATCAGCACCCAGCCACTCGCTCAGGATGGCGGCGTCATGCTCGCCCAGCCGGGGTGGCGGTCGGCGGTACTGCACCGGCGTGGCGCCGAATTGGATGGGGTTGCCGACGACCAGGAGGTGCGGCGCCAGCGCGTGGGGCAGGGAAACCACCATGCCGCGCGCTGCCACCTGGGGCAGGGCGAGCGCTTCGTCCACGCCATTCACAGGGGCGCACGGCACGCCGGCCGCTTCCAGTCGCTCCAGCCAGTGGGCGCGCGGCTGACCGGCCAGCACAGGGGCCAGATAGCCCTCCAGCGCAGGTCGGTGCCGCACCCGTTCGGCGTTGCTGATGAAGCGGGCGTCCTGGGCCCATTCGGCATGACCGAGGGTCTGGCAAAGGCGCTCGAACTGTCGGTCATTGCCCACGGCGATGACTAAGTGGCCGTCCGCTGCCGCAAAGGCCTGGTAGGGCGCAATGCTGGGGTGGGCGTTGCCCTGGCGGCGCGGCGCCTGGCCGCTGCACAGGGTCTGGCTGGCCAGGTTGGCCAGCATGGCCAACTGGCAATCCAGCAGGGCCAAATCGATGTGCTGGCCCTGGCCGGTGGCGTCGCGGTGGCGCAGCGCAGCCAGGATGGCGACGCTGGCATGCAGGCCCGTGAACAGGTCGGTGACGGCCACGCCCACCTTCTGAGGGCCGGCGCCCGGCTCACCCTCGGGCACGCCGGTCACACTCATCAGCCCGCCCAGGGCCTGGGCGACGAAGTCATAGCCAGGCCGTTCGGCCCAGGGGCCGGTCTGGCCAAAGCCAGTGATCGAGCAGATCACCAGGCGCGGGTGCTGCTGCAGCAGGTCGGCCGGCGCCAGGCCGTAGCGGGCCAGGTCGCCGACCTTGAAGTTCTCCACCAGCACATCGGCCTGGGCGGCCAGTGCGCGCACCAGGGCGGCGCCCTCAGGGTGGGCGAGGTCGATGGTGATGGAACGCTTGTTGCGGTTCGCGCACAGGTAGTAGGCCGACTCGGACGAATCTGAGCCATCGGCCTGGGGCAGGAAGGGCGGGCCCCAGGCGCGCGTGTCATCGCCCTTGCCGGGACGCTCGACCTTGACCACATCGGCGCCCAGGTCGGCCAGCATCTGCGTGGCCCAGGGGCCGGCGAGCACGCGGCTGAGGTCGAGGACGCGGAGTCCGGCAAGGCTTTGGGCGGGGGCGGTCATGGGGCAGGCAGGCAGAGCGGGGCCTGAATAATGCCCGCATGCCTCACTTCAGAACTCTTGCGCTGGCCCTGTCGCTTGCGGCCTGCAGCCCGCACTGGGACTGGCGCGAGCTGGAACTGGCGGACGCCGAACTGCGCGCCCGCTTTCCCTGCAAGCCCGCCATCCAGACCCGCGACGGCGCAGGTCTGGCCCATTGCGAGCAGCACGGCCAGCGCTTCTCGATTGCCTGGGAACGCTTGGAGCGTCCCGAGCACCTGCAGCCGGCGTTGGCGCAAAGCGCGCCGCGCCTGGCTGGCCGCCTGGGCCTGGCGGTGCAAGGGCGCGGCGAAGCGGCCAACGCGCCGGCCGGGGCGCTGGCCTTTCCGGAGAGCGGCGTCTACCGCCTGCAAGGCCCGCAGGGCCAGGCCCAGCTGCTGACTTGGGTGCGCGGCATGCGCATCTACCAGGCCTTGGTGCAGGGCAAGACCCTCGATGCCGAGGCGGCTCACGAGTTCCTGCAAGGCCTGCAGCACCCGCACTCCGGATAATCCCGGTCATGGTCCAGCTCCTTCTCGTGGCCCACGCTCCGCTGGCTTCCGCGCTGGCGCAGGTGGCCCGGCACACCTATCCGGGTTGCAGCGCCCAGTTGCAAACCCTGGACATTCCGCCCGACTGGGACCTGCAAGTCGCCGAAGCCGCCATTCGCGCGCTCCTGCCGGCCGATCAGCCCGTGCTGCTGTTGGTGGACACACCGGGCGCCACGCCCTGCAACGCCGCCCAGGCCGCGCTGGCCGGGCGCCATGACGCCGCCCTGGTGCATGGCGTGAACGTGCCCATGCTGTGGCGCAGCCTGTGCTATGGCAATCTGGGCCTGGCCGAGCTGGCGCAGCGCGCCGTGGAGGGCGGCTTGCGCGGTGTCGGGCAAGCCCCGGGCGGCGCTTGAGTTGCAGCGGCTAATCTCCGGGGCATGCAGAAGTCGACCCTCAAGATCATCAACAAGCTGGGCCTGCACGCGCGTGCCTCCGCCAAGCTCACCAAACTGGCCGGCAGCTTCCGTTGCGAGGTCTTCCTGAGCCGCAACGGTCGGCGCGTCAATGCCAAGAGCATCATGGGCGTGATGATGCTGGCGGCCGGCCTGGGCAGCGAAGTCGAACTGGAAACCGAGGGCGAGGACGAAGCCCAAGCCCATGAGGCCATCACCGCCCTGGTGGCGGACCGCTTCGGCGAAGGCGAATAAGGCAGGGCCGCGATGAGCTTCCAGGTCTTCGGCACGGCGGTTTCGCGCGGAGTGGCCATCGGGCGCGCCGTGCTGGTGGCCTCCAGCCGCCTGGATGTCGCCCACTACTTCGTCGACGAGGCGCAGGTGCCCACCGAGGTGGCGCGTTGCCATGGCGCGCGCGACCAGGTGGCCGAAGAGCTGACCCTGCTGCGCGACCAGTTGCCCCCCGACGCCCCGGCCGAGCTGGCCGCGCTGCTGGACGTGCACCTGATGCTGGTGCGCGACGAAGCCCTGGTGGACGCGGCGGTGGAGTGGGTGCGTGAGCGCCACTACAACGCCGAGTGGGCGCTCTCTGCCCAGCTTGAAGTGCTGGCGCGCCAGTTCGACGAGATGGAGGACGAGTACCTGCGCGAGCGCAAGGCTGACCTGGAACAGGTGGTGGAGCGCATGCTCTCGGTGCTGGCCCGCCAGGCTGACCCGCTGCTCGGTCTGGCCCCGCGCGACTTCGCCGGCGAGGACCCGCTGCTGCTGGTGGCGGCTGACATCTCGCCCGCCGATCTGCTGGGTTTCCGCGACGGCGTGTTCAAGGGTTTCATCACCGACATCGGCGGCAAGACCTCGCACACCGCCATCGTGGCGCGCAGCATGGACATCCCGGCCGTGGTCGGCACCCGCGAGGCCTCCCGCCTGATCCGGCAGGACGACTGGGTGGTGATCGACGGCGACGCCGGCGCGGTCATCGTCAA